>JAOZTK010000008.1 GCA_029942185.1 Flavobacteriaceae bacterium
AAATGACACTTTAGGTCATTTTTAAGCAAATTTCACTTTTTTCTATATAAAATATTTAAATTTTTGTCATGTGCTTAGAAAAAAAAAGGGAAATCAAAAGAGAAAAAATAAATAATATACACAATAAATTACTGCATAGATTACTCTAAACCTGAGTTCTAAATTAAAATATAGAATCTAAGCCCTTACCATAAATCTTGCTTATTTAGTGCTTCTACACAATACGACTTACCTACAATTGGGTCTATTCTATCACCTATTAATGATTGCCCAAGCCATCCTTCTGGGTATGATAATTCTAATGGGGCTGGCACAATAGCTTCCGTAATTTGCTTAAACCCAACTTTTGAATAAAAATTAGAGTCTCCATAAGTAACTGCCAACTCTACGCCATTCTTTCTTAGGACATCAAGACTGAAGTTAATTAATTTCTGACCAATTCCTTTTCCTTGATGCTTTGTTAATGTAGCCATCGGAGATAGGATATATGCCTTTACACCACTCTCAAAAGTCAACTTCGAAAAAAAGACAGCTCCAATAATTTCATTATTCTCTCTGACTACAAAACAATAAAAATCATCAGCGTCTGTATTTGTCATAAAATTATTAGTTAATTCCCCAATAACCAAACCTTCCGATTTGCCTTCTGAATCTGAGAATGTTTTAATAAAAAGACGATTAATTTCTTCAATTTTACTTGGATTATATTCTGAAAATTTCATTTTTTTCTTTTTAATTATACTTTCTTATGCAATTATACAATTTTAAAACTAATAATAGCTATTAATAAATTGAGTTCGATTATGTTTCTAAAAGGCTACACACAGCAAAGGGCAGACCTGATTTAGGCTAGGTGCAAATTTGAAAGTTAATCGCTTCGAAAATACACAAACTACGAATAGTCAAAACGATAAGCGAAAGCCTCTAAAACCTTAAAACATCCTAATAAAGATTCTTTATAAATTCTATTAGGCTATACCCTTTTAAGTTTACATGTTTTAATTGATACCAAATACAATCCTAATCACTACTTTTGCTCTATAAAAAAGATATATGTACATCTATAATATCACAACAAACATAACAGAAGAGGTTCACGACAAATGGCTAACTTGGATGCGGAAAACACAGATTCCTGCTATGTTTGCAACGGGAAAATTTACCAAAGCTAAATTGGTAAAAGTTCTGGTAAAAGAGGAAATGGGTGGTGTTACTTATTCCACACAATACACTTGTGAATCGGCTGAAAAATTAAAAGATTTTTATCGGAATCACGCAGCCCAACTCAACAGAAAAATGCAAGAATTATTTAACGACCAAATAGTCATTTTTGGCACCGAATTAAAAATAATCGAAGAGTTTACTACAAAATAAAGTCCAATGTGTATGGCGCATTGCAAAAAGCCTGACAAATGAATATCAGACCCAAAAAACATCTCGGACAACACTTTTTAAAAGATCTGAATATCGCAAAGAAAATAGCAGATTCACTAACCGGAAAAAACTATAAAAAAGTTTTAGAAATCGGTCCGGGGATGGGTGTTTTAACACGTTTTTTATTAGAAAAAGACTTTGAAACGTATGCGGTAGAAATTGATCCTGAATCGGTTGTGTATTTACAAAAACACTTTCCTGAATTAAAAAACAGAATTCTACCCACTGATTTTTTAGAGATTCAATTGGATGATTATTTTGATGAACCCATTGCAATTATTGGAAATTTCCCTTACAATATTTCCAGTCAAATTGTTTTTAAAACATTAGAAAACAAAGAACAAATCCCTGAATTTGCAGGTATGTTTCAAAAAGAAGTAGCCAAACGCATCGCTGCGGAACCCGGTAGCAAAATCTACGGTGTTATTTCGGTTCTAACCCAAGCTTTTTACAATGTCGACTATCTTTTTACGGTACCACCGGAAGTTTTTAATCCACCACCGAAAGTAGAATCAGGGGTGATTCGATTAACTCGGAAAAAAGACTTTACCCTAGCTGTCGATGAAAAATTATTTCGAAAAGTGGTAAAAACAGCATTCAATCAACGCAGAAAAACTTTGCGTAATAGTTTAAAAACATTCAACTTGTCGGATAAGTTGCGAGAAGATGTTATCTTTGCCAAACGTCCCGAACAATTGAGCATACAGCAATTTATCAAGCTCACACAATCAATTGCGACGGATTTAGAATTAGAATAAATGGCATTTAACCTCAGGACATCCCGATAATTATCGGGACTGAACATTAAATTCCACCGCAGAGCATCCGGGTATTAAGCCATCCACCCTTAAGGTATTCGCCCTGCGAATTAAAGACGACAAATAAAAAGCTTCGTGTTTTTTTATTTATCTGACAAGTAAAATATCTTTAAAACCTTGTGTTATGCAGTTTGAAATTACCAAAGAATTTATCCTAGATTTGGAAGGGCTAATAGCCGATAACAATTCAGCAGAAGTTACTAAGATATTTCATGATATGCATCCCGCCGATATTGCCGATGCGTTGGACGAACTCAATTTTGATGAAGCCGTTTTTGTCATCCGTCTTTTAAACAGTGAGACGACCTCAGATATTTTAGAAGAATTAGAAGAGGATACACGTGAAAAAATACTCGGAGCTCTTTCATCCAAAGAAATTGCCAAAGAGATAGATGAGTTAGAAACCGATGCAGCTGCTGATATTATCGGGGAATTGCCTGAAGAGCGAAAAGAAAAAGTAATTGCGCAATTAGAAGACAAGGAACACGCCAAAGATATCGTCGATTTATTGCGTTATGACGAACATTCTGCAGGGGGATTGATGGGGAAAGAGTTAGTTAGTGTAAATGAAAACTGGACTGTAATGCGTTGCGTCAAAGAGATGCGTAAACAAGCTCAAGAAATCGGAGAGGTTTACATTGTCTATGTCGTCGATGATGACAACATATTAAAAGGACGCTTATCTTTAAAAAGCTTGTTGACAACAACAACAAAGACACTTGTCAAGGATATATATATTGGCGATATTCATTTTGTGAAAACAAATGATCACGCTGATGATATCGCACAAATCATGCAAAAATATGACTTATTTGTTATCCCGGTTATTAATGAATTAGATCATTTAGTAGGTAATATCACCATAGATGATGTGGTTGATTATATACGTGATGAAGCAGACAAAGACTATCAAATGGCTGCAGGTTTGGTTGATGATGTGGAAGCAGATGACACCATCTTTGAACTGATAAAAGGACGTTTACCCTGGCTAATCTTAGGTTTATTTGGTGGTTTATTAAGTGTAATAATCATGTCAAAATTTGATGCCGCATTAGTTAAAAACAAAGAATTGTTCTTTTTTGCCCCACTTATTGCTGCGATGGCAGGAAATGTAGGCGTACAATCCTCAGCTATTATCGTACAAGGACTCGCCAATAAAATTATCAAAGGTAGTATGTGGCAACGATTACTAAAAGAAGTGAGTCTCAGCCTTTTTAACGGTGCCATTTTATCCATTTTGGTTGTAATTTTTAGCCAATTTCTAGGATTGTCTTTGGCTTTTAGTATGACCGTGGGCTTCTCACTAATTGTAGTAATTATTATGGCTGCATTGGTCGGCACTTTTGTTCCAATTATCCTCGACAAAAAAGGGATAGATCCCGCACTTGCTACCGGACCTTTTATTACGACGAGCAATGATATTTTTGGTATTTTTCTATTCTTTTATATCGCAAAAATGTTGTTAGGTTTTTAACCTTCCAGAAAATCCGGCTAAGAGCTTTCTCATTACACAAAACATATTCATCTATAAACATAAAACATCTTCATGAACAATAAAGTAATTTTAATAATACTAGACGGCTGGGGTATGACACAAAAACCAAAAGTATCTGCCTTAAAACAAGCAAATACACCCTATTTGGATTCTTTAATTCAAAAATATCCAAATGCTACTTTAAAAACATCTGGTTTAGATGTAGGGCTACCCGATGGACAGATGGGAAACTCAGAAGTAGGTCATATGAATCTCGGTGCCGGACGTATTGTTTATCAGGATTTTGTCAGAATTAATAAAGCGGTAGAGAACGGAGATTTAGCTAAGGAAAAAGTGATACAAGAAGCCTTCTCTTATGCTGAAAAAAATCAAAAAAATGTACATTTTCTCGGTTTGGTATCTGACGGTGGTGTGCATTCTCATATTAAACATCTTAAGAATCTAGTTCATATTGCTGAAAAATATAAAACAAAAAATTACATTCATGCTTTTACAGACGGACGTGATGTAGACCCACATTCCGGTATTGGTTTTATGGAGGATTTACAAAAATTTTTAAGAGGAACACATACTCAAATTGCTTCTCTTATCGGACGTTATTATGCAATGGATCGAGATAACAGATGGGAACGTGTCAAACAAGCTTACGATTTGCTCGTAAAAGGCATCGGTACAAAAACCACGGATTTGATAAAAAGTATCAATACTAGTTATAAACAAGATATTACAGATGAATTTATTAAACCAATCGTAGTCTGTGATCAATCGGAAAAACCTTTAGCAACTATCAAAAAAGACGATGTAATTATTTTCTTTAATTTTCGTACTGATCGTGGGCGTGAACTTACTGAAGTACTGTCGCAAAATGATTTTCCTGAATTTGACATGAAAAAACTGCCTTTGCATTATGTAACCATGACGAATTACGATGAAAATTTTAAAGGAATACAGGTCATATACAGCAAAGAAAATCTGCTGCAAACTTTAGGCGAAATCGTATCAAAAAACGGAAAGAAACAAATAAGAATTGCCGAAACAGAAAAATATCCACACGTAACCTTCTTTTTCTCCGGTGGTCGTGAGAATAAATTTGATGGAGAAAAACGTATTTTGGTCAATTCTCCCAAAGTAGCCACCTACGATCTTCAACCCGAAATGAGTGCTTATGAAGTGCGAGATAAACTGCTTCCGGAATTAATAAATCATACTGCCGATCTGATAATTCTCAATTTTGCTAATGGCGATATGGTCGGACATACAGGTGTTTTTGAAGCAGCAGTAAAAGCAGCAGAAACAGTTGATGCTTGTTTGAAAGAGGTAGTTGAAACCGGCTTGAAAAATGATTACACAAGTATTATAATTGCCGATCACGGCAATGCCGAATGTATGATCAAACCCGATGGAAGTCCACATACAGCACACACTACAAATCCTGTTCCTTTAATCTTAGTCGACAAAGATCGCAAACACATCAAAAGTGGTATATTGGCTAATATAGCTCCGACTATTTTAGAAATAATGGGGATCCCAAAACCTGATATAATGACGGAAAAGTCCTTGTTGTAAAAAAAAAATGTGAAGCTTGTGGAAAAGTAATTTAAAATGCCGCAATCTTTTTATGCACTTCTTTAAAGTGATCGAAGGCTTTAATCAATCTTGAACCATACCAAGAAAAGTATTGCCCGTCAACATAAATTGTCAGTGTTTTTCGATTCCTCCGTAAAACTTCAAAGACTTCTTCATCTGTAAAATGATGGGGTTCACTACTAAATAAAAGTAATTTAGGTTTAGCGATAATACGCATTTTCTTTATATTAATCTCCGGATATCTTTCCTGATTTGCATACGCATTTGCGAACTTACAAATCCGTAGCATATCATTGATAAAAGTAGCACTACCGGCAACCATCCAAGGTTTTGCCCAGATAAAATAGGCAACTTTTCGCGAATGTGTGTCTTTTATAAAATTTTGAAAATCTTGTAATTGAAAATTAATTTTATCAATAATATGTTCAGATTGCGTACGTCTATCAAAGAGAATTCCTAAATCTTTGATAAGTTGTAAAGCCGTATCTAATGAATTAACATCCGTCACATACACAGGAGCAATTTTTTCTAATTCCATCACTATTTCCTGAGTATTTTCCTCTTTACTACACAAAATAAAATCAGGATCCAAATCTTTTATGACCTTATTTTTTACTTTTTTTGTACCACCGACAATGGTTTTTTTGACTTGATAATGATTGGGATGCACACAGTATTTTGTAACACCTACTATTTGTCGTTCCATACCCATATCGTGCAGTAATTCTGTCAATGAAGGAACTAACGAGATAATTCGTTGTGGTGTTTTGGATAGGTTTATTTTTCTATTTAGACTGTCTTTGTATTCCATTTTTTTGAACCATATAAGGCATGTATATTTTAAGTTCTAGGTGTTTTTTGAACCATTTAAGACCTATAAGTGGTTGCGGCATTACTCTTATTGCTCTTATATAGTTTATTGATTTTTATGAAGTATTCTACTCATCTGACTTTGTAATTCTTGTGCTTTTTCACGCGCTTTTTGAGCAAAATCTTTTCCATTACCAGCATAGATAATTCCTCGAGATGAATTTATTAAAAGTCCAATGTCTTTATTTAATCCATTTTCACAAACTGCTTCTAAATCGCCTCCTTGTGCTCCAACACCTGGTACTAATAAAAAGCTATTCGGTACAATTTTTCGTATTTCTTTAAAAAATTCGGGCTTGGTAGCACCTACGACATACATTAACTGTTCGACGCCTTTCCAAGTTTGTGATTTTTGCAATACCTGTTCAAAAACTTTTTTTCCATGGGTTTGTAAACCTTGAAAATCTAATCCACCTCTGTTGGATGTCAATGCCAAAAGAATGGTAAATTTATCGGTAAAAGCGAGAAAGGGTTCTACGGAATCTTGCCCCATATACGGCGCAACTGTCAACGCATCAAAATTCATTTTTTCAAAAAAAGCCTTTGCATAACGGGTTGACGTATTCCCAATATCACCACGTTTGGCATCGGCAATGGTGAATATCTCCGGATACATTTCATTGAGATAAGCTATTGTTTTTTCTAAGGATTTCCAGCCTTGTAAACCATAGGCTTCATAAAAAGCCGTATTGGGTTTATAAGCAACTGCCAAATTGTGCGTTGCATCAATAATTCTTTTGTTAAACTCAAATATCGGATCCTCTAATTCTAAAAGATGTTGTGGTATTTTATCCAAATCTACATCCAAGCCAATACATAGAAAGGATTGTTTTTGTTTGATTTGCGCAATTAATGTTTCTTTTGTCATGAACACAAAAATAAACATTTATTTAGAGCGTTATTGATTATATTAATAAAACTTATAAAACATCGAAATAAATAATAAATAGACATCAAAAAAAATCTAACAATTAACATACCTTTGCACAAATTTAAAAAACCAAAACCATGCGTACAAAAATAGTAGCCGGAAACTGGAAAATGAATCTTGATGTAGCTGCATCAAAAAAATTAGCCATGGATATTTCTGATGATATTCAAAATCTTAAAACAAATAACACGCGAATAATTATTGCACCAACTGCGATTAATTTATATCCTGTTTTTCATCAACCTAATATGGATTCCCGTATTGAGATTGCCGCTCAGAATATGCATCAAGCTAAAAACGGTGCATTTACCGGTGAAATTTCTGCTGAAATGATTTGTAGCGTCGGAATAACCAATATTATTCTTGGACATTCTGAACGTCGCACCTATTTTAATGAAACAGATGCTGGTTTAGCCGAAAAAGTAACTACTGCACTAGAAAATAATATGAATGTCATCTTTTGTTTTGGAGAAGTATTAGCCGATAGAAAAAATGAAAAGCACTTTAAAGTAGTTGAAAGTCAATTAGAAAATGCCTTATTTCACCTTAAAGATAACGATTGGAAACATTTAGTTTTAGCTTATGAACCTGTTTGGGCAATTGGAACCGGTGAGACAGCCACTCCAGAACAAGCACAAGAAATGCACGCATTTATTCGAAAAGTAATCGCAAAGAAATTTGGAGAAAATGTAGCACAACAAGTTTCTATCTTATATGGTGGCAGTGTGAATCCGGGCAATGCAAAAGAAATCTTTGCCAAACCTGATGTAGACGGTGGATTGATTGGTGGCGCGGCTTTAGATTCTGTGAACTTTGTCGCTTTGATTAAAGCTATTCAATAAACTATTTGAAAATTTATTGATTTGGAAATTAGCAAATTAACACATATTCAAATTATCAAATCAAACAAATGATCCAAGCCTACATTGCCTATTATTTTAACATTGAACCCCTAGAGCCGGCACGAGAAATTCTGATTGCAGAATTAGCAAGTGTAGGTTTTGAAAGTTTTACAGAAACAGATGATGGACTGACGGCATTTATTCCAAAAAGTGATTGGTACGCTACAATTCTACAAGGTATTTATATTTTGAATAATGGAGCTTTTAAAATTCAATATAAAAAAGAGGAAATCGAACCAGTAAACTGGAACAGTGAATGGGAAAAAAACTTTGAGCCCATTTCTATCGACAATGTTGTAAGTATAAGAGCTCCTTTTCACAAGATTGGGACTTTAAAATACAACATTCTTATCGAACCTAAAATGAGTTTTGGTACAGGTCATCACGAAACAACACATTTGATGGTGCAACATCTGTTAAAACTCAATTTAAAAGACAAATCAGTTTTAGATATGGGTTGTGGTACTGCTGTTTTAGCTGTTTTAGCAGAAATGCGAGGTGCAAAAACCTTAGACGCCATTGACATTGACCCCTGGTGTTACGAGAACTCTTTGGAAAATATAGCGCGTAATAATTGTAAAAACATTCAAGTATATAAAGGTGGAGCCTCACTTTTAAGCAACAAAAAATCGGTCTGTAGAACAGGTAAATATGATATAATTATAGCCAATATCAACAGAAATATTTTACTGCAAGATCTCGGAACTTATACGCATTCTTTACAAAAGAAAGGAGTACTTTTATTAAGCGGTTTTTACCAAGAGGATATTCCTATCATAGATGCTGAAGCTTCAAAACACGGTTTAAAAAAAGATTTGATTTTAGAACGAAATAATTGGATTGGAATTCGGTATCTAAAACCTTAATTCTTTACCAATTTTACACGAGAGTTAACTGATAATTCTTGTAAAATATTCAGAGCTTCATCTATATATACATCTTTGGTCAAATTTTTATGCCATACATCTCTCTTCTTTGCCAAGATACTATCAACTTCCATAAGTGACTTTTCATATTGTAGCGAATTAAAAGTCAAATTAGTGCTGAAATCATCCAATGCCTCAAATGCTTTTGCTTCTGCTTCACGTGATTTGACATCATTTTTGAACTCTGTATATTTCAAATATACAATTTTGTCATCTTGTCCTTCTTTTAACCATTTAGCATTGTTGTCAATTAATTGAAATTGAGGATTCTCCAGTACTCTATTTCTACTATTCTGAATACTTTCCGTATAGTTATCATAAACACTCCACAAATGATATTCGGTAGGTTTTATCTTATCCCATTCCATGGGTTTTTCTTGATCTCTTTCTCCTACCTCAAGGTAAGTATAACGCGATGGCACTATTACATCCGGTGTAACTCCTTTTAATTGTGTTGAACCACCGTTAATTCTATAAAATTTTTGAATAGTCATTTTAAGAAAACCCAAATCCTTTCCGGATCTTGAATACCGATCCAAAGGATAAAAATTCTGCACCGTCCCTTTTCCAAAAGTTTGCTTTCCTCCAATAATTATGGCTCTTTTGTAATCTTGCATGGCAGCCGCAAATATTTCGGATGCTGAAGCTGACAATTCATTGACCATCAAAACCAATGGGCCATCCCATATTTCTCCTTTTTCCGTATCATAACGTATATCAGCCTTTTCTCCTCTGAACTTAACTTGGACGATAGGTCCTTTATCTATAAACATTCCTGCTATTTCAATGGCAGTTTTAAGAGAACCTCCTCCATTATTTCTCAAATCAATCAAAATACCTGAAACACCTTCATCTTTAAGACTCTTTAATTCTTTTTCCATATCTGTAGCAGAATTCCTGTAGTTCTTATGATCAAAATCAATATAAAATTTTGGTAAATTGATAATGCCATATTTTTTTTCGGATTTTTCCACAACAGCCGATTTAATAAATGTTTCCTCCAGTTCAACGACATCTCTTATAATTGAAATTGTTTGTGTTGTTCCATCTACTTTTTTAAGTGTAAGGCGTACCTCTGTCCCCTTTTTCCCTTTTATATACTCGATAGCATCGTCTAATCGCATTCCCACTATGTCTCGCGGCTCTCCATCTCCTTGAGCGACTTTCACAATCAAATCACCAACTTCTAGGTCGCCTGCACGCCATGCCGGTCCTCCGGAAATCAACTCGGTAACCTTGGTATATTCACCTTCTTTTTGTAAACGTGCACCAATACCCTCAAGTTTTCCGGACATTGAAATATCAAATCGTTTTTTATACTTCGGATCTAAATAACTTGTATGCGGGCCAAATTGAGCCGCAATGCTATTGATAAAATAGCTAAACCAATCATCTCTAGTTAATTCTTCCAATCGGTCATATAGATTATCCATACTTTCCAAGGTTTTATCTAAAGCTTCTTCTTCTAAAGTTTGAAAAGATCTTTGTGTATAGGTACTGTCTGATGTTGCTTTGTCTTTTTCCGCTTGTTCTTTGTCATATAGCCTTCCTAAATAACGCATTTTAAGTTGTTTTTGCCATACTTGAATAAGCGCTGCTTGATTTTTTGGGAAAGTAGCATTTTCGTAGTCAACTGAATAAGTCTCATCTTTAGAAATATCGATAGCCTTTGTCAAAATCTCCTTGTAATACGCCTTTGATTCATCAACGCGCATTTCATATCTTTGAAAAACCGTATAAAAAAAAGTCAAATCATTTCTTAAAATTTGATCGTCGATATCTTCTTTAAAGTGAGCGAATTCATCAATATCCGATTGTAAAAAATAATGTTTTGTCGGATCTAAAATATCTAAAAAATCATGGTAAACAGCTTCGGAAAAACTATCGTTTATGGCAATAGGTTGATAATGTGCTTGACTTAAAATATATCGTAAAACTTGTAGTAATTCCCGATCTTTTTCAGGATCAGATTGATTTCTAAAGTTAAAACTCACAAGTATTCCCGCTAACAAAATGATAGGAAGGATAAATTTATAATTTCGTTTCATAAACTGAATAATTTGTTTCATCTAGCTAAATTGTAGAGTGCCAAAAATAATGCCATTTATTGGTAAAACGCAAATTTATGCAATTAATTTCCTGTTAAAACGGTTTTATTAGCTTAAATAGTTGGTATTTAACTTCAAGGAAAACGTTAAATACTATATTCCGACGGAGAGCATAGCTGTATTAAATTCCTACCTATCTTAACAACTTTTGTGCTGTAAAAAACACATCAAAACCTGTTTTTGTTTTTTAGAATACTTAAAATTGTAGCATCAAATAATATTTATTAGCTTTGATGTTTCGTTTACACAAAGATACAATGAACAAAAAACCTTTAATATTAGTTACAAATGACGATGGTATTACTGCTCCGGGTATGCGTCTTTTAATAAAAGCCATGAATGAGATTGGTGATGTAGTAGTCGTTGCTCCTGATAGCCCACAAAGTGCAATGGGACATGCCATCACTGTTAATAATACCCTATTTGTCGAGCCTGTAAATATTGACAATGGACCACAGATAGAGTACTCTTGTAGTGGTACTCCGGCAGATTGTGTCAAATTAGCAGTTAATGAATTACTCAACAAAAGACCCGATTTATGTGTTTCCGGCATAAATCATGGTTCTAATTCATCAATAAATGTAATCTACTCCGGAACCATGAGCGCGGCGGTTGAAGCAGGAGTTGAAGGAATCCCTGCTATCGGATTTTCGTTACTGGATTATTCTTGGAACGCCGAATTTGATCATCTAAAAGATATTGTAAAAAAGATCGCGGAAAATGTTTTAAAAAACGGGTTACAAGAAGGAGTTGTACTCAACGTAAACATTCCAAAATCAAAAGATAAAAGTTTTAAAGGAATTAAAATCTGTAGACAAGCAAGAGCAAATTGGGTGGAAGAATTCGATAAACGAATTAACCCACATGGAAAAGAATATTATTGGCTTACCGGTAAATTCGTAAACATGGATAAGGGAGAAGACACTGACGAATGGGCATTGGCTAATAATTTTATTTCTGTTGTACCCGTACAATTTGATATGACTGCACATCATTTTATAGATGATTTAAATCAATGGGAGTTGTGATATCTAAACTTGTCAAAATAAAATATCCACGTGTAAAAGTTAATAGATGAAAAAAAAGATTTTAATAGGATTTGTCCTTAGTGTTTTAGCGACACTTGCAGGCAGCTATCTGTACATGGAATTTATTATGAAAAATGGGTTTGAAGCTTCTTGGCAATGGATGATTAACACACATAAACAAGGGGAAATATTGTCTTTGGGTGCGATTCCCAATTTATTGTTGTTTTTTGTTTTTATAAAACGTAAAGAAGACTACAAAGCTCGTGGTGTCTTATTAGGGGTTATCTTAGTCGCTTTTGTTGTCTTTGGATATTGGCTAAACAATCTTTAGTGTTGCGTTATGCAACAATAGATAAAAGCCAAGCACTTGCAAGCTTCCCCTTTTTGCAGTCTTTAATCTAATAATATGAAATATTACCTAATTGCCGGTGAAGCCTCAGGCGATTTACACGCTTCTAACTTGATGAAAGCCCTACGTGTTCAGGACACAAGTGCTGAATTTCGTTTTTGGGGAGGTGATTTAATGAAAAAAGTAGGTGGTACTTTAGTTATGCACTACCAAAAACTAGCCTTTATGGGTTTTTGGGAAGTTTTTAAAAACCTAGCAAGTCTTTCTAAATATATAAAAGAGTGTAAACTAGACATCGCTTTATACAAACCTGATGTATTAATACTTGTGGATTATTCCGGTTTTAACCTGCGTATTGCTCCTTTTGCCAAAAAACTTGGAATACCTGTTCACTTTTACATTGCGCCAAAAGTCTGGGCATGGAACGAAAAACGAGTAAAGAAACTTAAAAAATATGTCGATAAACTCTATGTTATTTTCCCATTTGAAAAAGATTATTTTGAAAAAAAACACAATTATCCGGTTCATTATGTCGGAAATCCCCTACAAGATGTAATCACAGACAAAAAACCTGTCAGTGAAAAAGTCTTTAGAAAAAGATACCAACTCAATGAAAAACCTATAATCGCACTATTGCCCGGAAGTCGCTCACAAGAAATTAAGCATATCTTACCCTTAATGCTTTCCATAACTGAAAAATTTCCCGCCTATCAATTTGTAGTGGCAGGTGCACCAAACAGAGACAAAACATTTTACAAATCCTATTTGACCTCTGCTTCAATTGGGTTTGTCCCGAATAAAACTTACGACTTGCTGAGTATGTCATACGCAGCATTGGTCACTTCCGGAACTGCTACTTTAGAAACAGCTTTGTTTAAAGTCCCACAAGTAGTTTGCTATCAGTCAAGTGCCCTTTCTTACTTTATTGCTAAAAATTTAGTGAAAGATTTAAAATACATCTCTCTTGTCAATCTTGTGATGGATGCTCCGGTAGTTACAGAACTCATCCAATCTGATTACAATAAAGAAAGGCTGACTCGTGAGCTAGAAGCTATTCTAAATCCCGAAAATAGAATTGTAATGTTTGAAAACTACCTCAGTTTAGAAGAAAAACTCGGTGGTAAAGGTGCCTCTGAGAATGTAGCTAATTTGATTGTTAGAGAGACTCAAAAGGTTTCTCGTAAAAATCACTAAGATTTCCAAAAGATCGCAAAGCAAATTGTGATACTTCCATCGATACTTAAGCTTAAGTTTAATTTATCCCGATTTTGATGGTTGGAATTTGATTTTTTTTTATCTTTGTATCGCTATGATAAAAATTACCCAATACATTCCCCTACATTTAAGTTTTTTTCTCGTTTTAGGTGTCTTGTTAGGTTATTACTTTTTTATTCCTATTGAGTATCTCTTTTTTTTCGGATTGGCAATTCTCACTTTACTAGTCTTCTTTTTTCAGCTTACTAAAAAATATTTACAACTGAGGTGGATTTTTCAATTATTGACTTATGTATTAATATTTTTTATAGGACTTACAAGTATTTCTTTACGTGATAAACAAAATCAAAAGACCCACTACTCTCATTCTGTTTCTAAGGAAAATAGTCTTATTTTTCAAATAGATAAAAAATTAAAATCTACTTTGTATCACGATAAATACTACGCGAACGTCTTACAAATTAACAACACCAAATCTAAAGGAAAAATACTTGTAAATGTATCTAAGGACAGTGTTTTAAAAAAATTTAAGATAGGAGAAACATACTTGACTACTTCTATCTTATCCGAAATAAACAAACCCTTAAATCCGCATGGCTTTGATTACAGTAACTACTTAAAAAAACAAAAAATACAGCATCAAATTTCTTTAAACAGCTCGGATTTATTAGCACTTCCTTTTAAAAATAACAGCCTGAGAGTTATCGCTGCAAAATGGCGTAATAAAATACAAACTGCACTTGATAGATACGCCTTTAAAGATAATGAAATGGCCATCATAAATGCGATTGTTTTAGGTCAAAGACAAAGTATTTCAAAAGACTTATTGAACAGTTATGCCGGCGCTGGTGCCATTCATATTTTGGCAGTTTCCGGTTTACATGTGGGAATTCTTTTTTTAATACTGGGATTTGTTTTAAAACCTTTGGAGAAAATCAAAAATGGAAGGCATCTTAAAACCCTACTTATCGTTCTTTTCTTATGGGGTTTTGCCTTGCTAACCGGTTTAAGCGGCTCGGTTGTTCGTGCCGTTACAATGTTTACTTTTATTGCAATTGGTCTGGCGATAAGAAGCCAAAGATCTGCTGTTTTACACGCCTTAATCACTTCTTTTTTTATATTGGTTTTAATACATCCATACTACCTGTTTGACGTAGGTTTTCAAATGAGTTACACCGCTGTATTAGGGATTGTGTTACTCTATCCAAAACTAAATGCATCAATCCCCAGAATCAAATGGGCTTTCCCAAGAAAAATATGGGAATTGTTTTGTGTTTCAGTTACCGCTACCAT
The DNA here is from genome assembly GCA_029942185.1 of Flavobacteriaceae bacterium. Lineage (GTDB taxonomy): Bacteria > Bacteroidota > Bacteroidia > Flavobacteriales > Flavobacteriaceae > DQTL01. Next base: position 14,957 of record JAOZTK010000008.1, read on the forward strand.
TGGAACACTTCCGATAAGTTTGTATTATTTTCATCAATTTCCGGGATTGTTCTTTGTTTCAAATATTGTGATTGTTCCTTTTTTGGGAATAATTATGGGAATGGGAATTTTAGTTGTAATCTTGGCTTTAATCGAGATTTTACCGGCTATTTTGGTTCAGATTTATGGATTTATCTTGTCGATGATGAATACTTTTATCGAATGGGTAGCACATCAGGAACAATTTTTGTTTAAAAATATTTCCTTTTCAATCTTTGTATTGCTTGCAAGTTATTTAATCATTGCAATGGGTTATCGTTGGTGGATAGATAAGAAAACCTCCAAACTTCTTGTATTTCTCACCACGATTCTAATCTTTGAATCTATCCTTTTTATCGAAAAATATGAGCGGGAAACAAGTGATGAATTTGTTATTTTCCACAAAAGTAAGGAAAGTATCTTGGGCATAAAAAAAGCCAATACACTTCAGATCTTTCATTCATTTGATTCTATCCAAAATGCCAATTTAAGTTTTGTAGACACATACAAAGTTGGGCGTAAACTAACTAAGAACAAATTTATCAATCATATTCCCAATGTTATTAACTATAAAAATTTGAAAATTTTAGTAGTGGACAGTTTGGGTATTTACAATGATATATCCTTTACACCCAATATCGTTTTGTTACGACAATCCCCTAGAATTAATTTAGAAAGACTCCTTCAAAAACACAAACTCTCTACTTTAATTATCGATGGATCAAATTATAAAAGTTATGTAGTTCGATGGCAAAAAACTTGTTTAAAAAACAATATAAACTTTCATTATACGGGAGTGGACGGGGCTTATACTCATTAATATATTCTATTTTTATTGCTGTTTTTGCTTGTGAAATGCCCCAACAAAATATTTTTGTTAACATAAACGAAGTAATAACAGATGCAATTGCATTGATAAATCCTACCTTTATAAAAAAAAACAAGGTATCTTATTAGGTGTATGGTGTACGAATATTCCGGTGATGATGTGCCACTAAAAAAGAACTAATTTCTTTATAAAATTTAGTCAGTTATTTTAATATTTTTGATATTATTCAACTACTAAATAAGTTAATTCTTATTGTTCTTCTGTAATGAAACAGATTAACTAGCCGCCATAGTAGCGATTAATATAGGAATCAAAAACAAAATCCAATCATTAATGATATGCGCACCAAAAGAAACCCAGATATTCTTTGTTTTAATGTAAGCCAATGTGAGCACCAAACGAGCACTACCTATAATAACTATACATTGAATAAAATTCCAATTGTAAGTTGACAAATGTGCTAGTCCAAAAATAAGAGCAGAGATCAACCATGCCAATATAATTGACGTTTTTCGTGAAAGTTTCATTTTCGAACTAAACATATACATTAAAGCAAGAAAAGGAAGTATTGTTAAAACTTCTTCTCCAAATAATGATGGCATCGATTTTAAAAAGAATTCTATTTGTTCTGACCTTGTTTGAGTGGCCAACCCAGCAACTCCAGCATTACTAGCTACTCCAAATAGTGCCTTAACAAGAAATCCAACAAGCATGGTAACTACGAGATTAAGAAAGGCAAATCCAAACATCCACAAAACATCTTTTCCTTTCACTTTTCGAAAAATAGCCGTCCAATATTTTTTGGCTACAATTGCAAGACCTACAAGTGGAATTACAAAGAATAAAACTGCTTTAAGAAACTGCATATAAAAACCACCTTTATCAAAAAAACTGATCGGTGTCATAAAGAATAAAAAACCAACCGCAACCATACCTACCACAAAAAGCCACTGCCATCCAGAAATTTTTATTGGCAACCCATTATAATAAGGAAAGTCATCGTTAGGATATTCAAATTTATTAAATCTATCTTGAGATTTGTGTGTAAGGTTTTTATTATCCGCTATATTATTTTGCATAGTTATGGTGTTAGTTTATAAATATTTAAATTTTAGTTTCTTAAATTCTTGACTTTTTTTTTAAAAAAAATTAGTTTAAATCAACATCCTCAACATTATCGCCTTCCCTCCATATAGAATTTAACATGACCTATTGAATAACTTGTTTAAAAAGGCAAATATACTATTTTTTGGTTATTTTTCAGATAAAATTATGCTTTCTGAATAGATAAAGTGATTATTTAGCTGAGTATTAGATATTTAAACTCAATCCTGTCCTAAATAGATTAAGAGAGAAAATCTAAAGATCTCAAAGATCTTTGAGTTGTTCAAAAAAAACTCTCTCTTATATCAGAAATAACACTATTTGGTCAGATAATCCAAAGATTATACCGTTCAATTTTCAATAAACTTGTTTAAAAAACAATATAAACTTTCATTATACGTGAGTGGATGGGGCTTATACTCATTAATATATAAACACTCCTAAAAGTTGCATTTACTAATTGAACTTAAGTCGTCGTATTTTTATAAAGATACAGATGGACACTTAAAAAAAATTAATTCTTAAAATTGATATCGTATTTAGTAAAATATTACTAAATTTAGTGAATCTTTTTAACAACAGAACCTATGGCAAAAACATCTACAACTAAAGAACAGTTAAAGGAGCGGATAAAGGAGCTTACTTGTTTATATGAAGTTACTTCAATTATTGTAAATTGTGATTATAATAATTTACAAAAATGTTTGCAAGAAATTTCATTTCGCTTAAAAGAAGCTTTACTTTATAATAACGATGCTTATGTTGAAATTAAAACAAAAGATTATTTTATTTCCTCGGAAGTTTTGTCAAAAAACATGGTTAGTATTAGCTCTGATCTGTATGTTTCAAACCAAAAAGAAGGTGTATTAAAGGTAGGATATCCCGATGATAAATTTACAGAAAGTGATTTTTTATATGAAGAAAAACAATTAATAACAAAGATTGGACTAGAAATTGGTAATTTACTAGAACGTAAAAATGATCTAGATTATGAGGAACTATTAGAAAGAAAGGTGCAGCGAGCAGATAGAGTTAATATTTTAGGCGAAATTACAGCTGGTATTGCCCATGAATTAAACACTCCATTAACAAATATTTTAGGCTTCGCAGAGTTACTAAAGAGTAAATTTAAAATAGAAACACAAGAAGCTAATGATATTGATAAAATTATAAACAATGCCATATTCACAAGGGAAGTAGTGAAAAAACTGATGTTTTTTGCTTGTGAAATGCCACAACAAAAGGTTTTTGTTAACATAAACGAAGTAATAACAGATGCAATTGCGTTGTTAGATCCTACATTTAAAAAACACAAGATATCTTATAAGCTAAATTTTAGCAATCCAACAATTTATCTAAGAATAGATACTATTCAACTGACCCAAGTTATGTTTAACTTAGTTTTAAATGCTATTTATTTTTCACCACCTGAAAGTATTATAACCGTTGATGTGACAAACAATGTAAACGGAGTAAAACTTAGTATTTCTGATGAGGGGGATGGGATAAAACATAATATTTCTGATAAAATTTTTAATCCTTTTTTCACAACAAAACCTGTTGGTGATGGAGCAGGATTAGGATTGAGTGTGGTACACGGTATTATTAAAAGTCATAATGGAACTATTAAACATATGCCTAACAAACCAAAAGGAACTATTTTTATTATTAATTTTCCAAATTTATAAGGAAATGAGATTACACCAAGAAAATATATTAATTGTCGATGATGACATCAACATATTAGAACTTATTCAAAGGCATTTACAATCGTTAAATTACCATAGTTATAAAGCAATTTCAGTAAAAGAGGCAATTCAAATTTTAAAAGACACTCAAATAGATTTATTAATTACCGACATTAAAATGCCAAAAGTAGATGGTTTTCAGTTAATTAAATATGTTTCAGAGCATTACCCTGAACTGCCAAAATTAGTAATTACAGGACATCCTTCTTTAAACGATGCTGTAGATGTAATGAAATCCGGTGCTATTGATTATTTGGTAAAACCTTTTACAAAAGAAGAATTAAAAGAATCCGTCATCAAATCTTTTGTCAGTAAACAAAATTCAAATTCTACTCGCAATCTGTCACAAAATAATGACATTGCATATACCTATGGTGAACTTATTTGGCATTCCTCACAGTTTAAAAAAGTAACTGAAATTATTGATAGGGTAAAAAACAATAAAGCAACGGTTTTTATACAAGGAGAGAGTGGTACCGGTAAGGAGTTAGTGGCTCGTTCTATTCACTATATGGGTAAATTTGCAAGAGCACCTTTTATTACGGTAAACTGTGCTGCCATCCCTGAAAGTTTGTTGGAATCTGAGCTTTTCGGTTATGTAAAAGGTGCTTTTACAGGTGCTGACAGCAATCGAAATGGGTTTTTTCAAGCAGCAAATAAAGGCACTATTTTTTTAGATGAAATTGGAAGTGCTTCTTTGGCGGTACAAGCAGGTTTATTGCGTGTATTACAAGAAAAAGAAATCACGAGAATAGGGTCTCAAAAAACAGAAAAAATAGATGTAAGAATAGTTACGGCCACCAATGCTAATTTAGAAGAACTTATTCATAAAAAATTGTTTAGAGAAGATTTGTTTTATCGACTTACAGTTGTGCAAATAAATGTACCTCCTCTTAGAGAAAGAAAATCGGATATTCCTGTTTTAGTTGATAAATTTTTATTTAAATACGGAATTGAGTATAAAGATAAATTCGTGAAAATATCTTCAGAAGCAATGGAGATTTTAAAACGGTATCACTGGCCGGGTAATATTCGCGAGCTTGAAAATGTAATGCAAAGGGCAATAATAATGTGTGATAAAAATATAGAAGTAAAAGATTTACCTGAGCAATTGAAATTTAAAATTAATTTTCCTGAAGCATCACTATTACCACTTAAAGAAATTGAGAAGAATCATATTCTTAAAGTTTTGGCATCTACTGGCAATAATAAAACAAAAGCTGCAAAAATACTTCAAATTGACCGTAAAACACTGAGTCAAAAAATACAATAACACTTACTTTAATTATTGGGTAATTTTTATCCAATAGCGTATTTATTACCCAATATGTCTTTTATTGATAAAAAAATAACAAGCTATAATGGCCTGTGTTTTAGAATCTTAACCAGCTACTAGCAAATATTAAGGTTTTTTGGTACAACACTTGTCTTAAGTTAAGAAATTTAAACAATTATATAATGAAAAATCCAAACAATAGTACTATGAGTAAAATAGATAGCAGTTTATGTTCCAATTGTATTCATGCAAAATCGTGTACACTAACTGAAAGCAAACGATTTATATGGTCGTGTAGTGAATTTGAATCTGAAGATTTACACAAAAAACATATTGCAGAAAAAAAACATGTTACAGAAAAATTAAAACCTCAATCTGAAAATTTATACAGAAAACATGTTACAGAAAAATTAAAACCTCAATTCGAATTTTAAACTAAATCTTATGCTGACAAAAGAACTAAAACAACAAAAATTACGAAAACGAGGAATGTATGAAAATGTAATGAAACAATTCAATACAGTTGCAGACCTTATCAATTTGAATCCAAATATTAGAAAAATATTGGGGATTACAAATAATGAGTTAGTCATTCACTTTCCTGTTAAAATGGATAATGGTGAAGTTGAAATATTAACCGGTTATAGAGTACAACATAATAATGCTCTAGGGCCATACAAAGGAGGTCTTCGTTATCATGCAACAACTAATACTGACTCTGTAAAAGCTTTAGCCATGTGGATGACATGGAAAACCTCTCTTACGGGATTACCATTCGGAGGTGCAAAAGGTGGTATTCAAATAGATCCATCAAATTATTCTAATTCTGAATTAGAACGTATTACAAGACGATTTACATATGCCTTAGGAGATAATATCGGGCCTGATATTGATATACCAGCTCCTGATGTAAATACAAATTCCCAGACAATGGCCTGGATTGCAGATACCTATATGTCAACAAGATCACCATCTGATCGTTCTAATAATCAACATGTTGTTACTGGAAAACCTGTAGGTTCCGGAGGCTTGGAGGGTAGAGATAGAGCAACTGGATATGGGGTATATTTAAACATTAAATTTTGGACTAAAGAGAATAATATTAGTTTAAAAAATAAAAGATATATTGTACAGGGTTTTGGAAATGTAGGATATTGGACAGCCCACTTTTTAGAAAAAGACGGTGCTATTTTAGTAGGTGTACAAGATGCCTATGGAAGTATTGCTAATGTAAATGGTATTCAGGTTGAAGATCTTCAACAATATGTATTACAAAATAAAGGAAGCATTGCAAATTATCCTAAATCACAACCTATTGAGAAAGACGACTTTTACGCATTGAGTTGTGATATTTGTATTCCTGCAGCATTAGGAAATCAAATTACTGAGGAAAACGCCTCTAAAATTAAAGCTTTTTTAGTTGCTGAAGGAGCCAATGGACCTACTTCTGTTGAAGGGGAAAAGATTTTATTAAAAAACGGAATTATGGTAATTCCAGATATTTTGTGTAATTCCGGTGGTGTAATCGCAAGTTATTTTGAATGGCTTCAAAATAGAAGTGGTGAATTTTGGGAATTGGAGGAAGTTTTAATAAAATTAGAGAAAAAATTAAAAAAGGTATTTAAAAAAGTTTTGAAGATGTCTCGAAAAAGAAATGTCGATATGCGAACAGCTGCTTATATTATAGCTATTGAACGTATAGAAAAGTCCTATTTGCAAAGAGGAATCTTCCCCTAATTTGCAAAATACAATAATAAAAACTATGAAAAAGTTTCGATTCGCTTTAATTATGAGTTAATTGATTTAATTTTTGAAAAGCAAACAGCGTGTATAAATTATAATTTATACACGCTTTTGTACAAAATAGACTATATCAAAACAATGAAAAGTACGCTTGTCTATCCGAAAATAGGTGTAACGGTTATAATTTTAAAATAAATGTAATGTTTATTTGTCATTATGTAAAGTTTTCTTTACTTTTACACTATATTTAGAAACATTTTTTATGGAAACAGGCTATTTATTTCAACACAAATACAAAAAAGTAGGATGGTTTTTATTTTTCATTGGAGTTTTAGCCGGACTAAGTTATTATATTTTTGAACTTCAAGAACTAGAATTCTTTGAGGTAAATATTTTTACCCTATTCAACGATTCTTTTTTAAATAAAACTAACAGCTTTTCCATTAGTAAAGATAATATTCTAAATGAAATCATCGCAATATTTCTTATACTTGGAGCACTACTAGTGGCATTTTCTAAAACTAAATCTGAAGATGAATTAGTTATTAAATTACGCATGGAATCATTGGTATTAGCTACCTACCTTAATTATGTAATATTAGTTTTAGCCATCCTATTTACGTATGGTTTTGTTTTTTTTGAAGTAATGGTATTTAATCTATTTACAATTCTTATCTTTTTTGTAATTATTTTTCATTACAAACTGTACAAATTAAACAAATAGTATGAAAAATAGTTTAAAAATTGAACGTGCAATTTTGAATATAACACAAGCAAAATTAGCAGAATTAACTCAAGTAAGTAGACAAACAATTAATGCTATAGAACTTAATAAATACATTCCTTCTACCGTTCTATCCTTAAAAATCTCTAAAGTTTTCCATAAATCTGTAAATAAAATATTCTTTTTAAGTAAAAAAGATTAGAATATTTTTTGGTCATAGATGATTTTATATCTTTGTAATCCATCTTCCTATAAACTACATTTTTTTTAAATGATTTATTGCTATGTCATATAATCCAGAACTCGAACTCGCATGGAACTTTGTTGAAAAAACAAACCGAAGTATTTTTTTAACCGGTAAGGCAGGTACGGGCAAAACCACTTTTCTTCACAAACTAAAAGAAGCATCTCAAAAAAGGCTCATTGTTGTTGCTCCTACCGGTGTCGCCGCAATTAATGCCCGAGGCGTAACCATTCACTCCTTCTTTCAATTGCCTTTTGGACCCTTTCTACCTGATAGCTCTCAATTTCAACAAAGAGGAGATTACAAAATGAAAATGAGTCGTCAAAAAATTGACATTATTCGTTCTTTAGATTTATTAATTATAGATGAAGTCAGTATGGTACGTGCTGATGTATTAGATGCTATTGATCAAGTTTTAAGACGCTATAAAAATAAAAGTAAAGTATTTGGAGGTGTGCAGGTGCTGATGATTGGCGATTTACAACAACTTTCGCCCGTGGTTAAACCCAATGAATGGCAACTTTTAAAACCTTTTTACAATACTGCTTATTTCTTCAGTAGCAAAGCCTATCAAGAGGTAGATGCAATCGGTATCGAGCTCAAACATATCTACAGACAAGAACATAAAGCGTTTATTAATATTCTCAACGAAATACGAAACGATCAACTCACTCAAAAGTCGGCTGAAGCCTTAAACAAACGTTATATACCGGACTTTGTTCCTGACAAAAACGCAGGTTATATCACTTTAACGACGCATAACAATCGTGCGTATCGAATGAATGAAATTGAAATAAATAAATTAAAAAATAAAAGCTTTTTTTATTCAGCTAGAGTTAAAGGAAAGTTTAACGAGTACGCCTATCCTACTCATGAGAAATTAGAACTAAAAGTAGGAGCACAAGTGATGTTTATCAAAAATGACAGTTCATCGGAAAAAAGATATTTTAATGGGAAAATTGGAAAAATAATTCATCTTGACAAAGAGGAAGTTACCGTACAATGTCCCAATGATGAATCTCCTATTGTGGCAACTCCCGAAACTTGGGAAAACGTCAAATACTCCATCGACCAAGAAACCAAAGAAATTGCCGAGGATTTCGTAGGTTCTTTTTCGCAAATGCCTTTTCGATTGGCTTGGGCAATTACCATTCATAAAAGTCAGGGATTAACTTTTGACAAAGCTATTATCGATGCCGAAGCCTCTTTTGCACACGGGCAAACCTATGTTGCTTTAAGCAGATGTAGAACCTTAGAAGGCATTGTGTTAAAAACTAAAATCAATGAAAGAAGTATCATCAATGATTCTAGAGTAACTTCTTTTACGCAAGATGTAGAAGATAATCCACCAACCGAAAAGGCTTTAAAAGAATCACAAAAAGCCTATCAATTGAATTTAATTGAAGAACTTTTTAACTATCATTCTTTCTTATATCCTATAAGACGATGTTTGGATATTTATTATACAAACAAAACCAGCATCGAAGGGAATACGATAGAACCCTTAACTACTATTAAAGAAAAAGGTGTTGTTCAACTATTGCAAATCAGCACCAATTTTAAAAAGCAATTAAAAACACTGAGTGCCGAAATTGAAGCTCCTGAAAAAAATACTGCTATTCAAGAAAGAATTAAAAAAGCTGTTACGTATTTTATCAAACACACCGAGGAATACATTAAAAAACCTCTTGACACATTAAGTTTTTCAACCGAGAATAAAGAGATTAAGAAAAATCTCAACAAGCAATTACAAATTATGGAAGAGCAACTCTCCTATAAATTATATTGTTTACGGGGTTTGAGTAACAATTTTTCCACTGAAAAATATTTAGAATTACGAGCAAAAGCTGTTTTACAAGACAACAAACCCAATCCTAAAAGAAAAGAATATATAGATACTACCGAACACGAAAAGTTATTTGATGAATTGCGTATGTTACGTATGATTATCTCTCAATCTGAGGACATTCCACCCTTTCAGGTTTTTACACAACAGACTTTGTACGAAATGTGTCGTTATTTTCCCGTTACACCCAAACAGCTCCGTGCCATTAATGGAATGGGGAAAATTAGAGTAGCGAAATATGGTGACGAAATTATTGATGCAATTAAAAACTATGTTGCCAAAAACGATATAGAACCACGTGAAATTGAACAAAAACAAAAAAAAGGAAGTTCACAAAGAGCATCTTTTGATCTTTATAAAAGTGGATTAACCATCCCGGAAATAGCTACCAAAAGAGGTTTTGTAAATACAACTATTGAAGGACATCTTTCTGATTTTATAGAAACGGGAGAAATTGATATTACAGATCTTATACCAAAGAAAAGAGTAGAAAAGCTGAAAAAAATCATTCAAAAAACCAAATTTGAGAGTCTTGGAGAACTAAAAACTAAAGTGGGTGATGCATTTTCCTATGTTGAAATACGAATGGTGTTAAAGGCTTTGGAGTTTGAGAAAAAAAATAACACTATCTAATAAATCATACCGTGACTCCATGTCTCGGTGTGACTACAAGTCATAACAACAAATGAACAAACTGATAAAAATGAAACGCGATGGTTACTTCGGAATCGGAGTAATGGGTTTAAAATACGATGATAATTACGGGACACTTTTAAGAACAGCTCAGGTATTTGGAGCAGATTTTATTTTTATCATTGGGCGTCGTTACAAAAAACAACCCAGTGATTCGATGAATAGTTGGAAACATATTCCTTTATTTGAATACAAAGATTTTGATGATTTTTATACGCATCTTCCTTATAAAGTCACATTAGTCGCTATTGAGATGACCGAAAACGCACTGCCTATTGCAGATTATACTCACCCGAAATCGGCTTGCTATTTATTAGGCTCCGAAGATTTTGGATTACCTGAAGAAGTAATTGACAAATGCAAGGATCTTGTTTATTTACCCGGTGAAAAAAGCTTAAATGTTTCCGTTGCGGGTAGTATTGTCTTATTTGATCGATTGCAAAAAATGTAAGCTATGCCGAATTCCTACTAGCATTGATATTACCATACAAGGAGCGTACCACCAACTTTTCATAAGTAGCCAATAATTTTACATCTATCTTATCTGATTTCTTTATCTTTTGAATTTGCTGTAAAGCATACTGTTGAATAGTGAGTAAAGGCAACACAATACCTTCACGAATTGCGATAGAGGCACTGCTCGACGGATAATTTTCCATCAATTCTTTTTGTCCACTCAATTTTAGTAATAATCGCTTCGTAAGGAGATATTCCTTATGGATAAGTTGCCAAAAGGCTCCAAATTCTTGATCTTCTTCCATATAAGCGGTCAGCTCAAAAAAAGATTTTTCTAGGGACATCATAGAATTCTCAATTAGTGCTTTAAAAAAATCGGAAACTTTATATAACTGCTTGATTTTATTGAACTCATTAGCATCTTCATACTTTTTGATTGCTGTACCTACACCGTAAAATCCGGGAACATTTTGTTTTAACTGACTCCACGACCCTACAAATGGAATAGCACGTAAAGCTGAAAAAACCAATTCATCATTTTGGTTTCGTTTTGATGGGCGGCTTCCTATATTTGTCTTCCCATAGTACTTGAGCGTACTCATCTTTTCAAGATACGGTAAGAACTTTGAGTGTTTTTTAAAGGCACTATAAGCATCATAACTCAACTTTGCCAAATCATTCATCACCCTTCTATTTTCTAATGACAACTCATTTGCAGTATTATAAAAAATGTCATTATCAATACCGGCACTTATGAGTTGCTCTATATTATACTGAGCTGATGCTAAGCTTCCATAATGACTACTGATTGTTTGCCCTTGTACGGTCAATTGTATTTCGTCATGCTCTATACTATCTCCAAAAGAGGCATAAAACTGATGTGTTTTTCCTCCGCCACGCGCCGGAGGTCCTCCTCTACCATCAAAAAATACCACTTTAATGCCATTTTCACGCGCTACTTTTGTCAAGTTCTCCTTCGCTAGGTAAATCCCCCAATTTGCCATTAAATAGCCGCCATCTTTGGTTCCATCTGAAAAACCCAACATGACATATTGTTTATTTCCACGTTGTTTTAAATGCTTCTTATACGTTTTATTAGTGTACAATTCCCGCATCACAGTTCCCGCATTTTCTAGATCTGCTACTGTTTCAAACAAAGGAATGATGTCTATTGGCATCCTATTTTGAAAAACACTTAGTTTAAACATCGTAAAAACTTGCATAATATGCAATGCATTTTGGGTATTGCTTATCACATATCTATTGGCTCCTTTCTCTCCATTTCTTCGTTGAATTGTTTTGATTGCACGCATTGATTCAATGGTTCTAACCAGCATAGCATCTTTACAAATACTTAGATCTATCTTTTGTTTAGAATTGGATAAAGCTTCTAATTTTGCTATATCAGTAAGCTCTGAAAAGTCTTTTGGCACAAGTGAAGGAAAAGTTTCTAATAGTTTTGCAAATACCTTTTCGTGAACCCTACTGTCTTGCCGAATATCCAAACTAGCAAAATGGAATCCAAATATTCTAATCTTGTGTATTAAATCATCTAATTCTTCTATAAAAAGTGATTGATGCTTTTTTACGATAATTCTTCTGATTTTAATCAAGGACGCTATTAAAGACTCCGGTGTAAAATCAGGTTGTTTCTCAGGATTTAAAGTTGCTTTATAAAGTGTTCTTTCCAAAGAGGTCATGGTGTTGAATACTTCTTTAAAAGTCAAACGGCGTTTAAGTTTACGTAAATCTTTGTAGTAATTTCTCAACAATGCTTGTCGTAACTTATAAGCTACTTGTAGTGTTATTTCTGTCGTGACAAAAGGGTTTCCATCCCGATCTCCACCCGGCCAAAAACCAATTTCTATAATAGGATTATCAATAGATTCTCCATCAAATATTTCTTCTGAAATATATTGATATATATTGGCAATTGCATGATAGAATACAGTCTCTAAATACCAAATTAAACTAACGGCTTCATCAAACGGGCTTGGTTTCTCTTTCTTAAAAAAGGGTGTTTTACCTAATTGAGCCAATAACTTTTTTGTTCTAACTAAATTCTTATTCTCAATTGACGCACTTAAATCTGTGATTATACTGAGTACTTCACTCGGATAAAACTGAGTAGGATGTGCAGTCAATACAATACGTACTTTAGATTTTTGTAAGTGAGTTTGTAATTCCTTTAAGAGCGCTTGAGATACTGCCTTTTCTTTGCTGTTTCTCAGGGTCCCAATACCCTCTACATTATTTATAATTGGAAAAGCTGCTTCCTCAATGGCGTCAAATAATACAACTTGCCTTTCAATGTATTGTACAAATCTAAATAATAAAGCAGTTTGTTCGTCTTCTGAAGTATTTTCAACATATTTCGTATAAAACTGAGTGACAATTTCTGTTGGATTTAGCCCATCAGAAAATCCTTTTTTACAAATAGCATCAAACAAAGGTAATAAAACACCTGTTTGTTTTATAGTTGCAAAAGGTAAACTGGTGAAAATACTGTTGTAAATCAGATATTTCAGCAATACATTATCGTTAAATCGCGTAATTTCAGTTTGCAATGCCATCGTTTGTTTAAGTAGTTATTTAGTATTCTAAAAAAATGAAATTGAAATTTACATACCTACTCCTGTAGAAAATACATTTCATACAGACCCTTTGAAGATGCGTAAATTTAGTCTTTATGTATAAATTAAGTACTCAATTAGGATGAGTTTGTAATTTCACAAAAGTACAAGCACAAAACCTCAATATCTATAGAAGATTCGCTCTTTATAAAGTCTTATTATCTAAAACTTACTCACTCCTTCCTTTAACCACTCATAAAACGCGTCTATACTTGAATTATAGGCATAAGGCGTACTAAGCATTTCTTCCTGATGATTGAGCATCACATAATAGGGTTGCGTGTTAGTGCCGTATTTTACAGTTTGGAATTCACTCCATTTATTTCCAACTGATCTAATCTTTTTCCCGGTTATTTTAGAAGTGTATTGTTCCTCTTTTGGTAATTTTTCTTTAAAATCCACAAAAAGAGAAACCAAGACTACATCCGTATCCAAAATTTGCAAAACTTTTGGATCTGCCCATACATAATCTTCCATTTTTCGACAATTGACACAGGCCTTACCGGTAAAATCCAGCATAACAGATTTATTTACTGTTTTAGCATAAGCCATTCCTAAATCATAATCTTCAAAACTAATAATATCATGTGGCCCTAAATGTGCCCCATCCGGTACTATTTTTGCGGTAGCACTTCCTCCTGTAGATTTTTTTGTAAACCCAACGCCATACGGAGATTCTGCGTATTTTAACGGAGGTGGAAAACCACTGATCAGTTTTAGTGGTGCCCCGAACAAGCCGGGAATTAGATATAATGTAAATGCCAAGAATACCAATCCTAATGAAAAACGTCCTACCGAAATACGAGTAGTATCATCATCGTGAGGTAATTTGATTTTTCCAAATAAATAAAAAGCCAAAGCACCAAAAACAGCCACCCAAATTGCTATAAATGCCTCACGCTCGAACCAGTGTAAATCTAATACCAAATCAGCATTTGATAAGAATTTAAAAGCAAAAGCCAATTCTAAAAATCCTAAGAATACCTTGACGGTGTTGAGCCATCCTCCTGATTTTGGCATGGCATTTAACCAACCTGGAAACATAGCAAATAACGTAAATGGCAAAGCTAAGGCAATAGAAAAACCGAGCATGCTAATGATAGGACCAATACCTCCTGAGGTTGCCGAAGCCGCTAAAGCAGTTCCAACGATGGGTAATGTACATGAAAAAGACACAATTGCCAAAGCTAGTGCCATCAAGAAAATACCTATATAGCCTCCTTTTTTATCGACTCCTTCATCTACTTTTGTCCCCCAAGAACTCGGTAACATTATTTCAAATCCTCCTAAAAATGAGAAGGCAAATACTATTAGAATGAAAAAGAAGATCAGATTAAATCCGACACTTGTCGAAAATTCATTCATGGCATCTGCTCCAAAAACACCAGTGACTAGACTTCCAATGGCAACATAAATTGCTACTATTGACAAACCATAAACGATTGCGTTTTTAACACCTGCCGCCTTACTTTTACTCTGTTTCATAAAGAAGCTAACGGTCATGGGGATCATCGGAAACACACAAGGTGTTAACAAGGCTGCAAAACCTCCTAAAAAACTGAGGAAAAACACCAACCACAAGCCTTTACTTTTCTTTTCTTTTCCATCTGTGGTTTGAGCAATTTTATTTGTTTCGTTCATTTTAGCAACAAGCATGGGTTCAATTTCCGTAGTTGCCTTGCTCAAATCAAAGTTAAATGTCTCTTGTAATTGAATACAGGATTCTTTACAAGCTTGTCCATAAAGCGTTACTTCAATACTTGTTACATCGTCCTTTAACAACTTGATTCGTTGCTTTAACATAGCATTGTGAGAAAAGAAAATCTCCTCTTTCTTAAAAGTTTTATTGTAAGCTTTTTCCGTTGGACTTTCCAGTGCTTTTCCTTCAAAAACAAAAAGTGAATCTGCTTCCTCACTGTAGAACTCAATGGGTAAAGAAGCTCCCACAGGATTGTGCTGTGAATACATGTGCCATTGATCTTCAATAGTCGCTTTAAACACTAAATCGTATTCTATATCAGATACTTTTTCAACGTTTGATGTCCATTTTACAGGTTCTACCAACTCTGGAAGACCTCCTATTTGTGCAAAAGAAATCAGTGTCCAAAATAATGCTACTAGGCTAAAAAATCTTTTCATTTTACGGGTATTATTTTAATGATGTCAGTAGTTTGATTTGTGATTTTAAATCGGTCATCCAATCTATATCCGATAATCCAAATAATGCGGTCATCGGCGTCGCAAAGTAACCAAATTTTTTCTTTTTCTACTCGTGTTATTTTTTGATCTATAAAAAAGTTGCTCAATTTTTTCTTTCCTTTCATCCCCAATGGATAAAAATAGTCGCCTTTTTTCCATTTCCTTACAAATAAAGGGAGAATTACTTTTAATTTGTCAAAATAAATCTCGTTTACTGTTTCAGATTTAAAACCTATTTTTTCAGTAGACGGGTTTATCTCTTTTGGAAGCTCAATAATCCTGAATTCTGAATTTTGAATTCTAAATTTATCAGCAACTTGTCTCAGCTCTTGTTTCGTAACTCCTGCTTCCTTTATATTTACACCCAACACCAAAAACATCCGATTTTTTAATAAAAAATGTGTGTTGGAAAAAATTTGTTTCCCAGTTTGTGCTCGTACTAAACCATATACATCATTCCACTCGGTAAAATTGTATACTTTGAGCAACTCATATAAAACTGCTTTGTAATTTGGTAATTTTGCCAATTCTTTTAGCGAAATATAAATCAAATCATCCCGTTTTTCCCAAATTTTTTGCTTTACTAAAACTATATAATCCTTGACCAAAGCATGACTTTCTCTTAAATGTGACTGACTTTTTAAAAAGGCATTTCTAAATTCGGGATGGATATCCTGTAAAACCGGAAGCAGTTGATGTCGTATTTTATTTCGCAAATACTTCGTAGATTTATTCGAAGCATCTTCTCTCCAAAATTTATTATTTTTATTTGCATAAAGGACGATTTCATCTCTAGTAAAAGGCAACAATGGACGAATAATCGTATCATTCTTTTGCGGTATTCCAATCAAACCTTCTAATCCGGAACTTCGACTTAGATTTATAAAAAAAGTTTCAATAGCATCATCTAAATGATGTGCTATTAAAATATAATCGTAGGCTTTCTCTTTTAATAAAATAGCAAACCAATCATAACGAATTTCCCTTGCCGCCATTTGAATAGATAATTTGTTTTTAACGGCATAAGCTTTTGTATCTGCTTTATATATGAAAAATGGTATTTGCAAATCTTTGGCTAAAGAGCTTACAAAAGCTTCATCTTGGTCACTTTCATTTCCTCTTAAATGAAAATTTACATGGGCCAAAGCAATTTCAACTCCTAATTTTGATAATAAATGGGTCAAAACAACACTATCTACACCCCCTGAAACTGCTATTAAAAGCTTAGAATCTAATAGGAAAGGAAAGTTCTTAATAATATGTTGATTAAATCTTTCAAACATAAAAGCAAAAATAAGTTTTTTTTGTATCTTTATTCACTGCCTAAAACTTCTTTTTAGTTTTAAAAGATTCATCACATATTAAATGTGGTATTTAAAAACACAAATCATGAAAAAAATAAACAAACTTAAAGCGCATCAAAAGGCAGATAATCAGAAAAAATTTGGAAAAAATATTTTAAAATTAGTTCCTGAAGTAAAGCCATATGTACGGCATAGAGTATATCTGACAGAGAGTATGGGACTTGTTCGGAAGAATATGTACCGTTCTTCTGAAATCATAAACGATGCGATTATCAAAATATATGAAAGTGACATCTCAAAACTTTCATCTTATGAAGACTTACGAATTAAAATGTTTTTTTTCGTTAAAGAAGCCTTAGACAGCGTTCTTAAAGAGGAGGTTTGGAGTCATGATACTATTAGTACTGATAAAATTTTACATCAAGAATTAAACAAACTAAAAGAAAGATTTACGATTGATGCTGATGGCGATTTCGTGATGAATGAAGATCTAAATGACATCTCATACAAACAAAAAGAGTTTAGAAAACAACTGTTTATTTTTGAAGATTCCGCACAGAGTGTAAAGGTAGCTTTTGACTTGGATTATCTTAACGAAGACCGAAAAGAAGTCTTTACAAAATTATACAGATTCCTGTCCTTAGAAGCTTCAAATATTGTCGATTTACACATTTTTGGAAAATTGACTACTTCAGAAATTGCACTTATTTCGAAAACAAGTGAAGAAAATGTAAGAGCTATTATCCATCAAGTAAAAGATTCTGTTTATAAGATTCTTACATATAGAAAGGAGTAGGATGGTCTGAAATCTTTAGTACGTAATATAGCCCTTAACACATTATCGCTCCTAATCTGATTAACGATAACCAAGTTTTTACTTTTACCCGAAATAACAAACTTCATAAAAATAAATAACAGTCCTTTTTCCATTAAACACCGTCTAATTTTAAAAAGGACTGTTACTGAATCTTATTCTTACACATCTGTATTTTCGTCAAATTGAAATACGACAACAATTATAGTACCTCGACTTCTTTAGACCACTTTTAGTTGATTCTTAGTTGATATTTA
>JAOZTK010000009.1:0-8947 GCA_029942185.1 Flavobacteriaceae bacterium
ATTACCGTTACTTTCTTGATAAAACTCAATTTTGAGGAGTTTGTAAAACGAACTCGAAATTGTAAGTTGAACCTGCCTTCGGTAGGCTAATCCCGCTGTCTGTGCTGAACTTGTTTCAGTATCTAGCAGAACCTAAGGTTAATAATTCGTAAGGGTTCAGGGTTTTACTCTGAGTTCAAGTTACTTTTAACGATTTTCATCAATTCTGCTAAATTGACGAGTTTTTGCTCACCACTACGCATATCTTTTAGCGTATATTGTTTTTTTTCAATTTCATTTCCCCCGGCTAAAACAACATAGTTAATCGCGCGCTTATCTGCATAGCCCATTTGTTTTTTCATTTTTGCTGAATCTGGGTATAGCTCTGATTTTATAGCTTTATTTCGTAGTTGTTTAATCGCTTGAAGTGCGTATAAGGCTTCCTTTTCACCAAAATTTATAAATAAAACTTCGGGCTTTGGGATGATGACTTTATCGAATAAATCCAATTCTTCTAAAACCAAATAAATACGATCCAGACCGAATGAAATACCCATTCCACTTAAATCCTTTAATCCAAATATTCCCGTTAAATCATCATAACGACCACCGCCACCTATGGAACCAATGGATACGTTGTTAGCGGTAACTTCTAAAATAGTACCTGTATAATAGTTTAAACCTCTCGCTAATGTAATATCTACAATCAAATCGGCAGTTTCTAATCCGATTTTATTAATATTTTCAATAACAAAACGTGTGTCAGCGATTCCTTCTTTCCCAATTTCTGAATTTTCTAATAGTTTTTCTAGCTGGGATAGTTGTGCTGTATTATCTCCTGTAAACTCAAATAGAGGTTTTAGTTTTTCGATAGCTATAGCGTCAATATTTTTATTTTTCAATTCAGCGATGACGCCTTCCTTTCCAATTTTGTCTAATTTGTCCAAAGCAACCGTAAAATCAATGAGTTTTTCCTGAGCTCCGATGACTTCTGCGATACCTGCTAATATTTTCCTATTGTTGATTTTTATACTGACTTCCTTTAATCCCAATATGTTAAATACGGAATCGTACAATTGTATAAAAGCAACCTCCTGCCATAGTGATTTACTTCCTACTACATCGGCATCGCATTGATAGAATTCTCTAAAACGTCCTTTTTGGGGTCTGTCAGCACGCCAAACTGCCTGTATTTGATAGCGTTTAAACGGTAAAGTCAGCTCATTACGATGTTGTACAACATATCTGGCAAAGGGTACTGTTAAGTCATAACGCAGTGCCTTTTCAGAGATTTTAGAGGTGATTCTTTTACTATTTTTTTCAAGTAATAAATCAGAAGTTACTTTTAGTAAAAAATCTCCTGAATTTAAGATTTTAAAAATCAAACGGTCTCCTTCTTCTCCGTATTTACCCATTAAGGTTTCTGATTTCTCAAAAGAAGGTGTTTCTATTGGAGCGAAACCAAATTTTTCAAATTCCTCTTTTATACAATTAGATATATAGTTTCTTTTGGCTACTTCTATTGCCGAAAAATCACGAGTTCCTTTTGGGATGCTTGGTTTCATTTATATAGTTTATTATAGTTTGGCAAAGATACTATTTGAAGTTAGAAGTTAAAAGTTTGCAATTAGAAATTTGAGATAAATATTTGAAATTATCTCTTTTTTGCCTTCTTTTTTCCAAATAATCCAAAAAATCTAAAGATTAACCACAAGATAACCAAAACGAAAATAAATGCCAAAATTGGAAAGAGTAAAGACATTACAGACATGACAATAGCGGTTCCTGTTTCTAGCGTAGTAACTACCGGGTTAACGAGTCCTCCTGTGGTAGCAGTGGATGCTAATCTGGTTGTACTTGTTGAGGTTTTAACAGCGGTTGCTGTACCACCACCGGCAATAATAGCAAGCGCCCAAGTTAGGGTGGGATCGATGTCAGCCATCGTAGAAAGCATAACGGCAGTTCCGGCAACTGCAGCTAATGGAATGGCAATTGTATCTAATAAATTATCCAACCAAGGAATTAAATAGGCAGCGATCTCAACAATAGTAGCGATACCTAAAGTAATCATGGCTGAGCTGCTTCCTACCCATTCCCAATTTTCATTAAGAGGAATTAAATGATAATGCGAAGCGATACTCAAAGCGAAAAGCGGAACAAAAATTCGAAAACCTACAGAAGCTGCTAATCCAACTCCGATAAGAATGCTAAAAATAGTTTCTGGATTCATGTTTTTATATAATATTAATATTTCAACCTTCTGAGTCTAAGGGTTCAGGGTGTTACTCTGAGGTTTTATTCGTTTTAAAAAGTGTATTTGCTTTTACCAAATCTTCAGGTGTATCGATACCGATACTTTTTTGGTTGGTCAAAAGCATTTTTACTTTCATCCCATTGGTGATAAAGCGTAAATTTTCTAATTTTTCAGTGCTTTCTAACATTCCTATGGGCAATTGCGAAAACTTTAGCAATGCGTCTTTTCTAAAGGCATATATACCGATATGTTGATAGTAAATGACTGTATTTTTTTCTCTGGGATAGGGGATTGGCGCTCTCGAAAAATAGAGAGCAAAATGCTCTTTGTCAATTACGACCTTGACATTATTAGGATTGCGAATCGCTGCTTTTTCCTGTATGGGGAAAATAAGTGATGCCACGTCAATTTCTTTTGAGCTGTCTTCTCTTAATGTACGAATCAATAACTGCAAAACTTCTTTATTGACAAAAGGTTCATCTCCTTGCACATTGATGACAATATCTGTATCAATAGGGGCCGCTACTTCAGCAATACGATCACTTCCTGTTTTGTGTTGTACTTGATTTAAGAGAACTTTTCCATGATGTTTTTTTATTTCCGAAGAAATAAGTTCACTATCCGTGACTACAAAAACATCGTCAAACAATTCGGTCTTCAGAGTTGCTTCATACGTACGCATAATGACCGATTTCCCGGCGAGATCTTTTAATAGTTTCCCCGGAAACCTCGAGGCTTCATAGCGTGCAGGTATCATGGCAATTACTCTCATTTTGTGTGTTTACGTAGAAAATTATTTTAGCGATATGCTTTTATTAAATCTTTGATTAATGCAAAATGATGTTCCGGATTACGCGTAAAAGTATAGCCCTTACGCCTTCCTACTTCTGCTCCCTTTGAATTCAGTACAACAACTGTTGGGTATCCCCCTATTTTATATTTTGTCTGAAGTTTTTTGTTCGCTATCTTTTTTTCAGGACTTACAATATCTGTTCTACGAGGGAAATCAGCTTCGTAAAGAATCAAATTGTTATTTGCTAAATCGATAAATTCGAGGGTTTCAAAAAAATCTGCCTCTAACTTTTTACAAGGGCCACACCAATCAGAACCTGTAAAGAAAACTAAGAGTAGCTTTTTTTCTTTTTTGGAACGTTTTTTTGCTTTGTCAAAATCCGTTTCCCATATTAAGTGTTTTGTATTATTTTCTGAGTCCAAAGCAATATGTTCTTTTGCATCTTGCGCATATAGAAAAGGAGTAAAACTGATTAAAAAAAGTATAAAAATCGTTTTTTTCATGTAATTAAATTTTATTTTTTTAGTGGAAATATATGTTGTTTGCAATTAATTATTTCTTTGTGTATCAAAATTTTGGATGTTCGGTTTAGACTAACAAAATATTATTTAAATCGCTTTTGGATTCTGTGCAAAGTGGCATTAAGTTCAAATCCTAATAACAAAATTATTGAATTGAGCCAAATAAACAGCATAAAGATTAACAGTGTTCCAATATTTCCATATAATTCATTGTGTTTTGAAAAATTTAAAACATAGACACCAAACAAATATATAAAAAGCAAAAACAACAAGGTGGTCATTATTGAACCGGCAGACACAAATTTATAATGCTTTCCCTCTTTTGTCCCAAAATAGAACAGTGTTGAGATGGATATAAAGATCATCAATGAAAAAAATAATTCTTGACTTAGGATAATCCAAAAGGCATCATCACTTACGATACCGGTATACTTTAGTTTTTTGATTCCTATTTCAAAATAAAAAATTGCAGCAACTGATACTAACATATAAATGGCCAATAACATTGAAACGCCCAGTGCTATTATATATTGTTTAACAACATTTCTGGTAACTTTGATATGATATGAATATTCGAATCCACCAAATATAGCATTTACACCATTTGTCATCAGTAAAATAGAAGCGATAAAATATACTGATAACAAGCCTCCATAATTGTGATTTGTTATATAGTTAATGACTTGTTCCTGAATAACTGTTGACGTGCTAGGGGGAAGCCATTGATTCATCAGATATAAAAAATCTTCTTGAAAACCATCGATAGGGACATAGGGAATCAGTGTTATCATAAAAATAAGAAAAGGAAAGATAGCCATTAAGAAACTAAAAGCAATACCACCTGCTCTTGTTGTCAAAGCTCCTTGTACAATACCCGTGGTATACAGTTCCAAAATATCATAAAGTGACATCCCACGCATTCCCGGAATTGGAATTTTTTGGGCAAACTTTACTAGATTTCGTATTATAGGTATTTTTAATAATTTTTCTTCTATGTGCTTTATCATCGGCTACAAAAGTAAATAAAATATAATGATACTGCTGTAGCGTTAAAAGAGCTCAGGTTTTCAAGCTTGTTAAACGATAAAAACCGACTTGAGGTTCTATTCTCTTATTTCGTTATTCTAATTTAAGTGGTATCTGATTAATAATCAAAAACTTTCATTTTAAACAATAAAATAGGGCTATTGCCGATAATTTTACATTTGAAAGCATGCTATTCATTCATTGTAATAATTTTTGTTGTTAATGTTAGACCTAGTGCAATATTAGTTGTAAAGTGTTAATTATAAAGCATTCAAAAGCTTGTCTAATGTCTAAAATCTAGTAGCGTAGCGATCTAAGATCTATTATAGCACAGTAATTCTAATAATACATCAAACTTGAGTTAAAAATCAGATTATTTATTACTTTTATCCAATATTTAAACAGATTTGAAAGACACACCCAAACATCAAGGTTTACGCAATCAATTATTTAAAAAGATTAGGAGAAAAGGTATTAAATCTGAAGCTGTTTTAAAGGCAATGGCAAAAGTTCCTCGGCATGTGTTTATGGATTCTGCTCTAGAATCACATGCTTATGAAGATAAACCTTTTCCTATTGCAGCAGAACAAACCATCTCGCAACCTTATACGGTGGCTTATCAAACAGAATTATTACACGTTAAACCTAAAGATAAAATTTTAGAAATAGGAACAGGAAGCGGTTATCAAACTGCGGTTCTTATAGAAATGGGTGCTTATGTTTATACAGTAGAACGTCAGCATGAGTTGTTCAAATTAGCAAAGCTTTTCTTGCCAAAATTGGGCTATAAGCCTAAAAAAATACGCTTTGGCGATGGCTATATAGGTTGGGCTGAACATGCACCCTATGATGGTATTTTGGTTACGGCCGGAGCTCCTTTCGTCCCCAAAGCTCTTTTAAGTCAACTAAAAATAGGAGGGAGACTTGTTATTCCCGTTGGTGAAAGCTATCAAATTATGACAGTTTTCACACGAACAGGCGAAAAAGAGTTTTCAAAAAAAGAATATGGAGAATTCAGATTTGTTCCTTTATTAAGAGATAAGGAATAGTGTCAGTCCAATGATTTATAGTATTACGTATCATAATCACAAATAGCCGTTAATTTTTTGTAGTGATTTTTTTCTTTTAGTTACTGCTAATAACACCAATTAAATAGATAAAATTTAACGTACTTTTGTTCCATGCAAGAAAATTATAAAATGTTGGCGACAACGCTATTTGGGTTGGAAGAAGTTTTAGCCAAAGAATTACAAATATTAGGAGCGCAACAGGTGAAAACAGGGAATAGAAGTGTTTCATTTGTCGGAGATAAAGGCTTTATGTATAAAGCCAATTTAGCACTGCGAACTGCGGTACGAATTTTAAAACCAATACGAAGTTTTAGTGTTACGGATGAGGACAGTTTGTATGATAAATTAAAAAGTCTCCCTTGGCATCTACACCTAAATTCTAAGGGCTCTTTTGTAATAAATGCAGTGGTTCATTCTGATAAATTCACGAGTAATTCACATTATATTTCTTTAAAATCGAAAGATGCTATTGTGGATTATTTTCGCGAAAAATTTGGAGAACGACCTGATGTAGATTTAAAACATCCCGATATACGTATACATGTTCATATTCAACATACAACTTGTACGGTTTCCATAGATAGTTCAGGAGATTCTTTACATAAACGTGGTTATAGGTCTGATACTAATATCGCTCCAATTAATGAAGTTTTAGCAGCTGGTTTGGTGCTTTTAACAGGTTATGATGGTGGTACACATTTTTTAGATCCAATGTGCGGTAGTGGAACTTTACTGATTGAAGCAGCCATGATTGCTTCAAAAATTCCTGCCAATATTAACCGACCTGAATTTGGTTTTGAAAAATGGAAAGATTACGACAATGCACTGTTTGAATTGATACATGATTCGCTGTTAAAACGCGTACAAGAACCGCGACTTAAGATTATGGGATTTGATCGTGCTCCATCCGCAGTGCGAAAGGCGAAAGAGAATATTGAAAATGCTAATTTATCGGAGTTTATAAAAGTCTTTCAAATAGATTTCTTTGAATCAGAAAAACAGTTACACGGTCCGGTGACACTATTGTTTAATCCGCCTTATGGTGAACGTTTAAAAATTGATGTTGCTTCTTTTTATAAAAATATCGGTGACACACTAAAAACAAGTTACACCAATACGAATGCTTGGTTTATTACAGCAAATATAGAAGCTCTCAAACATGTAGGATTACGGACATCTAAAAGAATCCCTTTGCGAAATGCGCATCTCGAAACTCGCTTGGTAAAATATGAAATGTATGAAGGAAGTAGGAGGAAGGGTTGATAATTAGAAGAGCCGTTACATGCAATGGCTGTACTTTAATATTATTTAAAATTGGATAATAAAAAATCAATACAAAGAAAACCGGAATGGTTAAAGGTTAAACTACCTACAGGAAAGAAATACACTTCCCTTAGGAAAATTGTAAGTGACTATCAACTAAATACGATTTGTACAAGTGGTAGTTGTCCTAATATGGGAGAATGTTGGACCGAAGGAACAGCTACTTTTATGATTTTAGGAAATATCTGTACACGTTCCTGTGGTTTTTGTGGTGTTCAAACAGGACGACCCAATGCAGTGGATTGGTCGGAGCCGGATAAGATTGCGCGCTCTATTAAATTGATGAAAATCAAACATGCAGTAATCACTTCAGTAGATCGTGATGATTTGACCGATATGGGTTCCATCATATGGGTAGAAACAATCAAAGCCATACGACGAGAAAACCCGACTATTACGCTAGAAACTCTAATTCCCGATTTTCAAGGAAATGAAAATATTCTAGATAGGATAGTTGCCGTAGCTCCGGAGGTTGTATCTCATAATTTAGAAACCGTTAGACGTTTAACACGTGAAGTACGTATTCAAGCAAAATACGACAGAAGTTTAAAAGTTTTACGCTATCTGAAAGATGCAGGTTTACCACGAATCAAGTCGGGAATTATGTTGGGATTAGGTGAAACTCAAGATGAAGTTTTAGAAACTATGCAAGATGTCGCCGATCAAAAGGCAGATATTCTTACCATTGGTCAATATTTACAACCTTCTAAAAAGCACCTACCGGTTACCGAATATATACGGCCGGAGCAATTTGATTTCTATAAAGAACAAGGCTTACAAATGGGTTTTAGACATGTGGAAAGTGGCGCTTTGGTACGCTCGTCCTATCGGGCACATAAGCATTTGAAGTAGCGAGCAGTTAGCTATCATACGTCAACAAAGATGCTACAAATCATAGTGTGAAATTAATTGAACACCATATACAGTCTCTTGCTTTTTAACCTCGTATTAACACTTCAAATATTTTTTGGCACGCACTTTGTAGTAAGATAAATACAAAACATAAGTAATTAAAAATTACTTTTTCATTGTAATAAATATTTGGTTAGTTAAGCAGAACTCTCATTATCTCAAAAGGTGGGGGTTCTGTTATTTTATAGAAGGTCGGTAACTTGTTGAAAGTTTATAAAAATAAAAAGCTTGGAAAGCGTAAACTAAAGGTTTTAAAGTAATTACGATATTTGGATAAAAGTTTGTATCAAAAAATATATAGAATTTGAAACAAATAGTAGCAATTCAACAGCTTCCTAACACGCACTCGAAATCTATCTGTCAAAAATAGTTAATCTTCATCTGAATCCATCTGTATATAATCCAAAAATTCACGTTTCACCAAAGCATCTTTAAATTTTCCTCCGTATTCTGAGGTAATGGTGCTACTATTTATATCCTTGATTCCACGGGTAATCACACACATGTGTTTTGCGTCAATTACACAAGCAACATCTTCTGTTTTTAAGACTTTTTGTAAATCCTGAACTATTTGTTTGGTCAAACGTTCTTGTACTTGTGGACGCTTTGCATAATAGTTAACAAGTCGATTAAGTTTTGATAAACCGATAATACGACCACTAGAAATATAGCCGATATGCGCACGTCCTATGATGGGTAATAAATGATGTTCGCAAGTAGAATATACCCCGATATTTTTTTCAATCAACATTTCACCATATTTGAATTTGTTTTCAAATGTGGACATTCTCGGACGTTTATCCGGGTGCAAACCATCAAATATTTCTTGTACCAATAATTTTGCTACACGTCTAGGAGTCCCTTGAAGGCTATCGTCCGTAAGGTCTAAGCCTAAAGTGTGTAGCGTATCCGTGACATTTCTTTCAATACGTTGCATTTTTTCCTGATCCGTTAATTCAAATGCATCTTTACGCATGGGAGTTTCTGCACTTGTACTGATATGGTTCTCACCAATTTCGTCTTGATTATTCATGTCTTTTTTTGAAGTTGTATCGAACATTGTAATGTT
>JAOZTK010000009.1:9047-32625 GCA_029942185.1 Flavobacteriaceae bacterium
TTTCGTCTTGATTATTCATGTCTTTTTTTGAAGTTGTATCGAACATTGTAATGTTTTAGGTTATTGCCTCGACCCTCTGAAGGGGTTCAGTACCGATAATCATCTGAGGTATCATACCTTTTATTTGGTTTTGAACTTTGAGATATGGGCATTGCTCATTTTTCACATCCTATCTAAAAGAACTCTTATTAAGTGGCAAAATTATATATAATAAACGAATTATCAATCCTAAGTAGGAATCATTATCTTTGCAAACTAAACTTAATTTTAAATGCAACGTGTAATCGTAGGTCTTTCCGGAGGAGTTGATAGTAGTGTAGCGGCTTATTTATTGCAGCAACAAGGCTATGAAGTGATAGGTTTGTTTATGAAAAATTGGCACGATACTTCTGTGACAATCTCAAGTGAATGTCCGTGGTTAGAGGATAGTAATGATGCCATGTTGGTAGCTGAAAAGTTAGGGATTCCTTTTCAAGTAGTCGATTTAAGTGAGCAATACAAAGAACGAATAGTCGATTATATGTTTGCTGAATATAAAGTAGGGCGTACCCCAAACCCGGATGTACTTTGTAATCGGGAGATTAAATTTGACGTTTTTATGAAAATTGCTTTAGATTTAGGTGCAGATTTTGTCGCAACAGGACACTACTGCAGAAAAGGGGAAGTCTTACTAAACGGAAAGAAAATTTATCAATTGCTCGCCGGAAAAGATAAAAACAAAGATCAATCTTATTTTCTTTGTCAACTTTCGCAAGAACAGTTGGAAAAATCACTTTTCCCCATCGGAGAATTAACAAAACCGGAGGTTCGTGAAATTGCAAAAAAGTTGGATTTAGTAACTGCCGAAAAACGAGATTCTCAGGGACTTTGTTTTATTGGAAAAGTAAAATTACCAGATTTTTTACAAGCACAACTAAAACCTAAAGAAGGGATTATTGTACAAGTGCCAAATGATGCCGCTGTTGTAAATCCGGTTGTGCCAAAATTTACATCAAAGGAAGATCATTTGACTTTTTTAGCGAAAAAATTTCATTTTAAGCCTTCTGATGGAAAAATAGTCGGCAAACATCAAGGAGCTCACTATTTTACGATAGGACAACGTAAAGGATTGGCTGTAGGTGGGACCAAAGAACCTTTGTATGTCATTGGAACTGATGTTGTTGATAATGTAATTTATACAGGTGAAGGCAATAAGCATCCGGGATTGTTTAGAAAGGCTTTGTTTGTTGATCATTCAGAAATTCATTGGATACGACAAGATTTAGCTTTGGAAGTAGGGGAGTCGACGGAAGTTTTAGGTCGTATTCGTTATCGCCAACCACTGCAAAAAGCTTTATTACATCGTGTGGAAAGTGGGTTGTATATGGTGTTTGAACAAGCACAATCAGCCATTACACAGGGACAATTTGCCACTTGGTATTTAAATGATGAATTGATTGGTAGCGGAGTAATCAATTAAGAATTCAGAATTGTAGAACTTTTCTTGTTTCTTTTGTAAGATAGAACGCTGATGACGCAGATTTTGCTGATTTTCACTAATCCGGAATATTCTTTTCTCTTGATTCTTGTTTCTTTTTATTCAAGTGTGAATCAATGTGTCTGAAAGTATCCGGTAAGATTTTGTAGCTGCTTTATTTTTTCATTTTCATCCAATAACGAATACTGAAATGAATTTGAAGCTAAGGCATACAAATCTCTTTTCGTCAAATTTAAAGCTTTTTGGATTTCGATATAATTCTGATTTATTTGTCCTCCAAAATATGCAGGATCATCGGAGTTAATTGTTGGTTTTAAGCCTAACTCCATCATTTTTTTTAGAGGATGATTTTTTAAATCAGGAACTACTTGTAAGGCTTTGTTTGATAATGGACATACTGTTAATGCTATGTCACGCTTAATTATTTCTTGAACCAATTTTGGGTCTTGCAAGGCATTGTTTCCATGGTCGATTCGTTTTATTTTTAAAATGTCTATTGCCTCCCAAATATAATCAGCATCTCCTTCTTCACCGGCGTGTGCCAAGGGTATATAACCTTCTTTGATAGAAGCTTTATATACATTTTTAAATTTTGAAGGTGGATTTCCCTTTTCCGATGAGTCCAAACCAACTGCTTTAATCTTATCTTTAAATGCTAAGGATTGTTTAAGCGTGTCAAAGGCTTCTTCTTCTGTCATGTGTCGTAAGTAACTCATAATAAGAAAAGAACTGATGCCGAAATTAGCTTTAGCATCTTCACAAGCTCTTGAAATTCCGTTAATTACAGTTTTAAAGGAAATGCCTCTTTCGGTATGTGTCTGTGGATCGAACATTATTTCGGTATGCTTTATATTTTGCATCTTACATTTTTCAAAATAAGCATAAGTTAAATCATAAAAGTCTTGCTCGGTTTGTAATACGTTTGCCCCTTGATAATAGATGTTTAAAAAATCTTGCAAGCAATCAAAATTATAAGCTTTACGAAGTTCCTCAACAGTTTTAAAGGGAATAGCTATTTTGTTGCGTTGTGCAATTTTAAAAAGCAATTCAGGCTCAAAAGTTCCTTCAATATGAAGGTGTAATTCTGCTTTGGGAAGTTCTTTGATGAAGTTTTCCATGGTGTATTTGTTTTAAAACAAAATTACGGATTTTAAATGTAGTAGTCCATTTTTTTTGTGTCTCAATAAAGAAAATGTATTTTTGACAAAAATTAAGCTTATGCAAAAATTACTATTACTGACGTTTATTCTTTTGATTGGAATATTAGTGACGCAATGCAAAGCTAAAATAAAAAAGCCTTTGACTATTGGTGATACGCTACCTGATTTTTCATTATTAGATCAAAATGGAGCTGTATTTAACTTATCCGATGCAAAAGGTCAAGCTTTGGTTATTTATTTTTACCCCAAAGACGACACGCCGGGTTGTACTAAAGAAGCTTGTAGATTTAGAGATGAATTTAAAGTTTTTTCAGATTTAAACGCAAGGGTAATTGGTGTAAGTAGTGATGATGTTGCCTCACACAAAGAATTTGAAATAAAGTATAATTTGCCTTTTACATTACTGGCAGATACGGATCAAAAATTGCGAAAACTCTTTGGAGTTCCTTCTTTTGGAGCAGGATTAGTGCCGGGGCGTGTAACCTATATAATTGACAAAAAAGCTGTTGTGCGTTATGTTTTTAACAGTATGAGACAAGCAGAGATGCACGTGGATAAGTCACTTGAAATTTTAAAAACGTTTAAATAATGCCGTTTAAATATCCTATAAAATTTGTTCCAATTCTCAAACAACGTGTTTGGGGAGGAAACAAATTACACACTTTACTTAATAAAGAAGCAAAAGATTTTCCGGTTGGAGAAAGTTGGGAGATTTCCACAATGCCGGGTAGTGTTTCTGTGGTTGCAAATGGGGCGTTAAAGGGAAAAAGTTTACAAGAGCTAATCCATACTTTTAAGGATGGTTTTTTAGGAGGGAAAGTATATGAAAAATATGGAGCAAAATTTCCCTTACTCATAAAATTCATTGATGCACAAGAGAATTTAAGTGTTCAGTTACATCCCGGCGATAAGCTGGCTGAAGAAAGACATCAATCTTTTGGAAAGGAGGAAGTGTGGTATATCATGCAGGCTGAAAAAGAGAGTCGTTTGTTTTTAGGATTTAATAAAGAATTGTCGAAAGAATCATATAAAAAGTATTGTCAGAATAATTTAGTGTCTGAAGTCTTACACCAAGAAAAGGTGAAAAAAGGAGCTATTTTCCAGATTCCTGCCGGTAGAGTACATGCAATTGGAGCCGGTGTTCTCCTTGCTGAAATACAACAAGCCTCTGATATTACCTATCGTTTATACGATTGGAACAGGAAAGATCAACATGGGAAAACTCGTGAATTGCACACAGAATTAGCATTAGATGCCATTGATTTTAACATTCCTAAGTATTATAGTAAATATTATAAAAAAAGACTAAACACCTATACGCGTATAGTGGATAATTCTTATTTTAAAATTCAAATAGTAGATTTAACGACAAGAAAAAGAATTGCAACGAGCTCAAAGGATAGTTTTATCATTTATATGTGTGTGGCCGGTAAAGGAAATTTTTTTATAAAAGATCAACAAGTTCCTATCAGTGTGGGTGAGTGTGTGTTAATTCCTGCAAACCTTTTAAAATACACAATTATGCCGGACGATAGGATGAAACTTTTATATATTAAAGCACGATAATTGCAATTAATTAAGACAATAAGAGCTTGTTCTTTGTTGAATTGAGTTCGATTTAGGTGCGATACCTCTTGTTTGCAAAAGATACAGTTGTTAATCTGTAATCATTTGTACTAGCTTGATGAAAATAGATCTATTGATAAACGAACTATGTTAAAAAGCAAGAAAGTCAACAGCATAAAAAGAAAAACAAAATAAGTGGCCTATTTAAATCATTTATTGTAGATTTACAGAACTTAATTAAATGATATGGCAACCATACGAGAATTAAAAAAAACAATTAATTACGAACTTTCGGGAGTGATTGAGGAGTGTTATGTCTGGCAACTTTCAAATGCTGAGAAATCGGATAAGGCAGAAAAGATTATCGATGCTGCTATTGAATCTTTTGATATGCTCATTGCCAGAGTGAATGAAAAAAAGCTTAAAAACAAAAAAAAACATTTTCAGTCGATTGAAAAAGATTTACGTAAATCTACTGATAGTTTGATGAAAAAATTAGTAAAACTTTAGTAGTTTTTTCACGTTAGTTACATACTATTTTAATGTTCTTTACGTTATACTTATAAACCCTACCACCTATGGCAAGAGCAATATTTGAATACACAAAAACTGTTTTAAAGAAAGTGAGTTTTAGTGTTGAGTTGTTTACTCGCGAATTAGAAAAAGCAATAACCAGATTACTACCCTACGAAATAGACGAATTGCGTTTATGGTTGATTAACTATACAAAACAAAAACCTGAGTTGGTTATTTGTTTAGTCGTAATGAATGATTAGTGTTTAGGAGAAAAACCTGAAAACATTCGATTATCTATTTATGCAGTGGGCTTATTATCTCTACATCATTAAAAGATATGGCACCGCGCACCACACTGTCTATACAATTTTTTAAGACTTCGACCATTTGTATTTTTAATTGTGATTTGTGATAAACGAGGCTTACTTCTCGTGCAGGTACAGGACTTTTAAATTCGTGTAGATATTTTCGATCAGACTCCGGCAATTCAATAGAATCCAAATAAGGTAACAAAGTCATTCCAAATCCTTCCTTAGTAAGTTTGATTAAAGTTGTGAAACTACCACTTTCCAATTCAAAATGCTTGTGAGTTTTATGTTTTACAGAAGTACAAAGATTGATTATGTTATCTTTAAAACAATGACCGTCTTCCAATAATAGTATTTCGTCTAATTCTAAATCTTCTGCAGTCAATTTTCCCTGCTGATATAAACGATGATTTTCCGGAATAAATCCTACAAAAGGTTCGTAGTATAAAGGACGTTCTTTAATTGCTTCATTTTCCAGAGGAGTGGCGGCAATACCCACATCGATACTTCCATTATTCAGCTGATTGACAATTTCTTCCGTTGTCAACTCATTGATAATTAAAGTAACTTTTGGATATTTTTTAATAAATATTTTTAAAAATAGGGGAAGAAGTGTCGGAATAATCGTCGGAATAATTCCAAGTCTAAATTCACCTCCAATATAACCCTTTTGTTGATCGACGATATCGTTCATCCTTTGGCTCTCATCGACAATTATTTTGGCTTGTTCCACAATTCTTTTTCCTATTTCTGTAAGTGCAATCGGTTTCTTTTTGCGATTGAATATTTTAATATCTAATTCATCTTCTAATTTTTGAATTTGCATACTCAAGGTAGGTTGAGTCACAAAGCTGTGTTTGGCGGCCT
Source organism: Flavobacteriaceae bacterium (assembly GCA_029942185.1). Classification (GTDB taxonomy): domain Bacteria; phylum Bacteroidota; class Bacteroidia; order Flavobacteriales; family Flavobacteriaceae; genus DQTL01. Next base: position 14,942 of record JAOZTK010000009.1, read on the forward strand.
TAGTAAAATTCCGATACTTAGCTACTGCTAATACGTATTCTAATTGTGTGATTGTCATACAATTTTGGGTTTTAGATTTACGATATTTTATTCGTTTTTATGTAGATTTAATAAGTTGTGAACAAGTAATGACCTATAGAATTGCTATTTGGAATTTGTTATTTGAATTCCTAATACATCTCCCAGAAATCACGTTTTTTATTCAGTGCTTCTTCCTCTTTTTGATATTCTTCAAGAGGAGTTACTTTTAGGAAAGAAGCATGTTGTTCTATCGCAAATTCAATTTTTTCGACAATAGCATCGATTGAATCATTTTCATAATCAATTTTTAATGCTTTTTTTATCTGAAACGACTGAAGAATTCCTCTTTTTTTTATCAGTAATCCTTTTTTATCAAAAGAGCGTCTAAATCCATCAATGACAATAGGAACTACAATAGGTTTGAATTGTTTAATAATATGAGCAGTCCCTTTCCTAATTGGTTTAAAAGGTGTAGTAGTTCCTTGTGGAAAAGTAATCAACCACCCGTCTTTAAGTGCTGTCCCTATATTGCTTATATCCGACATTTTTACTTGTCTTTTTATATCTTTTCCTTCATTCCTCCAGGTTCGTCGTATGGAAACGGATCCAGCATAGGCAAATATTTTAGGAAGAAAACCGGATTTCATAGTTTCTGCAGCTGCGACAAAGTAAATATTGAGCTTGGGGTTCCATATATATCCGATATGTCCTATATCGTTAACTCTTTGATGAAGGGAAGCGTTAAAAACGTGAAACATAGCCGCTACATCAGCAAAATAGGTTTGATGATTAGAAATAAAAAGAACATTAGAATCCGGTAAATCACGAATTATTTCAGAGCCTTCAATTTGTAATTTATTGAATCTACGATATCTGCCATGAGATATTATTCCAAAAATTCTAATTAACCATCTTTTTAAAAATAAGATATGTCCAAAAGGATTTCTTTTGAAAAATTGCATTTATTTGAAGGTTTTTGTTAGGGTAAAACAAAGATACAAAAAGAAATTATCTAACGGGGTTAAATAAGCTTTATTTCAGTGAGATAAAAGCAAATAAACTACGTAATTCGCTCAACATCATTGCAGTAGCTCCCCAAACAATTTGATTGTCAAAAACAAAACAAGGTGTTTTAACGACCGATCCCGTAGCTGTTTGTACTTCTCTAATTTGAACAGTATCTTTTTTAAACAAATCAGATAAAGATGCCGTTAATAATTCTTCTACTTCATAGTTGGTCGTGCAATCGGGTTTGGATTCTAATACTGCTAAAAAAGGATATGCTAAAAAATTGCTGGGAGGAATATAAACTTCTGTAAGTTTTTTAAATATTGCTTGCGATTTAATCTGTATTCCAATTTCTTCTTTGGTCTCACGAATTGCAGTTTCAACTAAATTGGCATCATTCGGAATTTTTTTTCCGCCGGGAAAACTAATTTGTTTTGCGTGGTGTCCGTCGTAGTTTGCCCTTTTGGTCAAGATAAAGGAAGTCAGATTATGTTCATCGGGAAAAAAGAGGATAAGAACACTTGCCAAAGTGGGATTCGATGCTTTTATCTTAGTGAGATTATAGGGTTTCCTGTAGGAAGGAGCTAATCTAAATTGTTCTTTAACACCGCCCAAAATAACTTTTTGTAGTTTTGGAATACTATTTTTAAAATCAGTAAAAAGCATTTTTTCTAAAATCTTTACGCTTGATTATTACCTCTTGTTTCTTTCAAAACTACTGCAATAGTTTCCACAGTTTGTCTTTCAACTCCATCAAACCTATTTGTGCGACAGAGGAAATAAAAATTGCTTCTATTCCGTGTGGTAATTCCTCTTTCATTTCAGCCATTAACTCATCGTCTAGCATATCTGATTTCGATAGGGCAAGCAAATATTCTTTATCCAATAATTCAGGATTATGCTTTTTTAATTCATTTTTTAAAATTTCAAACTCTTTACGAATATCAGTGGTATCTACAGGAATCATAAATAATAAAACAGAATTTCTCTCAATATGTCTTAAAAAGTGATGCCCTAAACCTTTACCTTCAGCGGCACCTTCAATAATTCCCGGAATATCAGCCATAACAAAACTTCTGTGATTGCGATAAGGAACTATTCCTAGGTTGGGCTTTAAAGTAGTAAAAGGATAATCGGCAATTTTTGGTTTTGCTTTGGTCAATACAGATAAAAGAGTAGATTTCCCCGCATTAGGAAAGCCAACTAAACCGACGTCGGCAAGGAGTTTAAGTTCTAGTCTAAAACTATTCTCTTCTCCATCCATTCCCGGTTGTGCATAGCGCGGTGTTTGATTCGTAGGCGATTTAAAGTGCGTGTTGCCTCTTCCGCCCATACCTCCTTTTAATAGAATTTTTTCTTCGCGGTCTTCAGCTATTTCAAACACTACTTCATCTGTTTTTATATCTTTTACAATAGTACCTAGTGGCACTTCTATAATGACGTCTTCGCCATCTTTACCGGTGCTTTGCTGTTTGCCTCCATGTCCACCGTGTTCTGCTTTAAAGTGTTGTTTGAATTTGAGGTGATATAGTGTCCACAGCTGTTTGTTTCCCTTAAGAATAATATGACCTCCGCGTCCACCATCTCCACCATCAGGTCCACCTTTTGGGATATATTTTTCCCTTCGTAAATGTGTAGAACCACCACCACCATTACCGGACTTGCCGTGTATTCTTATATAGTCAACAAAATTTCCTTCTACCATTTTGATTTGCGATTTACGATTATTTCTTTCGTTTCATAATGCTTATCTAACATCATAAATCCTTAAAGTTTATCAATTACTTTTTTTAAACGTTCTGTAATTTCTTCAATACTTCCCATACCATTTACTCCGTAATACTTTCCTTGGGCTTTGTAAAATTTTTTTAGAATAGCTGTTTTTGTGTTGTATTCATCAAAGCGATTTCTAATTTTCTCCTCATCTTGATCGTCAGGCCTACCACTGGTTTTACCACGTTTTAACAAGCGTTTTATCAATTCATCTTCGTCTACTTCCAGAGCGACCATGGCTTTAATTTCCTCTCCTTTTTTTGTTAAGAATGTATCCAAAACTTTTGCTTGCAATGCCGTTCTAGGAAAACCATCAAATAGAATACCCGCAGTATCAAGATTCTTTTTGACTTCCTCTTTTAACATCTTAATCGTCAGTTCATCAGGGACTAAATCTCCGATGTCCATAAATGATTTTGCCAACAAGCCTAAATCAGTATTATTTTTGATATTGTAACGAAATACATCACCGGTAGAAATATGAACGAGATTGTAATAATCTTTTAAGGAAGTAGCTTGTGTCCCCTTTCCGGCACCCGGAGGACCAAATAAAACGATATTTTTCATTGTTTTTGCTTTTATTTGATAGATGCTTTTGAGATTTCTTCCTAAACCATTGTAGTCTAATCCGTATCCTACAATAAATTTGTCCGGAATTGAAATACCTATATAATCTATATGCAAAGATTTTTTAAAGATATCGGGTTTAAAAAAAAGACTTGCTAACTTCAATTGTTTGATTGGTAGGTGTTCAAAGATATCATAGATTTTTGCCAATGTATTCCCGGTATCGATAATATCTTCTAAAATAACAACAGTTCTACCTGTTAAATCTTCAGATAAACCAACCAATTCATGAACTTGTCCCGTGCTATTTTCGCCTTCGTAAGAAGCTAATTTTACAAAACTCACCTCACAATCTGCCGGGTACTCTCGGATAAAATCCGCTGCAAAGATAAATGAGCCGTTTAAGATGCCCACAAAGATAGGGACTTCTTTATCTCCTAGATCATTGTAAACTTGATTTGCGATTGATTTAACAGCCTTCTTAATTTTATTATGAGGGATGTACTTTTTAAAAAACTTATCGTGAAGTCGAATTGTGTGTTTCATGGTTGCTAGAAAATTTCAGCACAAATATAAAGAGACTTTATCAAAGTAAAGCACTTTTTTATGGCTATTAAAAAACAAAAAAACCGCCTGCTTTTTAGCAGACGGTTCTCATGTGTATCTTAAATACTTATTTTTTCTTGTCAAGTGCTTTTATAGTAGTATCGTACATAATTGGTGAAGCTACAAATAATGAAGAGTAGGTTCCGACGATAACTCCGACAATCAATGCAAACATAAATCCTTTGATCGAATCACCTCCAAATAAAAAGATAGCGAGCATTACGACCAATGTAGTCATTGACGTGTTTATTGTTCTACCTAAAGTACTACTTAAACCGTTATTGACAATTTTCTTAAAACTCCAGCTTTTATGCAAGTAGCTAAACTCACGAATTCTGTCGAAAATTACCACGGTATCATTTAATGAGTATCCGACTACGGTCAGAATTGCCGCAATAAACGATTGACCGATTTCCATATCAAAAGGTAAAACTTTCCAGAATAAAGAGAATATTGCCAAAACAATTAGTACATCATGGAAAACCGCTAAAACAGCACCCAAACTATATTGCCATTTTTTGAAACGCAATAAAATATAAAGGAATACCACTAATAATGAGCCGAAAACAGCCCAAGCAGCAGCTTGTTTAATGTCATCTGCAATGGTAGGTTCGACTTTAATAGAACTCATGATACCAAACTTTTGATTATCAAAACCTCCCTTAAAATCTTCCATTGTACTACCATCGGGTAGATAACTCTGTAAACCGTTAAAAAGTAATTGTTGAACTTCATCGTCTATTGATTGTCCCTCTTCATCAATTCTGAATTTTGTCGTAATTTTTAACTGTTTATTCGAGCCGTATGTTTTTACTTCAGGAAGACTTCCAAACACCTCTTTTAACGAGTTTGCTACTTCGCCTGAATTTGGAGCTTGCTCAAATTTTACGACATAATTACGTCCTCCTTTAAAATCAACTCCATAGTTAAGACTGTTGGTCAATAAAGATCCAATTCCTATTAAAATGATTGTACCTGATATGATATAGGCAATTTTACGTTTTTGAAGAAATTTAATATTTATGTTTTGGAACCAGCCTTTTGTGATTGCTGTATTAAAGGTGAATTTACCACCTTTATTCGCATACCAATCAACTAATATACGAGTGATAAAAATAGCGGTGAATAAGGAAGTCAGGATACCGATAATCAATGTCAAGGCAAAACCTTGCACTGGACCTGTTCCAAACATGTATAAGATGATACCGGTAAGTATGGTTGTAATATTTGCATCAATAATAGCTGATAGGGCTCCTTTAAAACTAAAACCATCTCGAATAGCTTGTTTTAGCTTTTTTTCTTTTGCTAATTCTTCTTTAATACGTTCAAAGATAATTACGTTTGCATCAACAGACATACCTATTGTTAAGATAATCCCTGCAATACCCGGTAGGGTTAATACAAACCCAAAAGCAGTTAGGATTCCAAATATAAATAATACGTTTACCATTAAGGCAATATCAGCAAAGACACCTGCTTTTCCATAATAAAAAATCATCCAAACTAGTACTAAAATCAAAGCTAGTGCGAATGAGTAAATACTCTTATCAATGGACTCTTTTCCAAGTGAAGGTCCTACAATTTCGCTTTGGACAATATGCGCTTTAGCAGGTAGTTTTCCCGCTTTTAACACATTGGCTAAATCTTTTGCTTCGTTGATGTCAAATTGACCGGAAATGGACGTTCTACCTGTTGTAATTGCATCGTTGACTCGGGGAGCTGTATAGACGTAATTGTCTAGTACAACTGCGACAAATTGACCGACATTGGCTGTTGTCATTTTACTCCACAACTTACTTCCATAAGAATTCATGGTCATAGAAACTTCAGGATTAATACCTAGTTGATCAAAGGTTTGAATGGCATTATCTATTACATCACCTTCGATAGGTGCTTGATCATTTCTATTTGATTTCAGCGCGTATAAGTTGATAATCTCAGAGTTTTTATTTGGTTTAGCATCCCATAAAAACTTGACGTATTTTTGCTCTGCAGGAAGTAATGTTCTTACTTCTTTCATTCGAAGATATTGGTTTACTTTTGCCGTATCTTTCAATGAAGCATATCCTATTATAGAAGTTGTATACTGTTGTGTAATATTTGGTCTGAGAAAACTAAATAAATTATTCTTTTCCTCTGCAGTAGTCGGATCTTCTTCACCACCTAGTAATTCGGAAATTGATTTTTCCGATACAGCAGTAGTATCTGTTTCTTCTGAAGTATCATTTTTTAAAAGTTCTTCGACTTTCGCATTCGCCGCAAGTAAAAACTGAGAGACATCTTGATTGGAATAAACTTCCCAAAATTGAAGTTCTGCCGTACTTTGCAATAGGTTTTTAACACGGTGTATGTCTTTTGCTCCGGGTAACTCAATTAAAATACGACCCGATTTTCCAATACGCTGTATGTTGGGTTGTGTGACACCAAATTTATCAATACGAGTACGCAATACTCTAAAAGCAGTACTGATAGAATTACTTACTTCTTCTTCAATTATCGGCATCACATCTGCGTCCGACATATTGAAGTTTATTTTATCTTGTAGGGATTTGTTTCCAAAAATATCAGGATCTCCTAATTTTGCTTTCCCTTTGGAAATTTTAGCAAATTGGTCGAAGAATATCGAAATATATGGTTTTGTTTCCTTTTTTTGTGCTTCACTAGCCGCATCTAGTGCCTGATTAAAGATTGCGTTTTTAGAATCATTTGACAATCCTATCAAAATATCTTTAACAGATACTTGTAAAATAGCGTTGATCCCACCTTTTAAATCTAGCCCTAAATTTATGGCTTTTTCTTTAATATCATTATAGGTAAATAGATTAAAGTACAGGCTTGTGTCATTTGCCACAGAATCTAAATACTGTCTTTCTATTCTGGCAAGATCTCTACCATCACCATCTTTTACAATAGAATTGGCATATTCAAAAGCTTTTTTCTCTACTTTATTCGTTGAGAAAGTAAATGAAATAGAATACAGACTCACCAATCCAAAAAGAATGGCAAATGTGTATATAAGTCCCTTATTTTGCATAATTATTTGGTTTATTCAAATATCAAATTTTAAAGTGTGCAAACTTACGTATTTTTTTTGTCATTTCTTGAGCTGAATTTGGGAAATTTTAGGAAGGAACAAATCTCATTTTGAGGTGCTAGAGATTGAATTCAGGTTGTAAAAAAAACGTTGTGGTCTAGAATCATTATTTCCGCTGTGCTAAGTCTGCTGTGCGAAGTCTCCCGACTTCGCACAGCAACTCCTATCCCTTTTATTAAAACGACAAAGGTAATCAACTGTTATATTTAAAAATAAAAGGGGCATCGCTCATCGATTAACTTAGATCGAACTCATGTGATAATGTGTAATTAAATTTGTATTTTTGAAGCAGATTTATTCTCAGTTAGTATGTATAGGATATTACTTCTCTTTATTATTTCCGTCTTGTCTTTAACTTCGTGCAATTACATCGATGCAATTCTTAATAGAACTCCTGATAGAATTGATTTTACAAGTATAGACGAATATCCCTTGTTTCCATCATGTGACAGTTTGGCTACGCTTGCATACAAACAAAAATGTTTTGAAAAAACAATTGCCAAATACCTCCAAAGAGACATAGAGTTGCATAACTTTTCAGCACCTAAAGTGATAATGGATGCTTTAATTATACACATAACTATAGACAATAAGGGGAACGCATTTCTTCAAAATTTAGAAAATTCAAAAAGGATTAAAGAAACATTTCCGGAATTAGAAGAAGTAATTCGTAAAAGTATTGCTAATTTTCCCACACTAATTCCTGCGAAAAAAAATAATCTTTATGTCAATAGTAAGTATATTATACCACTCTATATAGTGGAGAAAACAAAAAACAAATAGGCGGTAGCTTTAAAAAAATAGTATGGGGATTTTCAGGAAACAACAGAATAAAAGGTTCAATTATCAATCTCGTTTTTACGAAAAGGAAAACGAGGGGAGTCCTTTTGATATTAAACACAAATTTGAAGAGCACCGAAAAACTGACAATCCACCTGGTGGTTTAAAGACAAGATTTGTAGCTGCTTTTGACGAGTTAAAAAATCCAACTGAAAAGAGAGTAAGAATTCGACTCCTGATTATTATTGCTATTTTATTACTCATATTTTTATATATAATTGATTTTGATTTAACGATTTTTAAACAAGTTTCGTTGTGATGCAGTCGGAATTTTAAGTTTTGAATATGACTTCTCATTGGAGTACAGATCATATCTTGATGCTACATATATCTTGTTTATAAGTTAGAAACGAATAAGCATAAAATTGCTTAGATTTAACTAATTTTGAAGCCAATATATTTTTATGTCTGACATCATACATTTATTACCCGATCATGTAGCGAACCAAATTGCAGCCGGTGAGGTTGTTCAGCGGCCTGCTTCGGTAGTAAAAGAACTCTTAGAAAATGCAATTGATGCCGGAGCAACAACGATTAAGCTGTTGATAAAAGATGCCGGTAAAACATCTATTCAAGTAATTGATAATGGAACCGGAATGAGCATAACTGATGCACGTCTAAGTTTTGAACGCCATTCCACTTCAAAAATAAGTAAAGCAGAAGATTTATTTCAAATACAAACAAAAGGATTTAGGGGAGAAGCCTTGGCATCTATCGCCGCAATAGCTCATGTGGAATTAAGGACAAAACGAGAAGAAAATGAAGTAGGTACGAGTATTCTTATCGAAGGAAGTCGTTTTATTAAACAAGAACCGGTTGCAATGCCTACGGGTACGAGTATTATCGTAAAAAATTTATTTTATAATATTCCTGCCCGTAGAAGATTTCTCAAATCAGATGCGGTTGAAACCCGACATATTATCAATGAATTACAACGTGTAGCATTGGCGCATTCGGGGATTACTTTTTTTATGTATCACAATGATAATGAAGTGTATCACTTGCCGGAAAGTAATCTTAAAAAACGAATAGTAAACATCTTCGGAAAAAAAACAAATGAAAAGTTAGTTCCCATACATGAAAATACGCCCATTGTCAGTATTGATGGATTTGTCGCAAAACCCGAATTTGCCAAGAAAAAACGTGGCGAACAGTTTTTCTTTGTCAACAACCGTTTTATCAAAACAGCCTACCTAAACCATGCGGTTAAAATGGCTTTTGAAGGTTTGATCTCCAATGCACAACACCCTACTTATTTTTTATTTTTAGAGGTTCCTACTCATACAGTAGATATCAATATTCATCCGACAAAAACGGAAGTAAAATTCGATAATGAAAAAGATTTGTACGCTATAATACGCGCTTCTGTCAAACATAGTTTAGGCCAGTATAGCGTTACCCCTGTATTGGATTTTAACAGGGATTCCAGTATGGATACACCCTACAAATACAAGAATAAACCAATTTCGTCAGAACCCGTAATCAAAGTAGATAGAAATTTTAATCCTTTTCAGAATAAGGATGTCGGTTCCTGGGAAAGCCTATATTCAGAGATTAAAGATATAGATATACCTCCTACAGAACAAGATGAAAATAGGGATACGACAGATTTATTTTCGTCAGATGCAAGTATGTCAAAAGTTCATACACAGCAATTACACCGAAAATATATCGTCAGCACGATTAAATCCGGAATGGTATTTATACACCAAAATAGAGCTCATCAACGCATCCTCTACGAAGATTTTTTAAGGATTATGACAGTAGGAGAAGCCTCTAGTCAACAATTATTGTTTCCAATTCAATTGCAATTTGATAAACCTGATATGGCATTATTAACCGAGTTGCAAGGCGATTTAGAGAGTAGTGGATTTCAATTCAAATCCTTAACAAGCGAAAAAATTATTGTTAAAGGAATTCCCCCTAAGCTAAAAGATATTGAAATAGAAACAATTTTTAAGGAATTAATTGCGAATCAGAAAGATGAAATTCCCAACACGAGTTTTAGCCCTGTGGATTATATCGCAAAAGTTTTATCGAAAAATACAGCGATAAAAACAGGAAAAACATTAGGTCAAAAAGAACAAGAAGAATTGGTAAATACGTTATTTACTTGTAAAGAACCGAATGTCTCGCCATTCGGAAAAGCGTGTTTTACTACTATAACCATTGAAGAAATAGACAAACGCTTATGATGCGAATAACTGACACTGTAAAACATTTAATTATTATAAATGTAATTTTCTTTGTAGCGAGTATGACTATCGGAGAAGTTGTAATGGAGAAAATGGCTTTGTTTTATCCTAAAAACCCTCATTTTAATTATTGGCAGTTTCTGACACATATGTTTATGCATGGTGGTGTGATGCACATTCTGTTTAACATGTATGCATTATGGGCTTTTGGAAGCCCGTTGGAAGCCATGTGGGGATCTAAGAAGTTTCTTTTCTTCTATTTAGCGACAGGTTTGGGTGCAGGAATTATTTATACGTTAGTGAATTATTACCAGTTTAATAGTATCTATGAAAATTTACTCACTACCGGTCTGTCATCAGATGATATTCAGAATATTCTAGAAACAGGAAAATATAATACAACGATTGAATCATCAGTTCCAAGGGATAAACTAGCAGTGTTTTATCAGATTTTTCATACACCTGCAGTAGGTGCTTCCGGTGCAATTTATGGAATATTAGTAGCTTTTGCCTTTAAATATCCCGATGCGGAACTCATGCTTATTTTTCTGCCGGTACCCATTAAAGCAAAATATTTTATTCCTGCAGTTGTAGCTTTGGATTTATTCTCCGGTTTGACAGGATTTTCAATTTTCGGGTCTTTAGGAGGAGGAGGAATCGCACACTTTGCCCATGTAGGAGGAGCATTGATTGGCTATCTGCTGATGTTGTATTTTCAGAAGAGTCAGTTTAAAAGGTGGAATTAGTAGTGGTGTTATAGGCTTTATACTTTACGTTTTACGTCCTGGTGAAAATCGAGAACTACAGCCTGAATATTGTAACGATTGGGCTAAATTTACGACTTGTTAGTTAGAATAATAATAAACTTAAAAAAAATGAAATTTTTACGTAATCTTTTGGCAGCTATTTTAGGAACAATTATAGCGCTTTTCTTGTTCTTTATGTTCTTTGCTGTGATAGTAGCGGCCATAGAAAGTAAAGAAAAAATAACTGTAAAAAACAATTCGGTTTTAATGCTCAAATTAAAACCAAAGCTTGTTGATTATGCTCCCAAAAGTGATAATCCACTAGATGAAATATTTGGAGAAAATGATAAAAAAATCGCCCTGACAAAAGTGCTTAATGCCATTGAGAATGCAAAAACAGATGATAATATTAAAGGGATCAGTATAGAAATTTTAGATCTTAAGTCCGGTATTGCACAAACTCAAGCTATTCGTAATAAGCTGTTGGAATTTAAAGAAAGTGGTAAATTTATTACTGCTTATGCCGATGTGTTTACTCAAAAAAATTATTACTTGAGTTCAGTAGCTGATTCTATTTATATGAACCCTGTCGGACTTATAGATTTTCACGGACTTACATCTGAAAAAATGTATTTTAAAGATTTTCAAGATAAATATGGTGTTAAGATGGAAGTGATTCGGCATGGAAAATATAAAAGTGCAATGGAAGGATTTATTGCCAATGAAATGAGTGAAGCGAACAGAGAGCAAACAGCATCTTTTTTACATTCTATATGGGGAGAATTTGTTGATGATATCGCCACAAGTCGCAATAAAACAGTTGCTGAATTAAACAGCATTGCAGATAATCTAGGAACACGAACTATCAATTTGGCAATTAGTAACGGAATGCTTGATCAAGCTATTTATGCGGATGAATACGAAAGTAAATTAAAAGTCTTAACGGGAGTTGCCGAAGATAAAAAATTAGAAAAAATTACGGTAAAAGATTATATATCAATAGGAAAAGGGCGTATAAAGTCAACTGCAAAAGATAAAATAGGGGTGTTATATGCACAAGGTGAAATTCGATATGGAAAAGGTGATGAAAACTATATCGGACAAGAAGCTATCATTAAAGCACTCAAAAAAATGCGTGAGAAAAAGAATATCAAAGCAATTGTCCTACGTATCAATTCACCGGGAGGAAGTGCTTTGGCATCTGATTTGATTTGGCGTGAAATTGAATTGACAAAAAAGGAAAAACCTGTGGTTGTTTCCATGGGGAATTTAGCGGCTTCAGGTGGATATTATATCGCTTGTAATGCGGATAAAATTTACGCGGAACCAACAACTATTACAGGTTCAATTGGCGTTTTTGGTGCTATCCCGAATTTTAGTGTTGTAGCAGGTAAGATGGGTATTAATGCGGAGCAAGTCTCGACAAATAAAGCTCCTTCATATTCTGTTTTTGAACCGATTACACAAGGGTTTCACGATTTTATAAAAGGGAGTATTGATGATATTTATACCACCTTTGTAAAGCATGTGTCTGAAGGCCGTAACATGAGTTATGAAGCTGTGGATGCGATTGCACAAGGTCGAGTTTGGACTGGTAAAGAAGCCTTGGAAAATGGCTTGGTAGATGCATTGGGTAACCTCGATGATGCCGTTGCTTACGCCGCCTCTTTAGCGGATATTAAAGAGTATAAAACAACTGATTATCCACGTTATAAAAAGGATTTAAAAGATGCTTTATCGGTGAATCCTTTTATGAAATCTAAAGAAGCGATGCTTATTGAAGAAATAGGTGCTGATAATTATAAACTGTATAAACAACTACAATCTTTCTCTAAAATGAAAGGTGCGCAGGCCAGAATGCCTTTTATTTTGGAGATTAGATAAATTTGTGATGCTTTGATCCTGCCATGCGATAAACGATACGTTTTAGGCGATTAATAGAATATCTATAAGTATTAAAAAAAAATTACTTACCGAAAGGTGAGCTTTAAAAAATCTTCAATTTTGAACATACTAATAACAGGAGGTGCAGGTTTTATCGGGTCACATGTTGTAAAACATTTTGTAACAAAATATCCGGCTTATCATATATATAATTTGGATGCACTGACCTATGCGGGAAATTTAGAAAATTTACAAAGCATTTCGGATAAACCCAATTATACTTTTGTAAAAGGAGATATAAAAGATATTCCTTTTGTTAATGATTTGTTTGAGAAATATCGTTTTAAAGCAGTTATTCACTTAGCAGCAGAAAGCCATGTAGATCGCTCCATCACTAATCCAAATGCCTTTATTGAGACAAATGTATTGGGGACAACCAATTTATTAAATGCTTTTAATAAGCTTTGGAAGGCTAATTTTGACGGAAAACAATTCTATCATATTTCTACCGATGAAGTATATGGTTCTTTAGGGAAAACCGGATTGTTTACAGAGAAAACTTCTTACGATCCGCAATCTCCTTATGCAGCTTCAAAAGCAGCTTCGGATCACATGGTACGTTCGTTTGGAAATACTTTTGGAATGCCTTATAAGATTAGTAATTGCTCCAATAACTATGGCCCGAATCAGTTTCCTGAAAAATTAATTCCCTTGTTTATTCACAACATTCAAAATAGTATTGAACTCCCTGTTTATGGTGATGGTCAATATACACGCGATTGGTTGTATGTTACGGATCACGTTTTGGCTATTGATACGATTTTTCACAAGGGGAAAAAGGGTGAAACCTATAATGTCGGTGGACTCAACGAGTGGACAAATATTGATTTAATTCATCTTTTGTGTGAGCAATTAGATCGTAAGTTAAATAAGCCAAAAGGAACATCAGCAAAATTAATTCGTTTTGTAAAAGATAGAGCAGGGCACGATAAACGCTATGCCATCGATGCTTCAAAAATTCAAGCCGAACTCGATTGGAAACCTCAAGTTACTTTTGAAGAAGGCTTGTCAAAAACCGTTGATTGGTACCTGCAAAATTTATCTTGGTTAAAAAACGTCACATCCGGAGTCTATCAAGAGTATTATAAGAAGATGTACGGATAGCTGTGAACTAAACGCATATTTTTGTTTTAGGCTTATTAATAAATTTGTAACTTTGAGCATCAAATTATTGTCTATTGTTAATTGCACAAATCCATCCTGATTTTAGATTACAAAATCAATCTTTCAAAGATGAAGCTAGCTTTTTGGAGTATGTCAAAAATGAATTACCTGAAAGTTATGGCTTTTTAAAATCTTTTTTAGATCAATCTGATTCGATAGTTGTACCTACATCAGGTTCTACCGGAAAACCAAAGCAGATTAAACTTCAAAAAGAGAAAATGCTAAATTCGGCACAAGCCACTGCAGCATTTTTTGATTTACCACCAAAAACAAAAGCCTTGCATTGTCTATCAACGGATTATATAGCCGGTAAGATGATGTGGGTACGCGCCCTTTCTTTAGGATGGCATTTGGATGTTGTAGAAGCGGTTTCAAGTCCATTAAAAAACATGAATTCGTATTATGATTTTGCCGCAATGGTTCCTTTACAAGCTCAGAATTCTTTAAAAGAATTATACCGTATAAAGAAATTAATCATAGGAGGTGCTCCCATTTCTTATCTTTTAGAACAAGCCCTGGCAAAGATACCTGTCTCGATATACCAAACCTATGGTATGACGGAAACCATTACACACATTGCCGTTAAAAAGATTGAAAAGCATGCACATGCTTATAAATCATTACCCAAAGTAAAATTATCAGTCGATGATAGAGATTGTTTGTGTATCGCTGCTCCGGGAATTTCTGAAACGAGAATCATAACAAATGATATTGTAAAACTTGTTTCAGATACCGAATTTGAATGGATGGGTAGATATGATACTATTATTAATAGTGGTGGTGTTAAACTCTTTCCGGAGCAAATTGAAATAAAATTAGCACCTTTTTTAGCAGAGCCATTTTTTATCGCCGGCATTGCTGATAAAAAACTAGGAAGTAAAGTTTGTTTGTTTATTGAATCTAAAGAGCCTATAGATACGATTGGACGAGTGTTATCCAAATCATCATTGTCAAAATATGAGTTTCCTAAAGAAATCTATTTTATTGATACCTTTATACGTTCTAATAATAATAAAGTGAAACGGAAAGAGACTGTAAATTTCCGAAATACGTTTAAATAATCTAATTATGAAGTTATTATCATCTTTTAATGAAATGTTTGATAAAGTAAAAAGTGCTTTTCTAAACTTTCCTATTACGCTTATCTGGGCAGTAGTGGGAACGATATACTTAATTTGGTTCGTAGGACAAGAAATAGAAAGCGATGTAGAGTTTTCCTATATAAAACCCATTTTAGTTTTTATATTAGGAATGAGTTGGGTTATTGCTACGCGATTGTTAGTTCGTTATTTTAAAGAAGAACGAAAGCAAAAAAAATATTGGTTACTACTGATTCCTTTACTGCTTTTAGGAATTTATTATTATAGTTTGCCGAATAATCAAGTCGGTTTTGATGATGTAACAATTCCCTATAGGTTTGTATTGTATTTTATTGCGGGACATCTTCTTATATTTTTTACTCCTTTCTTATTTACATGGGATAAAAATGCTTATTGGAACTACCTCAAAAGTATCTTTTTAGCCTTTGTTAAAAGTGTCGTTTTTTCAATAGTTCTTTACTTAGGTTTGACTATAGCCTTGCTGTCTTTAAAGTATTTATTCAAATTAGATTTTGATGAATTAATCTATTTTAAGTTGTTTATTTTTAGTGTAGGAATTGTAAATACTTGGATATTTTTGGGTGATATCCCAAGTGCTATTCAAAAACAAACAACAATTGATTATCCAAAAGCATTATTGGTTTTTGTAAAATATATATTAATTCCGTTGACCTTGCTCTATCTCGTTATTTTGTATGCTTATAGTCTTAAAATACTAATCAATTGGAATTTGCCAAAAGGATGGGTTTCTTATTTGCTCATAGCATTGTCTGTCTTAGGTTTTCTTATTCATATACTTATAAATCCTATAAAAACGACGAATAAATCAAAATTAATTAAAAGCTTTTATCCTTGGTTTTACTATAGCTTATTACCGTTGATTGTCTTGTTATTTGTTGCCATTTTTAAAAGGATATTTAATTATGGTTTTACCGAAAATAGATATATGGTATTGATTCTGTCTTTCTGGATTTTAGGAATGACTTTGTATGTTTTGTTTAGTAAACAAAAAAAGCTTCGCAATTTTCCTATGTCAGTTGCAGTTTTATCGATTTTAATGTCTTTTGGAGTTTGGGGTGTCTTTTCCGTTTCTAAAAAAAGCCAAGCAAAACAATTTAAAGCTCTTTATCATTCGATGGAGAGTACTGGGTTTAAAGTTAAAAATAGTGAATTACAAAGGTTTGAATCCATTAGTAAATATCTAGCAGAAAGAAATGCTTTAGATAATGTAACCGATGTATTGGGTTTTAAGCCTTCAGAAGTGTTTACTGACAAAAATCATTGGCTTATTGCAGATCGATTACGTGATACTTTAGGTATTGTAGTTATTGATATGGATGATGTAGTTGAAAATAGAGTTAAAGGTTATTATAAATCAGTCTATAATGAATTGCTTGATGTAAGAGGCTATGATTATATAAAACAAGTCTTTATTGATGATTATACAAGACAGGGAAAAAGACGGAAGAATGTTGTTAGCAAGAGAATAAACAAATTTAGTTTTGAGCTTGATAGCATTTCAAAAGTGGCATTATTCATCATAAAGGAGAAAGATACATTACATAAAATTGATTTAAAAGATTTTTTAGATAAAATTGAAAAAGAGGATACAGCAGAATTATCACAAGACAAAATGACTCTTATCCGAGAATTCGAAGATATAAATGTGAAGTTCCTTTTTCAAAGTATTGAATTAAAACGAAAGAAGTCAAAGTTGCTCACTCCTAAAGAGATTTTAAGAATAGACGCTAGGATTTTGTTGAAGGAAAAACAAATAAGAAAGTAGAGGCTATATAGTCACTTACTATTAAATAATAAATAACAATAAGAAATATTTATAGCAAAATAGAAGCAAGAGATTAATTAATTTCAATTGGGGTAGGTTTAGCTCTAAATTTGCAGTATAAAACAAACAGAAAATATTTTTTAACGGATAAAACTATTAGTATGAAAAACACAATCGGATTAGACATAAAAGAATCAAAAGAATTGGCATCAATGCTCAACGACCTATTAGCTAATTAACAGATATTTTACCAAAACTTAAGAGGTTTCCATTGGAATGTAAAGGGAAAAGACTTTTTTGAGTTACACTTAAAATTTGAAAAGTTATATGAAGATGCAGTAATCAAAGTCGACGAGATTGCCGAGAGAATACTTACCTTAGAAGCTGTTCCTTTGCACACATTTGAGGATTTTCTTTCACAAGCTGAAATCAAGTCATACAAAAAAGATAAAGTTGGTAGCGAAAGTGTAAAAACAGTTATCGATAATTTCTCAACACTAATTGTAAAAGAACGTGCAATCCTTTCAAAAGCTGCTGATGTTAATGATGAAGGAACCGTCAGCCAAATGAGTGACTATATTACAGAAACAGAAAAAACACTGTGGATGCTAAATTCTTATATGGGGTAAGAAAAGTAAAGTACCCTAGGTTATATAGAAAAAAAAGTCCTTGTTTAATACAAGGACTTTTTGTGTTTTGATTCGCAAAGCAGATGCCGCAAAAAATGAACTCTTATGCTCTGCGTTGGAATTTTGGGTTCATGGCTAACCCTGAGGTTTGCTCCCATTTATTCGTGAGACTCTAAAAAATTATTCCAATTTTTTAGTTAGTCGAACTAAT
>JAOZTK010000010.1 GCA_029942185.1 Flavobacteriaceae bacterium
AGAAAAAATGAAATCAGAACCTATTTTTCCAAAAAATTCACACAAAAAGAAATTGAAAGAATCTCTGCTGAATTATCAGATGATGGGATGCTAAATTATTCTCAAAGGGCAATGTCTTTTATTATAATGTGGCGAAGTAAGAGAAAAGAGTTACAAAAAGCTGCTAAATTAATAGAAGATTCTTATCGTTAAAAGCCTAAATATCCAATTTCTTTTTTGCTAAGTTCAGAACTTGTTGAAATTCTTCTTCTTTATCGATGTTAGACACATCAATCTCAACGGCATCAGCCACTTTTATCAATGGTGAATCTGCTCGGGTACTATCAATTCTATCACGCTCTACAACATTTTTTACAATTGATTCAAAATCTCCTTCAAATCCTTTTTCTTTTAATTCGAGCAAACGTCTTTCAGCTCTAATTTGTGGATTTGCTGTCAGAAAAATCTTTAGCTCAGCATCGGGGAATACCACACTTCCAATATCTCTTCCATCCATAACCACTCCTTTGTTTTTTCCCATTTCTCGTTGCAGTTTAACCAAATATTTACGTATTTCAGAAACGGTAGCCACAGGACTTACAAAACTAGAAACTCGCAAGCTCCGAATATCTTTTTCTACGTTGATATCATTTAGATACATTTCAGCAAAGCCATGTTCTTTATTGAATTTGAATTCGAGTTTTATTTGCGATAAATGAGCGACTAAAGATTTTTTATCAAACCCTTTTTTATGGATAAATTGATTGTCTAACGCATATAAAGTAACAGCTCTATACATAGCACCTGTATCGACATAAATATAGTTGAGCTCTTTTGCCAATCGTTTTGCCACGGTACTTTTGCCGGTAGAAGAGTAACCGTCAATTGCAATAGTGATTTTATGCATTCTCTTAGGCATTTAGTTTAAATTTATTTCAAGACTAAACGAATGTGTATCTGCTACGATATGGTATTTAGAAAAAGAGTAATTCAGTTTAAGACGTTTAACTTTTAACCCAAACCCAACGCTAATTCCGGCAAAAGTTCGTTTATTATTCAAACCCAATTCTTGTGCTCTTTGGAAATTAAATCCGGTACGTAGTGAAAAGCCTTGATCGGGAAATAATTCAGCGCCCACCACAAAATGACGTATTAAATTGTTTAAGAATGTCGGATCTTCGGTAGTTACATTTCCTTCAAAATCTGTTGAGCTATCCGATGGATTGTTATAGGCTAGTTTCCAGCGTTGCAGGTTGTCTAATGTTCCGTATAATCTTATAGGAACATGCTCTAATTGAAAACTACCTCCCAATTGTATTTGCATGGGTAAAGGCTCTTGGACATCGGTGTAGTTTGTTATTTGCGTTCCGACATTTCGTATAACCGCGGCAAATTGATAGGGTTTTTCTTCATTGAAATACATTATTCCGAAATCACCCGCAACACCAAAAGAAGTATATTGCTCAATAACGGAATTAATAATTTTGGCATTCACGCCAATTGCAAAATTGGAATGAGGAATTTGATACGCATAACCTAAAGAAAAGGCAAGATCAAAAGCTTTAAATGTACCTGTTTCAACACCATTTTCGTCTGCTGCGATAAAGGTTCCATAATTGAGATACGTTAATCCTGAGTGAAATGTACCTATGTGCTTATCGACAAAGTACGCATAAGTAGCTGATAAATAATTAATTTCTGTTAAAAAATTGACATAGCTCAGTGATACTTTCGCATCCATTTCTTCGTTAATTGCTGCCGGGTTCCACAAAGCTTGGTTGACATCATCTCTTAAAGTCAATACACTGCCTCCTAAAGCTGTTTGTCTGGCGGAAGTTGAAAAATTTAAAAAAGAATACACTTGTTCACCACCCGTTTGCGCATGGCTGTTTAGCGTAAAAAATAACAATATCAAGAAAAATCGTTTCACTATCAATACTAACGTTTTAAAACTCAATTATTGTCATCTAAATCAAATTCAAGGGAATCTATTTGTCGATCATAAAAAAGAGAGGCTTCTTCAATAAGATGTGCTATTTCTTCTGAAAATTCATTTGAGTCAACGCCTTTGATATCTTCTAACCACGTAATTTCATCATCGACTAAATTGATAATGAATCGCGGGTATTCAGTATGAATAATAAAAATAGCATTCGAATACTCTGAATGGTCACCGATAAGAAATTTAGGTATTTGCATGATGTTGTTGTATAAGTTTTTTAGTCTTGTGATTAAATCGTAAAAATAATAAAATTGCTGAAGTTGTAAGACCTATTGACAAACCAATCCATATTCCAATGGTTTTGTACTCTGTATGTAAGCCTAAGTAGTAGCTTATCGGAAATCCGATGATCCAATAGGCGATAAAAGTTAAAAGAGAAGGTATCCAAACATCTTGAATTCCTCTTAATGAGGCTAAGATAACGGCTTGTAAACCATCTGATAATTGAAAAACAGCAGCGATTAATAAAAGTTTTGCAGCGATATTGACTACTTCTTTATTTTGTGTAAAAGCATAGGGTAGATAGTTGTGGAAAACAAAAAACAACAAGGAGAATCCGATCATAACAAATGCGATTAACAGTTGGTTTGAAAAGGCAATTCGTCGTAAACCGATATAGTCGCCTTTTCCTTTTTGATTTCCAATCCGAACCGTAGTTGCCACTCCCACACCAATTGCAATCATAAAAGTGGTGGAGGCGAGTTTCATAGCTATTTGGTTGGCAGCTTGAGGATAGGTCCCCAAAACTCCTGCTAACAATACGGCTCCAACAAAAGCTGCAACTTCAAATAAAATTTGTAGCGCTGTAGGAAAACCCAAGTTGATAATTTTATAAAAATACTCCCATTTAATTTCAGATAGTTTTAATCTTTTAAAGAAGGGGATGAATATTTCTTTTTTACGCAACATATAAAACAGCATAATCACCATGGCAATACGTGAAATAATAGTTCCGGTTGCGGCACCTACCAATTCTAGACGGGGGAAAATCCAGATTCCATAAATCAATAAAAAATTGATAAATACATTAATGACATTAGCGATGATCGTAGCACGCATGGCATATTTGGTTTGTGACATACCATCTGCAAATTGTTTTAATCCTTGAAAGATCATCATGGGTATCATTGATAGCGCGACGATCTTAAAATAGGGGATTGCCAACTCCACCACTTCAGGCGGTTGTTTTAAATGATATAAAATGGGTTTTGCAAATAACAATGCGATAAACATAACAATACCCAAACTAGTATTCAACAGCATGCCGTGTTGAAATATTCTTCTCCCTTTTTGTATGTCATTTTCACCGTCTGCTTCAGAAATTAAAGGAGTTAAAGCCAGTGAAAAACCTATGCCTATGGAGATAGCAATAAATACTAGACTATTTCCTAAAGAGGTTGCTGCCAATTGAACAGGACCCAAAACACCCACCATCATATCATCTGCCAATCCTACTAAAATATGACCTAAAGAGCCCATTATAACAGGAGTAGCGAGACTTAGATTTGTTTTAAATTCTCTTGTGTATTGACGCAGTCTCATTTATTGAATAATCAGTTTGCGAAAATAAGCATAATTCTGTTAGTGGTTTTGTGGCCATGTTGCTTGTTGCTTTTTATTTGTTTTAGACTTCTGATTTAAACAAATAATAAATTATGCTGTACGAAGTTTCTTAAACAGTTTTCATCGGTTATAGAAAAAACTTATCGTTAGATAGAACTTTAATCTCATTTGTGTACGTAGAAATAACTTTTGCTCGTATATTTGTAAAAAATAAATAAACTTTAAATATAAAATATTATTATGGCAGTATTAGTTGGTAAAAAAGCCCCACATTTCAAAGAAAAAGCGGTATTAAATGGTGTAGAATTTGTCGATGACTTTTCTTTAGATCAATATTTAGGAAAAAAACATGTTGTCTTTTTCTTTTATCCTAAGGATTTCACATTTGTATGTCCTACAGAATTACATGCATTTCAAGAAAATTTAACTAAATTTGAAGCAAGAAATTGTGCTGTTGTAGCCTGTTCAACAGATACAGAACAATCTCATTGGGGATGGTTGCAGATGGGTAAAAATGAAGGAGGTATTAAAGGTGTTACCTATCCAATCGTAGCTGATACAAATAAAACAATAGCAAAAAATTACGATGTATTGGCGGGTGATTATTATTATGATGAAAACGATGAGTTACAAGCAGATAATGAATTAGTTTCTTATCGTGGCTTATTCTTGATAGATAAAGAGGGAATTGTTCGTCACCAAGTAGTGAATGATGATCCGCTAGGACGTAATGTTGAAGAAGCATTACGAATGGTTGATGCCTTGCAGTTTACCGAAGAAAACGGTGTAGTTTGTCCGGCAAACTGGACCAAAGACAAAGAAGCGATGCCCGATACACACGAAGGTGTAGCGAAATACCTTAAAAAACATTAAACAAATTTAAATACAATACTAAAACAATTAATATGGCAAAAATAACCCTACAAGGAAAACCGGTAAATACAATTGGATATTTACCAAAAGTTGGAAAGAAAGCACCGAAGTTCAATTTGGTTAAAAGTGATTTATCAACGGCTAAACTAAAAGATTATAAAGGTGTTCGATTGGTATTAAACATCACACCGAGTATTGATACAGGTGTCTGTGCAAATTCAGTCAGAGCGTTTAACAAATTAGCAACCGGATTTGAAAACACAAAAGTACTTTATGTGTCAAAAGATTTACCCTTTGCACAAGCTCGTTTTTGTGGTGCTGAAGGAATCGATCATGTTGAAACATTATCGGATTTTAGAAAAGGTAAATTTGGGAAAAAATACGGCGTGACGATTCTCGATGGACCGATGAAAGGTTTACTTTCCAGATCTATCGTTGTCCTTGATGAAGAAGGTACCGTAATATACACAGAGCAGGTAGCTGAAACTGTAGATGAACCCAATTACGATAAGGTAATTGCAATATTAAAAAAATAAGTTTAAATATTAGGTTTTAAAATCCCAAATTTCTCTATTGAAATTTGGGATTTTTTATTTCGTTAAATTACATTAGCTTTGTTATAAATTAAAACTTTAAAATTGGTGGCAAAAAATCAAAAATCAGGCTTTATAAGAGGGAGAATTCGCGGTGGATTTATCGCTATAAAAGGAGCCTATCTTTTTGTGACGACCGAGTCTAGCGGTATGGTGCAATTTGCTTTAGCAGTACTGCTGACTCTAGCCGGTTTTTACTATAAATTATCGGTGACAGAATGGATGTTTCACACATTTGCAGTTGTCGTGGTTTTAGCTGTTGAAGCACTCAACACAGCTATAGAAAAGCTAAGTGATTTCGTTCATAAGGAACATCATAACCGAATAGGTTTTATAAAGGATGTTGCCGCCGGAGGTGTTTTTTTCGCAGCATTGGGTGCTTTTATTGTTGAGCTGCTTATTTTTTACCCGAAGATATTTATATAATTTATAAAAACGAAATATTAACTTTTAAAAAATAGAACTAATGGAAAATTTAAACGAAAAAAAAGGAATGCCTTTGTTGGGAGATAGCTTTCCTGAAATGACAGTTCAGACCACGCGTGGCGTATTTAATTTACCTTCGCATTACAAAGGAAAATGGTTTGTATTATTTAGTCATCCGGCAGACTTTACACCGGTTTGTACTACTGAATTCATCGCATTTCAACAACGATATGATAAATTTAAAGCATTGAATTGTGAATTAATTGGATTGAGTGTTGACCAAGTATTTGCACATATCAAGTGGGAAGAGTGGATCAAAGAGAAGATGCATGTGGAAATTGAATTTCCAATAATTGCAGATACAGGAAAAGTAGCAGAAACACTTGGTATAATTCACCCGGGAAAGGGAACAAATACTGTAAGAGCTGTATTTATTGTTGATACTGAAGCAAAACTTAGAATTATGCTGTACTATCCACAAGAATTGGGTAGAAATATGGACGAAATATTGCGTGTAGTGGAAGCCATGCAAATATCCGATAAAAATAATGTTGCCATGCCTGCTAATTGGCCAAATAATGAAATCTTAAAGGACCGAGTAATAATCCCTCCTGCTACGGATGTTCAAACGGCAAAAGAAAGACTTGTAAAAGCAAAAGCCGGAGAATTTGAATGTTATGATTGGTGGCTCTGTCATAAGAAACTGAAATAGTAAAGGGTAGTACCCGAAGCGCAAAGTTTGTAACTTTGCGCTCTTTCAATATATCTATTCTCTATCGGTATAGATTTAACAAATAACAAAGTTCAATGAAAAAAGCAAAATTTATAGTATTCGAAGGAATTGATGGCTCGGGTAAATCAACAATCAGTAACATGCTTTTTGAAAAAATCAATTCACGTACAGGAAATATATATAAAACGTTTGAGCCAACGGACAGTCCTATTGGTTCGGTTATCAAGAACATACTTAACAAACGGATATTATCTGATGACAAAACAATCGGAGCACTGTTTCTCGCTGATCGCTTAGACCATATACAAAATCCGATAACAGGCATGTTAAATTATTTAAACAAAGGCATGCATGTTATTTCGGATAGGTATTATTATTCATCCTATGCCTATCATGTTCCTATGTTGTCTATGGATTGGGTTATTGCTGCCAATAAAGTTTGTGCTGATTTATTAAGACCGGATATTGTCTTTTATTTTGATATCTCTGCTGATGAAAGTATGAGACGTTTAAGTTCATCACGAATATTCCTTGATTTATTTGAAACAAAAGAAAAGATGGAACAAGTAATAATTAATTATAAGGAAGCAATTAAAAGGGAAGGGAAGAAAGATCATGTTGTTATTATTGACGGTCAAAGGAATGTGAATGAAATATTTGATGAAGTTTGGGAAATAACAGCCAAACTTTTAGAAATTGAATTATAAAAATTTGCTGTGCGAATTCTCCCAATTTCGTACTCTAACTTCATTCATTACCAACTGCAAAGCTGCTTAGGTAAAGTAGTAGACACTTACGCAACACAAAATAGCAGACATCGTATCGTTTTTTAGGACTATTCTAATGATGTAATTAGCAGAGCGATTAGGACAAACTAAAATCAAAATCGAAGATTAGATCGCGTTCAAGTTCTTAACGACTTAACAACATCTTTTTAGTTACTGTATTGTTTCCTGCTTTAATTTTATACAGATAAAAACCATTCGCTAAGCTGTTGTCCGTATCATTTTTCCCATTCCACAAAACCTTTTGTTTTCCTGCCTTCATCTCTTTGTTTAGTAAACTTTTAACTTTTTTCCCAAGTATATTAAATATTTCTATGGAAACCCGTACATCATTTTTTAGATAAAATGATAGTGTTGTTTGATCGGTGAAAGGATTTGGATAGTTTGTAACGGATAGCGAATCAAGGGTCAAAATTTCATCAATTCCGATAGTGCTGGGAGTTATATAAGTATAATACACATCTTGACCGCCGTTTAAAGTATTTGCCCAAGCTAAATGTGCTCCGTAATCATCAGATTTCATATCAAAATAATCACCCATCTTATTTTGATTGGGATAACCAATATGAGGGTCGAAATAATCAGATAATTGTTCGTTTTCTGACCAAGTTATACCTTGATTGGTAGAGTAGGAGTAATAAAGAGCAGAATTGTGGGGTAGATTTGTAGGGGCGTCGCGTGTGTCTAACCAAACCACATCAATACGACCATTAGGAGCGACAGACATCGTCCCAAACCATTGATAATTAGTAGTACTTGCATCGGTATTTATTCTTATAGGGCTTTGAAAAGTAACTCCTCCATCCGTACTTTTTGCAAACATCACATCAGCAGGATCATTATTTGAATTGCGTTCTACAGAAGCTAAAACATAAACATTTCCTTGTCCCGGTCCATCAGACACGTCTACATCAACCCAAGCTTGTCCGACAAGTCCTTGCGGATTAATAGGAGCCCATCCACTTAGACTGCCATCAAGATTTACAGAACTTGTAAAATCCCAAGTTACACTTTCGTCAGGATCACTTGCGGTAGAAGATTTGACTAGTGTTATGGTATATTGTCCTTCACCAACTATGTATAATTCGCCATTGGGTCCAACTGCGAGTGTTCCCCAACTAGGATCACCGGACACTTCTTCACAGTCTTCATATGTATTACCGCTATCCGTCGAACGCGTAAAAGCTCCGGGATAGCAAATACTATAATAAGACGTCCAAAAAGAATAATTATTTCCGGAACCTATACCATCTGTTTTATCAATTCGCATCCATTGTTTGTCACCACCATGGGCATAAGTCCCATCGTCCCAAATGACACCACCATCATCAATTTTATAAACATCGCAGACATACTCTGAATTAACAAGTGTTAAACTATTATAATAAAAGTTACCCTCGGCATCAAAATCTAAAACAGGATCAGATCTAAAAACTCCCGGATCAATGGGACCTGGAAAAGTCCATGTAAGTCCAGCATCCGTACTATAAGCATAACCTGCTTGTCTAAAATTATTAGTAATTGTATCAAATTGTCTCCAACCTATAACAATTCTCATAGGATTTGTAGGATCAAAAGCGATGGAAGGCTCATTAGCAGCATCACCGACTATGTTGTTTCCGGCTGCATCAATATTTACCTGTGTGGTAAGAATTGAACTTTTTTGATAGGAGTAAGCAGGTGATTTTGGCATTTTACTACGATCAACATAAATGTATGCATCCTCAGGAATTTCATGATGTATTGCTTTTCTTTGATCTTTGTTTTGTGAAAAAAGGGATAGGTTATAACTAAAAAGTGTAAAAGCAAAAAGAAAGATTAAGGTCTGTTTCATAATAGTAGTTTTAAATATATTGTAGAAAAATAAATTAGTAGTATCCTGCTAATAATCAATAACTTTTATTTTAATCAATAAAATAAGGCTATTTCTGATAATTTTATATTTGGCAGCATGCTATTCATAAATTGTAATAATTCTTATCAATAATGTTAAACCCAGTACAACATTCGCTATAAAGTGCAAATCATAAGGCTTTCAAAACCTGTCTAACATCTAATACGTACTAGCATAGCGGTCTAACATCTTTTATTGAGTAACAATAAAAATAATTCATTAAAACAGAAAATCAACTTCTTAACTCCGCATTAAACTGCTTCTCAAATGATCGAGTAAGTTTTTGCATTGTTTTATCAATTTGTTTTTCATTTAAAGTTTTATTCTTATCTCGTAAAACAAAAGATAACGCGTAGGATTTTTTGCCTTCCGGTAAATTTTCACCTTCATATACATCAAAAAGAGTAACTTCTTTTAGGAGTTTTGGTTCTGTTTGGTAGGAAGTGTGATATAATTCAGAAAAAGATACTTTTTGATCTACTAACAAGGCCAAATCTCTTTTTACACTTGGATATTTATGTAATTCTTGAATTGTAACTTGATTATCAGCTATTTTATCATAAAGTTTTTGAATAGCAATGTCTGCAAATAGAACTTCTTGTTTGATGCCGAAACTTTTCAATATTGCTTTTTTAACAACTCCCAGGTCTGCGATTTTTATTTTTCCGTTATACAGAGAAATGCCTTCGGAGAAAAGATCATTCTTTGTAGGTTTTGTTTTAAAAGAAGCAATACCTGATTTTGTCAATAATGCAGCTACGGTAGCTTTTAAATAGAAGAAATCTGATTTTTGATCTTTTATTTGCCAATGATTTTGATTTTGAAAACCTGAAACATATAAAGCTAAGTGATTTTCTTCATGGTATGCGTTTTCGTATTTGTGATAGGTTTTTCCAAACTCAAAAAAGCGCAAATTATGTTGTTGCCTTTTAGAATTGTATGCGATACTTTCTAGGCCACCAAACAACATTGATTGACGCATCGCCTCTAAGTCAGCACTCAGTGGATTGAGCATTATAACAGAAACCTCTTCTTTTAACTTATCTGATAAATGAATATAATCCGGTTTTGTTAACGAATTAGCCATGGTTTCATAAAAGCCCTGTGCAACTAATTGATCTGCCAATTTATTTTCATATTTTTCTTTATCAAAATCTGAAAAGGAAAGAGATGTGTTAAGTTTTTGAGAGTAATTAATATGGTTGTAACCGTACACACGTAGGATTTCTTCAATTATATCTGCCTCACGTTGTACGTCGACACGATAGGACGGAACCGTTAGCCCTAAAATTTCTTCGGTCTCACTATTAATTTTTATATCAAGAGAAGCGAGTATTTTTTTAATAGTTTCCTTTGGAATCTCTTGTCCAATAAGTCGATAAATATTAGAGTATTTAACAACGACTTCGAAATCAATGATTCGGTTGGGATAAAATTCTTGAATTCCGGAAGCTATTTTAGCTCCTGTTGTTTCTTGTAGTAGTAAAACAGCTCTTTTTAATGCATATTTTACAAAATTGATATCAATTCCACGTTCAAAACGGAATGAAGCATCTGTATTTAAGCCGTGTCTCTTTGCTGTTTTTCGTATCGAAATCGGGTTGAAATAAGCACTTTCTAAAAAAACACTATTGGTTTCTGAGGTTACTCCTGAGTCTTTACCGCCAAAAACACCTCCAATACACAATGGGTTGGAGTTCGCATCACAAATCATGATGTCTTCTTGGTGTAGTGTTCTTTCTACTTCATCTAATGTTGTAAATTTAGTACCGGCGGGAAGTGTTTGTACGATGATTTTATCACCTTTAATCTTTCCCGCATCAAAAGCGTGTAGCGGTTGTCCTAATTCGTGTAAGACATAATTTGTAACATCTACCACATTATTCTTAGGGCTTATTCCAATAGATTTGAGTCTGTTTTGCAACCATGTAGGAGATTCTTTGACTTCAACATCTGTCAAGGTTACACCGACGTATCTAGGAGCCAATTCTTTATCTGCAACTTCTACGCTAATTTTTTTTGTTCGAAGATCTACATGAAAATCAATTACAGAAGGTGAGATTAATTCTAAATTGATTTCTTGCTGTTGTAGCCCTGCTTTTAAATCTCGAGCCACTCCATAATGACTCATAGCATCCGCTCTGTTGGGTGTGAGCCCAATTTCAAAAATTTCGTCTGATTGAACTTCAAATACTTCTGAGAGCTTTGCGCCGGATTTAAGTAAATTGTCTAAAACGAGTATGCCCTCATGATTATCACTCAATCCTATTTCATCTTCTGCACAGATCATTCCAAAACTATCTTCACCCCGAATTCTTCCTTTTTTAATGGGAAACTCTTTCCCTTTTTCATCGTAAAGAATGGTACCGATAGTCGCCACAGCTACTTTTTGCCCCACAGCTACATTGGGCGCACCACAAACTATTTGCGTGGGTTCTCCATCGCCTAAATCAACGGTCGTAAGACTTAGTTTATCTGCATTTGGATGTTTTATACAAGTCAAGACTTCTCCAACAACTAGTCCCTTCAATCCACCTTTAATGCTTTCAAACGCATCAATACCTTCAACCTCTAGTCCTAAATCGGTTAATAATTCACCGGTTTTTACCGCATCCCAATCTGTTTTGATAAATTGTTTTAGCCAGTTGTATGAAATTTTCATATTTATTTGATAAATTTTTTGATAGCTGCAAAGATACTACTTTAGTTGGCATAGTAAAACTAAAACAAGGAAATCAAATAGTACAAATTCGATGTTTACAAATACTGATTGTATGGTTTTTTACGACTCCTGCATTTTTTAGTAGTTCCCTATTATTGTTCAGTACTCTAAGCTATGAAGATTAAGATTTATGCGTAAATAAAGGGTGTTAAATCTCAGGGTATCCCGATGCTTATCAGGAGTGAACCCAATTAAAGGAAGCAACGGATGGAGGGATCTACCTACCGTAGGGAAAGTCAAACTAATATCCCACTAGATACTGAAACAAGCTTGTCTACCGATAGGCAGGTTCAGTACAGACTGCGGGATTAGTTTGCCTACTTGCTGATTCACCTACCGACAGGTAAGCAGGTTTATCTACCGACAGGCAGGTAGGTTTAACTAACTAAAAAATTGAAATAATTTTTTAGAGTCTCACGAAAAATACAGAATTCTTAAGTTCAATTAGTAAATGTAACTTTTAAGAGTGTTTATAAATAAAATTGCTTATTTTTGTCGCTTCTTTGCATTACCCCACATAATTTAATAAAGAATCAAAAAATAATAGATATTTTTAATCTATAACAATCGAATGATGCTAAAAAATATATTTGTAATACTGGTGGTTGTAAGCGTTTTAGGAGCTTGTAAGAAGCAAAACAATAAGGATAATCGGATTCTGAAAACAGCAGATTCCTTATATGACAAAAAAGAATATGAACAAGCGAGAGTTTTTTATTTAAAAGCACTTGAAAATGATTCCTCAGATGCTTCTTTGATAAAAAAGCTTGAAAGTCTAGATTCATTGATTAGCCTGAGAGATATTGAGGAAAAGTACCACAATTTTATCGTGATAGCGGATGATAATTTTGATAACAAAAGCTATGTTGCCGCTAAAGAATCCTACACAAATGCTTATAGAATTAAGCCGAATGATGTATATGCACAAAAAAGATTGAAAGAGCTAGAACTTTTACTTCCTCAAAATGAACAGGATTCAAATAAATCATTTCATGTTATTGTAGGGAGTTTTAAAGTTAAGTCGAATGCAATACGAATGCAAAAAAAATTAATTACTGAAGGCTATGAATCAAATATAATACCTAGATTTAACGGTGAGTTCAATGCCGTATCCTATACTTCACATATAAGTGATCACGGTGCTAGAAATAATATTGAAAAAGCAAGAGCTGAGGTGCATCCTGAATCCTGGGTACTTCATCATGTTATTGATACAGAATAGACTTTTAAGATTCATAGATTATTTAATTTAAAAGAGCATTGCATTACATTGATGTTATATTGCCATTACCGCTGCAGAAGCTGTTTACATACGAGATAAATCCGGAAGAAGCAGTTTTTTTGCAAATAGGTATGCGCGTTGTTGTCCCTTTTGGAAAAAGAAAAATATACACGGGTGTAATTTTCAATATTCATCAAAATGCTCCCATTGCTTATGACGCAAGGGAAATCCATCAGATTTTAGATGAGAATCCTATTGTAACTGTTAAGCAAATTGCGCATTGGCAGTGGATTTCTGAGTATTATATGTGTTCTTTGGGCGAGGTCCTAAGAGCCGCTATTCCTTCCGCATTGTTGTTGCAGAGTGAGACAATAATTATTAAAAATCCGGATTTTACGGATGAAAAACTACTATCTGATAATGAATTCCTGATCTTTGAAGCATTACAACATCAATCGACTTTGAGTATCGATAAAATCAGTGCTATTTTATCCCGAAAAACAGTATTACCATTTATTAAATCTCTTTTAGATAAAGGAGTCATAAAAGTAAAAGAGGTTATTTATGAAAAGTACACGCCAAAACTGATTAAATATATACGACTTTCAGAAAAATGGGAGCGTACAGAAAACTTACAACTTTTGTTAGATAAATTAAGCCGATCTCCAAAACAAAGAGAAGCGATTTTACATTTTTTTCAGACAAAGAATGCTACTAAAAAACCCATTCCATTAACGGCATTTGTAAAAAAGAATAAATTGAATTATTCGGTAATTAAAGCACTTTTAGACAAGGGTTTTTTTGAGTCGTACACCTTACAAGAAGACCGAATCAAGG
The DNA here is from genome assembly GCA_029942185.1 of Flavobacteriaceae bacterium. Taxonomy (GTDB): domain Bacteria; phylum Bacteroidota; class Bacteroidia; order Flavobacteriales; family Flavobacteriaceae; genus DQTL01. The sequence goes on from JAOZTK010000010.1 coordinate 13,630, forward strand.
CAGGTGAATCAACACTTCAGATACCGGTACTTAACAAGTTTCAAAACAAAGCTTTAAAGGAAATAAAATCCTATTTTAAAACTACGGGTTTGGTAGCTTTGTACGGCGTTACCGGAAGTGGAAAAACTGAGATTTATGCGCACTTAATCGAGGCGGAGTTAGCGCGTGGAAAACAAGTGTTATATTTGGTTCCTGAGATAGCGTTAACAACCCAATTAATTCAACGTTTAGAGTTGTATTTTGGCGATAGAATAAGTGTTTTTCATTCGCGTTATTCTATGAATGAACGTGTGGAGGTTTGGCAGAATATTTTGAAAAACAAAACGAAAGCACGTCTTATTGTCGGTGCACGTTCTGCTATTTTCCTGCCTTTTCAAGATTTAGGTTTGATTGTTGTTGATGAGGAACATGAAACTTCTTACAAACAGTACGATCCGGCACCGAGATATCATGCACGTGATTCGGCTGTTGTACTCGCAAAACAAATGTATGCAAAACTCTTGATGGGTACTGCTACTCCAAGTATTGAAACCTATACTAATATTGAAAAAGGAAAATATTCCTTAGTTTCCTTAAAAGAACGTTATGGTAAAGCTTTGTTGCCTGAGATAGCGTTGGTTAATTTAACGGATGCCTATCGAAGAAAACGAATGACAGGTCATTTTTCAGAACGTTTACTCCAGGTAATGCAAGAGGCATTGAAAAATAAAGAGCAGGTAATTCTATTTCAAAACCGCCGGGGTTATGCTCCAATTGTGGAGTGTAATTCATGTGGAATTTCACCGCAATGTCCTAATTGTGATGTGAGTTTAACGTATCATAAATTTCAAAAAGAATTGCGTTGTCATTACTGTGGTTTTGCGGCTCCAATGCCCATAGAGTGTCCGGCTTGTCACAATCCGTCACTAAGTACAAAGGGTTTTGGTACACAACAATTAGAGTCAGAAGTCAAAGAGTTATTTCCCGACCATAAAGTTGGAAGAATGGATTTTGATACTACTCGTGGAAAATATGATTATCACCGTATTATCAGTTCTTTTCAGGCTCAAGAAATTGATATTTTAGTAGGTACTCAAATGTTGTCAAAAGGTTTGGATTTTACAAATGTTTCGTTAGTCGGAGTTATGAATGCGGATAATATGCTTAATTTTCCTGATTTCAGGGCGCACGAACGCAGTTTTCAAATGTTGGTTCAAGTTTCCGGTAGGGCAGGTAGATCCGAAAAAAGGGGGAAAGTCATCATTCAAACATTTAATCCCAATCACAGAATACTACAGCAAGTTACGACCAACAATTATAAGGAGATGTATAAAGAGCAATTGGTAGATCGTTGGAATTACAAATACCCGCCTTACTATCGTTTGATAAAAATCACTTTAAAACACAAAGATTACAACAGAGTAAATCAAGCCTCAGAATGGTTGGGTACATCTTTTCGAAATCACTTTAAGGACTGGGTATTAGGTCCTGCTGCTCCTGCAATTGGACGTGTTCGAAATTTGTACATAAAAGAACTTATCCTCAAATTACCCTTAGATCAATCAATCCCTACCGTAAAAAAGCAAATCCAAAAAATTAAAAATCATTTCCAATCAATTGGTGAATTTCGAAGTGTACGTTTTAATGTGGATGTGGACAATTATTAATTGAATATGTAGGAGAGTGCTTTGCCAAATACAGGTTGTTAAGGTGCTAAAAAGTTAAATGCATCATAGGGCAAATTTCGCAATATCCAAAAGAGAAGTACAATTATCAAAACAACTAAGGGAGCTTTCGATTTATCCAGAATACTCGTATAATGTGTTTTTAGAACGTAATTAATAACTTGAATTGCATAATGATAGACTATCAATAAAATTGCGGGTAAAAAAAGCAAATTACTTTTAAAAATACCGATTATATCAAAATGTAGTAGTGCATGTGTTGCTCGTTGACTACCACAACCGGGACAATAAAGGCCTGTAGTTACATACAACGGGCATTTAGGAAATAACAGATTGTTAATAGGATCAAACCTAAAATATAGATAGCCCAAAATGCTTAAAATACTAAAAGCAAAAAAAAGTTTTAGAATTTTCTTTAGCAAATTAGTTTTATTGAGCACTTAAACCGGCAATTAGTGCTACTCCAAAAAATGCAAAATAGGCTACTAAAACGACGACACCTGCAATTAAACCCCACAACATAAATTGTTTGGCTTGTTTAGAAGTGCTAGCAGCTCCGGCATAATCTCCTGCATCATACTTTGAATTTACTTGTGAAGCAAAAACAATACCCAGTGGCAGACAACAAAAAATAGTAACTAAAATTGATTCTACTAAATAATTCTTAGGTTTAAGACCTTGGTTAATAGGTTGATTTAATTGATCTCCCATTTTGAATAGTTTTATGATAATAAAATTCAAATATAGTGTTTTATCTAAAAAGTAATATAAAAAATTGAATTAAATTTTCTGACGAAAACGTTTGAGAAGTATCAAATTGAATACATTGTTATTTTAACAGGATTTTTTGATAAATATCTTGCTTTGATATCGTTAAATAATTGTATTTTTGTACGCTTGAAAAAAGAAACTGTTTTTTATTTAAAAATGATTAATTTAATAAGATATGAAGAAATTTCCAAAATTGATTTTAGACGGTAATGAAGCCGTTGCGCGTATAGCTCACAAAACCAATGAAGTTTGTGCTATTTATCCAATTACACCCTCATCTCCGATGGGAGAACATGCAGAAGCCTATAGTGCTAAAAACATGACGAATGTATATGGTGATATTCCTAATGTAATAGAGATGCAAAGTGAAGGTGGTGCAGCTGGTGCACTTCACGGTAGTTTACAAGGCGGTGCATTGACAACAACTTTTACAGCTTCGCAGGGTTTGTTATTGATGATTCCGAGCATGTATAAAATTGCGGGTGAATTATTACCCACAGTATTACATGTAGCAGCACGGACCTTAGCTACACATGCTTTGTCAATTTTTGGAGACCATTCAGATGTAATGGCAACTCGTCAAACAGGTTTTGCCATGTTATTTGGTGGTTCTGTTCAAGAAGCACAAGATTTTGCTTTAATAACACAAGTGGCAACTTTAAAAGCTAGAGTTCCTTTTTTAAACATATTTGATGGTTTCCGCACCTCTCACGAGATTCAGAAAATAGATGGTATTCCAGATGCAATTATAAGTGATATGATGCCTTTTGACAAGGTACAAGAACATAGAGAACGCGCTTTAAATCCAAAAAACCCGGTACTTCGCGGTACAGCACAAAATCCGGATGTGTTTTTCCAAGCACGTGAAGCGGCCAATTTATATTTTGATAAAACACCGGCTATTGTACAAGAAACGATGGATGAGTTTTATAAACACACCGGTCGTAAATATGAATTATTTGATTATATCGGACATCCTGAAGCTGAAAAAGTAGTTATCATTATGGGATCAGGAACCGGTCCGGTAATTGAAACAATCGATACAATGGTTTCTAATGGCGAGAAAGTAGGAGCTTTAATTGTTCGCCTTTACCGTCCATTTGATATGGATTTCTTTATCAATAAATTACCGAGTAGTGTAAAGAAAATTGCCGTAATGGATCGTACTAAAGAATCCGGTGCAATTGGAGATCCTGTTTATTTGGATGTAGTAACTGCTTTTGTAGAAAGTGGTAAAGCCATGCCGAAAATTGTGGGTGGACGCTATGGATTGTCATCAAAAGAGTTTACACCGGCTATGGTAAAAGCCATCTATGATAATTTAGATAAAGAAACACCAAAAAATCACTTTACTGTTGGTATTATTGACGATGTAACCAAAACAAGCTTAGATATTGAAGGACCTTTCCCTACTAAGAAATCAACCTTTAATTCAATGTTCTATGGTTTAGGTTCTGATGGTACAGTGAGTGCAAATAAAAATTCAATTAAAATTATTGGAGACACAACCGATGGTTATGCACAAGGTTATTTTGTATATGACTCTAATAAAGCCGGTTCACAAACTATTTCACATTTACGTTTCGGACCGGATCCAATTCATTCGACATATTTAATCAATGCTGCAGATTTTGTAGCTTGTCACCAATACAATTATATCGAAAAATACGATATGATTGCCAGAATTAAAAAAGGCGGAACCTTCTTGTTGAACTCTCCTTATTCTAAAGATGAGGTTTGGGCGCAGTTACCGACGAAAGCACAAGAGCAAATCATTGAAAAAGAGGTTAATTTTTATGTAATTGATGCTACTAAGGTAGCCCAAGATGCAAAATTAGGACGTCGTACCAATACTATTTTGCAAACTTGTTTCTTTGCTATTTCCGGAATTCTTCCAAAAGAGGACGCCATCAAACGTATTAAAGATGCCATTGTAAAATCGTACTCTCACAAAGGAGATGCCGTAGTGCAGATGAACTTTAATGGAGTAGATAAAGCGATAGAAAACTTATTTAAAGTAGATTATCCAAAACAAGCAACAAGCACTAAAAAATTAAAAGGATTTGTAACTGATGAAGCTACAGATTACGTAAAAGAAGTATTAGCGATGAGTATGGCAGGAAAAGGAGACCAACTACCTGTTGGTGTATTCTTACCTGATGGTACATTCCCAACAGGAACCACACAATATCAAAAACGTGATATTGCTGATTTTGTTCCAACATGGGATGATAATGAACTTTGTACTCAGTGTAATAAATGTGCAATGATTTGTCCACACGGAGCTATTAGAGCAAAAGTAGTTAGCAACGAACTGACAGAATCATTCCCAACTACTTTAACAAGTGTAGCCGCAAAAGGTCGTCCGTTTGATAAAGAAACAGAGAGTTATGTATTGCAAGTTTCTCCTTATGATTGTACAGGTTGTAACCTTTGTGTGGCAGTTTGTCCGGCAGTCAGTAAAGAAAAAGAGAACTTTAAAGCCATTAACTTACATCCAAAAGCTGATGTAGCAGCAGTAGAGGCCTTAAACTGGGATCACTTTATTAAGTTACCGGATTATGATCGTAAAAAGTTAACGACTAATAATGTGAAAGGGACACAATTCCTAAAACCATTATTTGAGTTTTCAGGCGCATGTCCAGGTTGTGGTGAAACACCTTATATTAAATTGTTAACCCAATTATGGGGAGATAATATGGTGATTGCCAATGCGACGGGTTGTTCCTCAATTTATGGCGGAAATATGCCGACTACACCTTATACTAAAAATGCAGAAGGTAGAGGTCCGGCATGGGCGAATTCTTTGTTTGAAGACAATGCAGAGTTTGGTTTAGGTATTCGTTTAGCATTAAATACCAAACAAGCCAGAGCGCAAAAATTGCTAAAAGCGATGAAAGCTGAAATAGGAGCTGATTTAGTTACGGCTATTTTAGAAAATGAAGAAAGAGATGAGACTAGCAAAGAAGTTCAGTTTGAAAGTATTGATAAATTAAATTCCATACTGGAGAATTCAAATAATAAAAACGCTAAAGAATTATTGTCTTTATCAGATAACTTAGGTAGAAAGCACATGTGGATTCTAGGTGGAGACGGTTGGGCTTATGATATTGGATTTGGTGGATTAGATCATATTTTCTCATCAGGAGAGAATGTTAATATCTTGGTAATGGATACGGAAGTGTATTCAAATACAGGAGGTCAAGCATCCAAAGCGACTCCAATTGGAGCGAGTGCAAAATTTGCCATAGGCGGTAAGAAAGTAGGTAAAAAAGACCTTGCTTTACAAGCTGTATCGTATGGAAGTGTGTATGTTGCACAAGTAGCTTCCGGAGCCAAAGATGCGCATACGGTTAAAGCATTCCAAGAAGCAGCAGCCTATGACGGTCCTTCTTTAATCATTGCTTATTCACATTGTATTGAGCATGGTTATGATATGGGAATGGGAGCAGAACACCAAAAAATTGCCGTTGAAACCGGTTACTGGCCGTTGTTCCGTTTTAATCCGGCTAATGCAAAAGGTAAGAAGTTTAGAGTAGATTCTAAAAAACCTGTAGGAAATGTCGAAGATTTCATGTATAAAGAAGCACGTTTTGCACGTGTGAAAAAAATGGATGAAAAATTTGCAGCTCAATTATTGAAAAAAGCACAAGAAGGTGTTGATGATAAATGGGAACGTTTACAGATATTTAGTAATCTTTAGTTAGATTAAACAAATCAAATAATCATAAAGAGGCTCAGAATTGAGCCTCTTTTTTTGTGGGTTCAATTATTTGTGTATCTTTGGTTACATATCTTAACTAAAAACAACTATCATGAAAAAAAATTACTCTTATTATTTAACGCTTATTGCTATTCCATTTATTGCCTTTGTCATCTTAAGTCTCTCAGGAGGAAGAGATGGTCAATTTAGTGGTTCACCGGCTGATGGCGGACAAACTTGTACTGCTTGTCATTCGGGTGGAAATTTTGGTGCGGTAGCTAGTATTACTTCGAATATACCGACGAGTGGGTTTGTATATGGTGCTACTTATGAAGTAACCGTTTCTGTTACTTCTTCCTCTACGAAACATGGTTTTCAATTATGTGCTGAAGATTTATCTGTCAATTATATGGGTACTTATGCAGCCGGAACAGGAAACCAAATAGTTAACAGCGGAACGCATATGACACATACGCAGGCCGGAAATTCACAAAGTTCATGGACTTTTGATTGGACAGCTCCTTCTTTTGCTGAAGGAGGAGAGATAACCTTTTATGCAGCAGTAAATGCATCAAATGCGAATGGAAATACATCTGGGGATCAGGTGGTTTCAACTTCAGCTTCTTATTCTTTAGATACAGCCGGAATTGATGATATTGAGCATATTACCTTTTCAGTTTTTCCAAACCCATCCAATGAATATATCAATCTAGATATAGATGAAACTTATTTTTCTAAAGCGAATCTCAGTATTACAAATTCTATTGGACAGGAGGTATTTAACAATAATATTGTCTCAAAGAGAATTGACATAAGTCACTTAGAATCCAGTGTTTATTTTGTTAGGCTCAATTCCAATAATAGCGTAGCAACAAGTAGATTTATAAAGAAATAAAGAATCTTCGTGTCTAACGCGGTTAAATAGTTATTAGAAACCGTTTTTGAATTACAAAAAATCAATCAATTCATCAAAACGATCAATTAATAAATTCGGTTTTGCATTGATAAGTATTTCTTTGGGACGATAGCCATAGGTAACAGCACAGGTATAAACACCTGCAGCTTTCCCAGCTTCAATATCGTGCGTAGAATCGCCAATCATAATGGCTTGTTTCGGATTGACATCGAGTTCGTTTAGGATAATATGAATACCATCAGGCTTGGGTTTTGATTGGAATAATTCAGGTTTTGCACCCAAAATTTGAACAAAGTGCTTTTCTAATCGTAATTTTTGTATTGTTTTGACCGTAAATTCATGAAGTTTGTTGCTGTAAACAGCTTTTTGTTTGTTAGAAAAATAGGACAATACTTCGGGTACTCCTTTGTAGGATGTAGTCTTATTTACATAATTTTCATTGTAGTATTCCATAAAAAAAGAACGTGTTTTTTCAAATATTACTTCATCAGTATTTCCAATTGCCAATTGCAATAGTTTTTTTAAACCACTACCTACAAATTTTGCTGTTTGCTCTTGATCAATTTTTGGAAGATTCATATTGACTAAAGCGTAGTTGACACTGTCCATTAAATCGGGTAAAGAGTTAACCAATGTGCCATCTAAATCAAAAATTAATAATTTAATGTCTTTTGAAAAGTCTTGCATGGTTTTAAATGATGTTTAAGTTGTTTTTTTATAAATTTTTTCTACCTACTTTTTGATAAATAACATCCTTTTCTTTATTCCAGCCTCTAGCGGGTGAATGTTCACGTCCATAAAAAATAATTTGTAAATGGAGTTTGTTCCAGAGCTGCTTTGCAAAAAGCCTTTTGGCATCTTTTTCGGTTTGTACAACGTTTTTTCCGGAACTTAAATTCCAACGATACATAAGCCTGTGTATATGTGTATCCACAGGGAAAGCGGCTATTCCAAAAGCCTGACTCATTACTACACTTGCTGTTTTATGACCAACAGAAGGTAAGGCTTCCAAATCTTTAAAAGTATCCGGTACTTTTCCGTTGTGTTTTTCAATCAGAATCTTAGATAGGCCATAAATACCTTTTGATTTCATGGGTGATAGACCAACAGGTTTGATGATTGCTCTGATTTCCTCGACAGATAATTTAAGCATATCATACGGATTATCGGCTTTTTTAAATAGGAGGGGAGTCACTGTATTGACACGGGCATCTTGACTTTGTGCAGATAGAATTACTGCAATCAGTAAAGTATAAGGATCTTTGTGTCGCAAGGGAATTGGAACTTCGGGGTAAAGTTCCTCTAGTTTATCGATGATGAATTGAACTTTTTGCTTTTTGGTCATAAGAATTATAAAAATTCAAAGTTAGTACTATTTATTAACCTGAGTTCGGCGAAGCCTCCGAAGTCACACAATTGACTTACTTCATGTCATGTCTCAATTTCATTACCCTTATAGCCCCTCAAGTTCTAAATTTAAACACAATTTCACTTTGTGATTTTTTTAACTCGAAAATGTTCAGAAACCTTTATTTTCGCATTGGTTTTTCTTAACTCTCTTTACTTGTGAAATTAAGGAAAAATACTACTTTTGTAAATCTTATAATAATTAATAGAAATGACAATAAAAACATCAATTATAGCGGTTATAATAACCTTTTTCAGCACTTTGAATGTGATGGCGCAAAAAGATCATGTATTGTTTACACTAGGTGATGACAATGTTTACAATTCGGAGTTCTCTAAAATTTATAAAAAGAATTTGGAAATCGTAAACGACCCTTCTCAAAAGGATATTGATAATTATTTAGATTTATATATCAATTACAGATTGAAGGTAAAAGAAGCATACCGATTGAGAATGGATACTGTTCCCACGTATATAGCGGAATATAACAAATATAAAAATCAACTGATTGAACCTTATTTAAAAGACGATAATACAGAAAAAGATCTGGTAAAAGAAGCTTATCAACGCATGCTTCAAGAGGTTAATGCAAATCATATTTTAGTAAAATTAAAGAAAAACCCATCTTCCGTTGATACGTTACGAGCATATGACAAGCTAAAAGCTTTACGTAAACAAGTTTTAGAAGGAGCTGCTTTTGATTCGATTGCAAAGAATTTTTCTGAAGATCCTTCTGCTGAAAGAAACAATGGTAATTTAGGCTATTTTACTGTTTTTCAGATGGTTTATCCTTTTGAAACAACTGCTTATACGACACCTGTTGGAGAAGTTTCAGATGTATTTAAAACAAAATTTGGGTATCATGTTATTAAAGTAAACGATATCAGAGATGCTAGAGGCGAAGTGCAAGTAGCGCATATAATGCTTAAAGGTGATAGTAAAGAAAATGTTTCTAAGATTAACAATATCAAGCAACAATTAGATGATGGAGGTGATTTTGCGGCGCTTGCCAAGAGTTATTCAACGGATTTGGCAACTTCGATGAAAGGTGGTGTTTTGCCGAAGTTTACCGCAAATAAAATGGTGAAAAGTTTTGCAGATGTTTCATTCGCATTAAAAAATATCGGTGATATTTCAAAACCATTTACGACACGTTATGGTTGGCATATCGTTAAGCTTCTTAAAAGAATTCCGGTAGGTAGCTTTGAGGAAATGAAACCTTTAATCGATAAAAAGGTAAAACAAGGTCAAAGGGCTAGGATTATAGGTAGATCTGTAATTGACAGGCTTCTAAAAGAATACAGTATCAAAACAGATGTTAATGTATTCAATTTGTTTACCAATCCTGTATGGTCGCAATCCAAAAAGGAGATAGATTATTCCAAAACAATATTAACTATTGAAAATAAAGAAATACCTGCTAAGAGTTTTTCGAATTTCTTAGGAACAATAAATGACAAGAGAAAAGTAGCAGAACGTTTTCAAAAGTTTAAAGAGCAAGAAATACTTACTTATTATAAAGATCAACTACCTAATCATTTTCCAAATTTAGAGCAGACCTTGCGTGAATATCGTGAAGGTTTGTTGCTTTTTGATTTGATGCAGGATAATATTTGGTCTCAAGCTGAGAAAGACAGTTTAGGACTGGTTTCGTTTTTTGAGAATAATAGAGATAAATATCAATGGAATGAGCGTGTTGAAGCGACTATTTTCACATTTGATAAAAAAGAGAATGCTAAAAAAGCGATGAAACTCTTAGGTAAAAATAAGACAGTTAAAGAAATTCAAGAGCTATTATCAAAAGATGGTATTGTTGATCTTAAACAAGGAGCTTATGAAAAAACAAATAAGGTATTCCCAAAAGGATTTAAGTTTAATAAGAGAATATCAGAAATTATACCTGATGGAAAACAATTTGTGCTTGTCCAAATAAAGAAAACATTAGCTCCACAGCCTAAAGAATTAAAAGAGACCAGGGGTAGAGTCATCAGCGATTTTCAAGATTACACAGAGCAGATTTGGTTAAAATCACTCCAAAAACGTTATCCTGTTAGTATTCATAAAAAAGCTTTAAAGAAATTAAAAAGAAAATATAATTAGTTGTTTAAATATAGATACATATTTGTTGTTGTTTTTATAGCATTCTATTCTTGCGATTATTTTAATTTAAAAAAAGAGGATAATGGTGAAATCGTTGCTAGTGTAGGATCTACTGTATTGTATAAAAAGGATTTATCAAATCTTTATGAAAATGGTTTAACTGTTGAAGACAGTACAAACATTACCAATAACTTTATTGAAAATTGGGCTAGAAAGCAGATTATTTTACAAAAGGCAACTTTTAATCTATCGGATAAAGAAGAAACAGAGTTAAAAAAAATGATCGATATTTATCGAGAGGATTTGTATATCAACACCTATAAAAACGATTTAGTTACACAAAATTTAGACACTGTAGTGCGTAAAGAAGAGATTCGTAATTTTTATAGTGCCAATCAAAATATATTTCGATTAAAAGAAGAAGTTTTTCAATATAAATATTTAAGTTTTATCACGGAATCGGTAGATGCAAAGAACATTAAAAAGCTTTTTATAAAGTACGATGTCATCGAAATTGATACATTGGTTATGAATGATTTAAAATTCGCAATAAGTCATCTTAACGATTCTACGTGGTTTTCGTATAAAGACTTGACAAAGAGTATTCCAATATTAAAAAGTATTGATAAAAAACGATTTTTACGAAAAAATAATTTTATAGAATTAAAAGATTCAATAAATACTTTTTTTATAGGAATAAAAGATTTTAAAATGGGAAATGATATAGCTCCATTGGAGTATGTAACTCCGGTAATTAAACAAATGATTCTTCATAAAAAGAAGCTCACTTATATTAATGAATTAAATAATAAATTGATTGAAGAAGCAATTCAAAATGAAATATATAAAAGATATTAAAATGAATAGAATAATCCTTTTTTTAGTTGTATCGCTACTAGCATTTAATGTTACAGCGCAAAAAAAAATAAAATTAGATGGAGTTGTTGCTGTTGTGGGCAAGAATATTGTACTGCATTCAGACATTGACAAATTCAAATTAGAGTTAGAACAAGCCGGGGAGTCGATTGGATCACAGAGTTCGTGTGATATTTTAGAAAAAATGATGGAGCAGAAACTATTAGCACATCATGCCGTTGTCGATAGCTTGGTAGCGACAGAAGTAAGTGTAAATCCTATGGTGGAACGAAAAATTGAATATTTCGTACAACAATTGGGATCTGATGAAAAGGTTTTAGATCTGTACGGGTTTAACAATATGGAAGATTTAAAAAAAGAGCTTACACGAATCGAAATTGAATCGTCATTAATAGGTCAAATGCAACAACAAATAACTTCTACAGTTACGGTAACTCCGGAAGAAGTACGGAATTATTTCAGGAGTTTAGAGCGTCAAGATGCCTTGCCGGAATTTACAACAGAGGTTAAGTTAGCGCAAATTGTTTTAAATGTGGAAGCTTCTGAAAAAGAAATTGAGAGAGTTAAAACAGAATTATACAAAATTAAAGATGAAGTGGAGGAGGGCGCTAATATGAAAATGAAAGCGATATTGTACTCAGAGGATCCCAGTGTTACACAAAATGGAGGTTTGTATTCCATTACACGAGAAAGTCAATTTGTCAAAGAATTCAAAGATGCTGCCTTCTCTATTGATGAAGGGCAGGTGACGGATCCTTTTAAAACAGATTTTGGATATCACATCATTAAAGTAGAAAAGGTAAAAGGACAAACAATAGATGTACGTCACATACTGATACAACCCAAGATAAGCGAAGAAGAAAAAACATTTGTCAAACAAAAGTTAGACAGTATTCGGGTAGAAATTAAAAATGGGAATATGAGTTTTGAAGAAGCCGCCATTAAGTTTTCTATGGATAAAGCTTCCCGAAAAAATAAAGGAATAATTCTCAACCCTTTCACCAATGAAAGTACTTTTAGATTGAGTGGGGAACAATTTATGCGTACTTTTCCTTCTTTGCACAGTAAGGTTTTTAATTTAAAACAAGGTGAGATGACAGCGGTGTTTTATGATGAAACCAGAGAAGGAGAAAAAATGTTTAAACTGGTTTTATTAGATAAGATGATTGAAGGTCATACCGCTGATTTTGCGAAAGATTATGTAAAAATTCAGAATTTGGCTTTGGCTAAAAAACGTCAAGAATCCATTGAAAAATGGGTGGCTGAAAAGGTGTCTGATACGTATATTAAAATAAGTGATGAGTTTAAAGATTGTGAGTTTAAAACCAACTTTAGAAAAAAAATATAACCATGTCTGATGTAGCTGTAGCTAAAGAATTAGTAAAGAAATACAAGCAATTAAAATCTGAAATATCAAAGATCATAATTGGTCAAGATGATGCTGTCGATCTTGTGCTTTTATCCATATTTGTCGGGGGGCATTCTTTATTAATCGGTGTTCCCGGATTGGCAAAAACCTTGTTAGTCTCTACGGTTGCCAGGACTTTGGGATTAGATTTTAAACGCATACAGTTTACACCTGATTTGATGCCATCAGATATTATTGGGAGTGAAATTTTAGATGAAAACAGAAAATTTCAATTTATAAAAGGACCTGTTTTTGCAAATATAGTTTTAGCAGATGAAATAAATCGGACTCCTCCAAAAACACAAGCTGCTTTATTAGAGGCTATGCAGGAAAGGTCGGTTACAGTAGCAGGGCACGAGCATAAACTAGCAAAACCATTCTTTGTATTAGCCACTCAAAATCCAATTGAGCAGGAAGGAACTTATCCTTTACCCGAAGCACAATTAGATCGGTTTCTATTTTCAATAAATATGGATTATCCCAGTTTTAATGAGGAGGTAAATATCGTTAAATCGACAACAGATGATCATATTGAGAGTATTGATATGGTTTTTAGTGCAAAGGAAATATTGGAATTTCAACATCTAATCAGACGTATTCCTGTAGCTGATAATGTCGTAGAATATGCAGTAAATTTGGTTTCCAAAACACGTCCAAACTCAGAGGGTACACCGAGCATCGTTAACGATTACATCAGTTGGGGTGCGGGTCCCAGAGCTTCTCAAAATCTAATTTTGGCAGCAAAAGCGCATGCTGTAATTCGAGGAAAACTTTCTCCTGACAAAGAAGATGTTATAGCCATTGCCTATGCTGTTTTACATCATCGTATTGTACGAAACTACAAAGCAGAAGCAGAAAATATTTCAGAAAAAATTATCATAGAAGAACTTTTATAAGCTAAAGCTATTCAATCCCTAATCCAATAAAGTTCTACGGCATAAAAAAACCATCTGCGTAAAATAGATGGTTTTTTATTTAAAACTCCGGTTTTGAATTGTTTTAATATTATAAACCGGCTTTATCAAACATTTTTTTGATTTCTACAGCGTTTGATGGTCTGGGAGCATTGGCACTGACAATGTTACCTTCCGGATCAATAAAAATAAATCTAGGAATAGAAGAAATCAAGTACTCTTTACTAAAAGAGTTGTCTTTTCCCGCATAAAGCTGAATTCCGGACATATCTTTAGCTCGAATCATATTTTTCCAAGCTTCGTGTTTATCGGGTTTATCTGTGGAGATACTTACGAATTCAATATTCTTATCACGATATGTTTCTTCTAATTTTTTTAGAGCAGGAATCTCTCTTAAACAAGGTCTGCACCAGGTAGCCCAAACATCGATATAGACATACTTTCCTAATAAATCATCTAGGGATGTAGTACCACCATTAAAATTTTCAAAATCTCTAAATTTTGGAGAAACCGTTCCTTTTGCAAAAGCAACCAACAAGGAATGTTCTCTCTTATAACGTGTTTTCAAACCCATAACAAAGCCTTTTAAACCATTTTCTTCTCTTATAATAACCGTGGAATCCATTTTTTTTACAGCGAGTAAAGCAGTCATTTTTTTACTAAATCCATCAACATTTGCATTAAAATATATAGAATCTAAAGCATAAAGAGAACTCAAATCCGCAGTAAACAAGGCTACTTCTTTAGCTCTGGTTATCAAATAATTATTTGTTATTTCACCTCTTCCTTTAAAATGGAGTGTATTGTTAAGATCACTGGCATCACCGGTAATGGTCAAATTATCACCAATATTTAAGAAAGGAGAAAAACGTGTTTTTTTGTTTAAAGTTATTGAATAATAGTCCCCTTCTTTGATATGTAAAGTATCTTTAAAATTGCCTTTTGAATCAATTTTAATAGCTTTACTATATTTTCTAGAATTAATATTAATTAAAGTATCATTTGTCTCTAAACCATCAAAATGACCTGAAATACTCACATAATCATTAATTTCATTTTCACATGAAACAATAGAAAAAAGGAAAACAATGATAATTAAGAAACCTTGGATGTGTTTAAATGCACTTTTTTTTAACGGTAGCATATTGTGTTTACTATTGATTATCTTTTTGACTGTTAATGCTTTGGATGCTCGTTTCATATTATTGTGTTTTTTATTAAGTTGTATTTATACAATACTATTTTAATTTATCAATTTATTAAAAAGCTCTTTTGTTTTTGGACTGGAAGGTCGAGGCGCATCGGGTTTGAGTACATTTCCCTGAGGATCAATGATAATAAACCTCGGGATTCCGTCGATTCCATAATCTCTGACAAATTGGGATTCCCAATTGTTATCGGCATATAATTGTATTCCTTCTAATTCTTTTTCTGTAACCATTTGTTTCCAAGCTTCGTGTTTATCTGCTTTATCAACAGAAATTGACACAAAATGCATTTTATCACCTAAGTCTTTTTCCAATTCTTTTAAAGCTGGTATTTCTTTTAAACAGGGATTACACCAAGTTGCCCATACATCTATATAAACATACTTTCCTTTTAAATCAGACAAAGAGGTTGTACTCCCGTTATGATTCTCATAATTGACAAAGATGGGTGAAGGTTTTCCAACGAGTTCCTTTAATTTTTTAACTTTATCGTATCTTTTACTAAAATAACTAAAAAGATTCTCAGATTCATTGATGTCAGCTTGGATAAAATCAGTATCAAAATCTTTTTTTTCTTTTAAAAAGCTCTGAAATTTTGTTTTTGTACTGTCTAAAGCCTTTATAAAATCAGCTTTTGATAGACCATATAAACCGTCAATCGTGTTGAATAATTCTTCTTGTCTAAGTAGTTTGTTAATCATATAGTTGCTTTCTTCATTTCCTATCCCACTAAATATAAGTGTTTCATCAAACTGATTCGTGTCCAATGTAATGTGTAAATCATCTCCATTGCGCAGATAGATAGGAGCATATTCTTTGTCCAATAAAAAGAAATATTTTCCTTTTACAATACTAAGTGTATCTTTAAAAGAGCCATCTTCGGATATTTTGATACTCTTTATTTTTATATTTTTGGGACTTACAATTCTTAAAGTATCTCCTTTTAAATTGCTAATCTTTCCTGATAAGGTAACATAGTTTTTAGGAGTTTCATCTTTACACGAGATGATTGCGAATCCTAAGAGTACTATTAAAAGTGTTTTTTTCATTTTTAGATTTGTTATTTATTTTTGGTTGGCAAAAATACAAAAACTTAGGATTCAAAGGACTTTAATCCTTAAAAAAATCCTGTAAAATTCTATTGTACGCTTTAGCTTCATTAATATAGGGAAAGTGTCCGGCCTTGTGAAAAGTAAAAACACCAGCTTCAGGGTATAGGTTCTTTATAGCATCTCTCAATTCTTTATTGACCATTGGGTCATTATCCGATTCTATAATTAATTTAGGAATACTTTTTATTAAATTATCGGTAGAATTGATACTGAATTTATCAATTACTATAGCATATCGATTTATAAATTGTTTTTTACTAAAAGGAAGACTTGGTAAAAAAGCTTGTAATAACTCAGAATTATTAGCGGCCGGAACTATTTCTTCTTTTAATTTTTTATCTCCTAATTTTACGATTAAAATTTCAGGTAAATTGGAAAGGATTTTAGCTGTTTTATTATTCTCCTTAAGAATGATGTCATTGGGCGGAAAAGTATTTCCAAAAACTACTTTTTCTAATTGCTCCGGCATTATTTGCACTAAATATTGGGTGATATAACCACCCATAGAACTTCCAACTGCTGAAAAAGCAGTTACTTTTTCTCGGGATAGAATGGCTTTAATCCCTTCAGCCACTTCTTTAAGCGAATTTATTTCTTCGGGTAGGGTATAAGAAATAACTTTAAAGTCTTTTTCAATTTCTTGTATTTGTTGCCACCAAATATCATAGGATCCACCCATACCGTGTAAGAATAGAATTGTTTTCTCACCATTTCCACCAGTATAATAATTCCATTTTACAGTGTTGACAATAATTGCTTTTGTGTCTTTTTTCAGAAATGCTTTATAGCTTTTTGAGATTTTATCTTTGTGTGGATATATATTAAAAAAATCAGGTGAGGAAGTAGGATAGTAATAAACTCCTAGTATTAGTAAGAAAAATACGGCTACAAGTCTTAAGAAAGTTTTTTTAGTCATAAGTAAAATTTGGTTGACACACATCAGTTAAGAAGTCAGTTAATCTATATCATTATGATTAACTTAGATACTAATCAGTTTAAAATGAATTTGAAGCATTG
>JAOZTK010000011.1 GCA_029942185.1 Flavobacteriaceae bacterium
GAGCAGCGAAAAAAAGCCGAGAAAGAGATGCGAGAGAAATATCGTAAAAAAGAAGACTAAACATCCTGGGTTTAGCAAACCTAAGGCAAAATAATATTTGCTAACTTTGTCACCTAAATCACTATTTCAACACCATGAATCATTTTCTACTCCATTTTCTTATTTTTCTCTTTTCCACTTCCCTCTTTTCGCAAGAGTATCAATTTAAAACAATAATCGATATAGAAACTTCTGCAGTTAAGAATCAAGGTCATTCCGGAACTTGCTGGAGTTTTGCAACCACTTCATTCTTGGAATCGGAAGTTTATCGTCTGACAAAAAAACAAATAGATTTATCTGAAATGTTTATTGTAAGAAATACTTACGATCAAAAAGCTTGGAACTACGTTATGCGACAAGGCAAAATACAACTGAGCGAAGGAGGTTTAGCACACGATCTGATCAATATTGTTGACAACTTTGGAATAGTCCCTCAAAGTGCTTTTAAAGATGTTTATAAAAATGACAATACTTATAACCACAGCGATATAGTCCCAAGTGTAAAAAAAATACTCGACACGTATATTAAAAACGATATAAACTCTGATTTTCCGAATTGGAAAACAGCAATTACCCCAATTTTAGATGGGCAAATCGGTGAATCAATAATTGAATTTCAATATAACAATCAAAGTTTTACTCCTTTTTCTTTTAGAAACTACTTAAAAATCATCCCTGAAGATTATATTAGTATCACTTCTTTTACGCATGAAAAGTACTTTTCAAGTTTTGTACTCAACATCCCTGACAATTTTTCAAATGGACGTTTCTATAATGTTCCTCTAGACGTTTTGGTCGAAATTGTCAATACTTCATTAGAAAAAGGTTATACAATTTCTTTGGATGTAGATGTTTCTGAAAAAACTTTTTCACAAAAAAAAGGCATCGCTAACTTACCTAAAGACAGTGAGTTTAAAGAAAAAGATGTCACCACAATCCCTGCTGAAATTGAAGTGAATTCCGAATTACGACAAAAAGAATTTGAAAATTACAACACAACAGACGATCACTTAATGCACCTAACGGGTTTGGTGAAGGATAGTTCCGGAAACAGCTACTACAAAGTAAAAAACTCATGGGGAACAACCGGTGATCGTATTGGAAACGACGGCTATATATATATGTCAATCCCCTATTTTAAACTTAAAGCGATATCTATATTTTTACATAAAGACGCATTAGATAAAACTTTTAAAAATCAATTAAAATTATAACGTGTACGCAATAGTAGACATAGAGACAACTGGAGGCAAATACAATGAAGAAGGTATAACTGAAATTGCTATTTATCGTTATGACGGGCATGCGATTGTAGACAAATTTGCTAGTTTGGTTAATCCTGAAAAAAGGATTCAACGTTTTGTTGTAAAGTTAACCGGCATCACGGATGCTATGGTAGCACGTGCCCCAAAATTTCAAGAACTTGCCAAACGCATAGTAGAAATTACTGACGGATGTATCTTGGTTGCGCACAATGCAGACTTTGATTATCGCGTATTGCGAAAAGAATTTAAAAATTTAGCTTACGATTACGAACGCAGCACCTTGTGTACCATTCAACTAAGTAAAAAATTAATTCCAGACCTTCCTTCTTATAGTCTCGGAAAACTTTGCAAAACTGTTGGAATTCCTGTTTCTAACAGGCATCGTGCAGATGGCGATGCATTTGCTACTGTTAATTTGTTAGAACTATTGCTTCAAAAAGATCAAGCGAAAGACATTATTTCTCAGAGTATCAAAGATTTTTCTGAAGTACTTAAAAAAGAAAAACTTCACACAGTAATCAGCAACACACCGATAGCCACAGGTGTTTTCTACCTTCATCAACAGAACGGACGCATTATGTATATTGGGAAGGCTAAGAATATGCGTAGTAAAATAAGTCAACTACTCGCCAAAAAATCTAAAAAGATAAAAACAATACAAAATAAATTAGCGACGGTTAGTTTTGATAGGTCGGGAACCTATCTTATGGCTAGATTGATTTTTAATCAAAAAGTGGCGTTACACAAACCTCGTTATAACAGCAATTTTTATCATCTATCAAAGCCTGTAGAATTTGAACATCCTGATTTACTCGTAATAAGTGAAGGTCGCAAAACCGGAGAAAGAGCTGTGATTATAATTAAAAGCGGGAAACTTCAAGGTTTTGCCTTTACAAATTTGGAACATCAAATCACAAATACATCAATACTTCATACCTTAATGACTCCTTTAGCAGATAGCTTAGACAATCGATTTATTGTGAAGACAAGTATTGAAAAAAACAGAATTACCAAAATAATCAAACTCTAATAAAGTGAAAAGAACAAGAGAATTTTGGCGAAAAAAAGTACATGATATCATTTATGAAGCCGATTCGCCAACCGGCAGATTATTTGACGTTATTTTACTTTTCCTTATCATAACAAGTATTCTTCTTGTCATGCTCGAAAGCGTTGATAGTATCAATGCAAAACACGAAGATTTTTTTCACTTTGCCGAATGGGTAATTACAATCATATTTAGTCTAGAGTATATTGCGAGGATAATCTCTATGAAAAAACCAAAATCTTATATTTTTAGTTTTTTTGGAATTATTGACTTGCTGTCCATCATACCGCAATATTTATCCTTATTCATCATAGGAGCGAATGCTCTTGTCGCCCTACGCGTTTTACGATTATTGCGTGTATTCAGAGTCTTAAAATTAGCGCGATTTATCAAAGAATCCGATAATTTGATAAAAGCTCTTAAATCCAGTCGCGCAAAAATATCAGTCTTTTTATTAGCCATCTTTAGTGTAGCGGTCATCTTGGGAAGTTTGATGTATCTGATCGAAGTGCATCAAGATAGCGGTTTTGACAGTATTCCAAAAGCCGTCTATTGGGCAATTGTTACGCTGACTACTGTGGGATATGGTGACATAGCACCTGTTACTCCTTTTGGACAATTTATTGCTTCAATTATTATGATACTGGGTTATTCAATTATTGCGATTCCCACGGGTATTGTTTCTGTTGCGTACAACAAGCAACATGAAGTTCAAACCAATACACAATCTTGTCCTCATTGTGGAAAATCAAATCATCGTGATGGTGCTAATTTCTGCTATGAATGTGGAGAAAAGATAAATTAATTATTCACAAAATAATTCTTGTAAAGCACACATAAATATTTCTCAATGAAATGAACTACCTCATCAGCATAATCGGATCCACAGCCATCGGCAAAACTAGCCTGAGCATTGCACTTGCTAAACATTTTAATTGTGATATAATATCTTGTGATTCCCGGCAGTTTTATAAAGAAATGCGTATTGGCACCGCTGTTCCCAATCCGAAAGAATTGGCACAAGTACCACACCATTTTATTCAGAATCGTAGTATACAGGACAAATATAGTGTCGGACAATTTGAAAAAGATGCTTTGAACCTACTCAATAAAATTTATAAAAAAACCAATCTTGTCGTAATGGTAGGAGGTAGTGGTTTGTATGTAGATGCTGTTCTGAAAGGCTTGGATTATTTTCCTGAAATAGATCCAAATATTCGGACAACACTCAATAAACGTTTTGAGAAACAAGGTTTAAAACCTTTACAAATAGAATTGAAAAAGCTCGATTTTGAAACCTATCAAATTATTGATCTGCAAAATCCACATCGTGTGATACGCGCCCTTGAAGTTTGTCTGGGTACGAAAAAAAAGTATTCATATTATAAAAATAAATCCAAGTCTCCTCGCAACTTCACTCCCATTAAAATTGGCATAGATGCTGAACGAGAAATCATCTATAATCGTATTGATCAACGTGTTGCTATTATGATTGATGAAGGTTTGTTAGGCGAAGCTGAAGCACTCTATGCTTTTAGAGACTTAAATGCTCTTCAAACAGTGGGCTACCGGGAACTGTTTGCTTATTTTGATGGTGATTTTTCACTAGATGTCGCCATCTCTGAAATAAAGAAAAATACGCGTAGATTTGCCAAAAGGCAAAAAACATGGTTTCATAAAGACAAAGAAATTCATTGGTTTGATTATAACACGAACATTGAAGAAATCATCAATGTTATTAAAGAGATTATAGAGGAGTAAAAATCTAAATTGTATAAGCTTTGCAGTATTGAATTATTAACCTGTATTCTATGATTAAAAAAATAAATTCATTAAGAGTTTATTAAAGTAACATATTTAAAAATAACATCATGAAACTAAAAACATTTTTATCAATTACATCATTTGTTTTCTTTGTCGTATCAATAATCCATTTATTAAGAGTTTTACTACATTGGAATTTCGCCATCGGCAATTATATTCCACCCTATTGGATGAGCCTTATTGCTTTTATAGCTACGATGTTTCTATCTGCAATGGCTTTTCGTTTTAGAAAAAATTTACCTTAGAAATTTAGCTAAGATATTGGACTTTTGAAGTGTTTCAATCCATTCTTTTTCCGGAACACTGTCTTTTGTGATACCACCACCCACATAGAGTATCGCATGCGTTTTGTTGAGACACATACAACGCAGATTCACGTACAAATCCGTCTGTTCATCAAGATTGATTTCTCCCAAAAACCCCGTGTAAAAATCACGCTTATACCCTTCATTGTTCTTTATAAAATCTTGTGCACTATATCGTGGCACCCCACAAACGGCAGGTGTTGGGTGTATTTTATAAATCAAATCTTTTAATCGAATAGCATCTGCTAAAAAACCTTTGATATCAGTTCGTATATGTACTAAATGCCCTGCATAATCTGTATAGGGTTTTGAAATCTCTAAGTGATGTGAAATCGGAATCAGTTGATCCGTAATAAAGTCTGTAACCCACTGTTGTTCCTCTTGTTCCTTTTGATTCCATACTATTTTATCACTTTTTAATTGTGTTCCCGCCAAAGCCATAGTCCTAAAAGAATCTTTGTGAACAAATAACATTTTTTCCGGAGTAGCACCCATCCATAATCCAACTTTGGGATGATACCAGATATAGACCATGGCTTTTGGATATTCATGGAGCAAATATTCGTAAATTAATCCTACTCGATTGCTTTTATAAGTGCTCTCAATCTTCCGAGATATTACAACTTTATCCGCTTTTCCATCTTGTATAAAAGCAATTGTTTTTTTAACTAACGCTATGTGTGTGTGTTTGTAAGACTCCTTACTTATAACACTGAGATTATCTTTCTTAACTGATTTTTTTTTCGGGTATTTAAGGAGGGTTTTTTCAGACTTCGTAATTGGAAAAAAGATAATATCACTATCCCTGTCAAAAGGAGCCATTATAAAACCCGATTCCTCGAAATTTTTTGTTGTATACAGTTTTTTGTTTTTTTGTACAATAGCAATTACATCCTCCTTATTACATTTTCTGTAAATTACAAAAGGGCTTTTCTTCTCTAAACAACTCTGAATTTTCTCAGAAAGGGTAAAAATCTCAGTTTTCAAAACAATTCATTAATCTTTTGGAAGTACAATATTAGTTAATTTACACAAAGAAACCAAACGTTTCTTTTCATCGACAATCCGTATCTCCCACAAATGTGTGATTCTTCCCTTGTGTTGTAGTCTTGCCGTAGCCGTTACAATCCCACTTTTCACGCTACGTAAGTGATTGGCTGCTATCTCAATACCTCGTATATCGTACTGTGTGCGATCAATTAAAAAATAAGAAGCAGTACTTCCCACACTCTCTGCCAAGGCGACACTTGCACCTCCGTGCAACAAACCTAAAGGTTGATGCACTTTAGAAGTCACAGGCATTGTAGCCGTTAAAAAATCCGCACCTATATCTGTAAATTTTATATCTAAGGTTTCCATCAATGTATCAGACATAAAACTGTTAATCATTTTTAATTGTTGTTCTTTATTCATAAAAAATAATATTATAATGTAAAAATAAGGAAATATCTTGTAACGGACTTATCGAATTGAATCATCAATTGCCTTACAAAGATGGTCTCAGAAGAAAAAAGTTAATCTTAAAACTTATAATCGACACAAAACAAATGTATTTTTTTGTATTTTAGCTTAAATATTCAACACAGCCATGCAATATTCCTTTCGTTGTATTTTAGACGTAGAATCAGATGTTATAAGGGACATCCTTATTAATGCTGAAGCTACTTTATTTGATTTTCACCTAGCTGTTTCCAAAGCATTTGGATTTTCAAATCAAGAAATGGCCGCTTTTTATCGTACCGACACGGATTGGGAACAAGGAGAAGAAATTCCGCTTATCAGTATGAGTGCCTCAAATGATGCGCTCGAGATGAAAGACTACAAGCTCTCTGAAATCTTTGCTAAAGTAGATGATCATCTTTTATATGTTTATGATTTTTTAGTGCTGTGGACTTTTTTTATTGAACTGCGTCATGTCGATACTTCTAAATCTCCACAAAATCCTAAACATATCTATAGTGTGGGTAGTGTACCCGATAAAGCGCCCGAAAAACACTTTACAGGTAATCTTATATTAAATGATTTTGATGAAGAATTTGGTGATGAATTCGATGAAGAATTTGACGAAGACTCGGATATGGATCCTATCGGAGGTGATTTTTATTAATACGAGCTGTTACAAGTTGTGCGTTTACTGTGAACCCTAAATCAACCGGATGAATACACGAATAACAAAACTTTTCAACATCAAATACCCAATTATTCAAGGAGGAATGATATGGATAAGTGGCCACAAACTCGCTACAGCTGTGAGTAATGCAGGTGGTTTGGGTCTGATTGGTGCGGGTTCAATGTATCCTGACGTCTTAAGAGCACACATTCAAAAAGCTAAAAAAAACACAACCAATCCTTTTGGTGTTAATGTACCACTCCTCTACCCCAATGTAGAAGAAATCATGCAGATTATCGTGGCTGAAAAAGTAAAAATTGTCTTTACTTCTGCCGGTAATCCTAAGACTTGGACTTCTTTTTTAAAGAAAAATAAGATTCAAGTTGTGCATGTTGTCAGCAGTGTCAAATTTGCATTAAAAGCGCAAGAAGCAGGTGTAGATGCTATCGTAGCGGAAGGTTTTGAATCCGGAGGTCATAACAGTCGCGAGGAAACTACTACTTTTACTTTATTACCCATGGTTAAAGAAAAAATTGACATCCCAATTATCGCTGCAGGTGGAATCGCTTCAGGCCGTGGTATGCTAGCTGCACTAATTTTAGGAGCGGATGGCGTGCAAATGGGAAGTCGGTTTGTCGCTAGTGTTGAAGCTTCTGCACATCCCAATTTTAAACAAGCTGTTATCGATACGAAAGATGGTGATACTTTTCTTACCTTTAAAGAATTAGCACCCGTACGTTTGATAAGAAATACTTTTTTTAATGACTTACAAGATTTCTACCAAACAAATCCAAGCAAAGAACAACTCATAAATTTCTTGGGACACGCACGCGCAAAAAAAGGGATGTTTGAAGGTGATTTAGAGCAAGGAGAACTAGAAATTGGACAAATTGCCGGTTTGATACACCAAGTCAAACCCGTACAAGAAATTATAAACGAAATAATAGATGATTTCAGAAATGGAGTACAAGAATTAAAAAAAATTTAACCGGAAGCTTTCTTCTACTTTTTAATTTTGATGGTGTATTCTCTTCTGGATTTATTATTTAAGTGACGTTCTCGCAACCAGGGATTCAAAATTTTCAGTTCCTTGTAATTCATATCAAACTTTTTAGAAAACCCGGCAAAATCTGTTACAGCCGTATCCAATTTAATTTCATAAGACTTTTCTAAACGATACAAATCATCTTCCTCAAAACTAAAGCCATATTTTTTCGGATGAGTTAAGATCTCTTTTACAGCTAAAATTCGAGGCAAATATCTAGATGTCTCACTATTTAATAGTAAATCGTAATAGCTTTTCACTTGTTGTTGTTCCAAACGATTTGAAATGCCCGTGTTTCCTGCGTTATATGCAGCAGCTGCGAGTGTCCATGTACCAAACCGCTGCTTTGATTCTTTTAAATAATCACAAGCAACTTGAGTGGACTTTTCCAAATGATAGCGTTCATCTACATTATCATTGATTTCCATACCGTACTCTCTACCGGTTCCTTTCATAATTTGCCAAAAACCTTTAGCTCCTGCAGGAGAAGTTACATTTTGCAAACCACTTTCAATTAAAGCTAAATATTTAAAATCATTCGGTATTCCGTTTTTTTTCAAAATGGGTTCAATGACCGGAAAATACTTATGTGCTCTTTTAAACATCAACAAACCATTAGATTGCCAATATGCGTTTACCAAAAGCTCGCGATCTATACGTTCGTATATATCTTTTTTTTTGAGCGGTGCGTACTCCCCAGCAAAGTGCATCCTCTTTGGCATTTTTAGTGCTTTTATCTCATAATACTTGCTCATACTCTTCGGGTCTTGTAAATTGCTATCTCCGGAAATGGCATTTATAAAAAATCCTGCGAGAAAAATTATACCGACTACTACAAAAAATTTATAGGGTTTATTCATAACAAAAAATTAAAAAATTATTCAAAAACTGTGTTAAAGGTACTAAAACGCTCCCCTTTGGCGTCCCTTTCAGAAATCATCGGAGTATTGACCTCCCAATCTATCGCTAAATCCGGATCGTTCCACGCTAAAATAGCTTCAGATTCAGAATTGTAATAGGCCGAGCATTTATATGTAAATATTGTTTCATTCTCCAAACATAAAAACCCATGAGCAAAACCTGCCGGAATAAACAATTGCTTTTTGTTTTCAGCGGTTAATACTATCTTAAAATGATGTCCATAAGTGGGAGATGATTTTCGTAAGTCCACCGCTACATCGAGTACACTTCCCCTTGTGACACGAACTAACTTCGCCTGTGCAAAAGGTGGTTTTTGAAAATGTAAGCCACGTAATACATTTCTTTCAGATAGGGACTCGTTGTCTTGAACAAAATCTGTTTTTATAAATTCAAACCATTGTTTATGCTTGTAGAATTCCATAAAATAGCCTCTATCATCTTTATAAACTTTTGGAGTAATCACTATTAAACCTTTTATTGGAGTTTCTTCTATTTGCATAATATTGATTCTTATAACTTATAGCATTTCTTGTAAAAGAGTATTAATTTTCTTTGCCCGGGTCAAAATCATAATATGACTGCCTCCGGTCACTTTTACACATTCCTTTATATTGTTAACAGGAAATATAAAATCTTCCGTTCCATGTATGTGCAACACATCAGGGTCTGAGGTTTCTTGTTTCCAATTGACAATCGTATCAATGGCCCAAGGCAAATACAATTCATCACGCATACTCATGTATTTTTTGTAGAGCTTAAAACGTCCTTTTAACATCTTTCCAAAAGCATATTTTTCATATTTTTCAATATTTGAAAAGCTATTTATTGGAAATATTTTGTGCACACTTGTTTTTTTTACAAAACGCATTCTAGCAGGCATCTCAGTCTTATTTTTAATACTGGAAATAATAATCGTCTTCTTAGGATTGATAATTTTTTTCATCTCTTGCACCATAACACCACCAAAAGAAACACCTATCAAAGCAAAATTAACATGGGTTACTTCTTTACACATTCGCAAGGCATATTCTTCGATGGTCTCTTCGGGTCTTTCCGGAATAAGCCACGCTATATAATGTATTTCATAGCTATCTTCCGGAAGTTTAATAAATTCAAAAATAGCAGGACTTGCCGCTAAACCAGGAACAAAATAAATATGTAACTTCTCTTTATGCATCCCTACAAAGTTACGCTATCCAATCGAACAAGACAACTCCATCTTCATCAATTTTTGTTAAAACTACGCGCTGTAAGGTATTGACCAAGTCTTTTTGAAACTGCGTTTTAACTTTTACATAATTCTCCGTAAATCCATACATCAAACCATTTTTATTCTCGCCTTCAAAAAGTACTGTTTTCACCTTTCCAATCTGACTTTCATAAAAAGCTCGTCGCTTCTTAATCGAAAGAGCTCGTAGCATTTTACTGCGCTTATGACGTACTGCTTTTGGAACAACAGCTTTCATTTTTGCTGCCTCTGTATTCGGACGCTCTGAATAGGTGAAAACATGTAAATACGCAATATCCAATTCATTTAAATAATGATAGGTTTCTAAAAAAAGCGCATCTGTTTCTCCCGGAAAGCCAATAATCACATCGACTCCAATACAGACATCCGGAATTTGTTTATGTATGTATAAGACGCTATCCGTATACAATTCACGTTTATAACGTCTTTTCATTTTCTTAAGAAGCAGATCGCTGCCCGATTGAAGCGGTATATGAAAATGAGGCACAAATTTAGTGGAGCTTGCCACAAAATTGATTGTTTTATTCTTTAACAAGTTGGGTTCGATTGACGATATACGGAATCTATCAATTCCCTCAACTTTATCTAACGCTACAACCAAATCATAAAAAGTATGTTGGTGGTTTTTATCTCCCCTTTCTCCTGTTCCATAATCGCCGATATTTACGCCGGTTAAGACAATTTCTTTAATTCCGTTTTGTGCTATTTCATTCGCATTTTTAAGCACGTGATCAAGCGTATCACTACGTGAGATTCCACGTGCCAAAGGAATCGTACAATAGGTGCATTTATAATCACATCCATCTTGTATTTTAAGAAAAGCCCGAGTTCGATCTCCCAGGGAAAAAGCCCCTTGAAAATCGGTTATTTCATTTATTTCACAGGAATGTACTTCTGCAATTTCATTCTTTTGCAACGAATGTATATAATCTGTGATTTTAAACTTTTCATGGGCACCCAATACTAAATCTACATTATCTATTTGGGCAATTTCTTGGGGTTTGATTTGTGCATAACAGCCAATGGCTATGATAAAAGCCTTAGGATTATTTTTATATGCCGTTTTTACAATTGTTTTAAAACGTTTATCAGCATTGTTTGTAACCGTACAGGTATTAATCACATAAATATCTGCTTTTCCATCAAAATCAACACGATTATATCCCTTCGTTTGAAAATCACGGGCAATGGTCGATGTTTCCGAAAAATTCAGTTTACAACCTAAAGTGTAAAAAGCAACATTTGTTTTCGTATTCATTCTAGTTTTATAGAAGGGCAAAGATAGTGGTTTTTGATATTGTTTTATAAAAAAGAAAACACAACAAAAATTTAACTAGTTTGTACAACAGAACAAGTTTTATTTCTGTCTTTTATGAAAAATTAAATTGAAAGTGCGAATATTTTAATTCTAATTATTTTTCCAAAACAGCTTTCGCTTTTTGCTCATACTCAAGCATTTTTTGCAGGTTACCCAGCAAACTTTAATTGATGGTTCTTATGTTCGTATTCCGTTTAGAGATTGGTCTGTGAAAAACTCAAAAAAAACATGGGTTTTACTCCTGCTGTTCCAGGCACAGAAATTGAAAATACACTAGACGAAAAAGGAAAAAAGGAAAAGACACACAATTAAAAAGAGCTGTGTATGAATTATTAAAGCAACTGTAAATAAAAGGCTCCAATTGGAGCGTTTTTAATAGTCTTAATTTTTCACTCTTTCACATCTAAAAAGTACTTTTCTAAGGTTTTAAAAAAATTCAAAAATTCCATCTTAGTTGGGTTTGAATTATCGTATATTTCCAATGCTTTTTTCCCTTGATTTATTAATTCTAAGGCTTCTTTTTTAATTGTAGGGTCAAATTTCTTTTTGAGTTGCCATTTTTTCATATATGAATAAAAATAACATACTTGTCCGAATAATAAATTATAAACATTAGGGTTATCTATACTAAGTTTATTGTATATCGTTAAAGCTTCTCTATATCTTTCTGAAGCCAACTCAAATTCATTCCGTTCAATAAAATATAAATTCCCTAAGTTATTTGAAGTATCAGCAACATATGGAAGGTAAGCTCTAGGATTATCGGCCGCTAGGTCTCTTCTTATTTTTAATGCTTCTTTGTATTTTTCAATAGCGAGTTCACTTTCTTTTTTACCCCAATATGATGTTCCTATATTATTTAAAGCGAGTGACACATATGGCAGATGTGTTTTAGGATCATTAATTGCGAGATTCCTTCTTATTTTTAAAGCCTCTTCAAGAGAAGTTAATGCTACTGAATATTTTTTAATTTGATTGAAATAAGTACCAATATTATTATATAATAGTGCTAATTCTGATGAATAGTCCTTTGGGTTTTCTTGTACAGCTTTTTTACATATTTGTAATGCTTCCGTAAATAAACTTAATGCTTTGTTAGATTCATCTCTCTTTGCATAGAGACTTGCCAAATTATTTAATGATTTTATCAAATCTAGTGAATATCTTCCTGAATTTTCTTGAGCAAGTTTTCTTTGAATAGCTAATGCTTTATTGTAATTTTTTAGAGCTTCAGAAAACTGATTTTGTTTGTCAAAGATTGCCCCTAAATTGTTTAACAAACTTGCCTTTACATCATTATTTGTATTGTATTTATTTAAAATACTCAATGCTTCTATATAATATAGTGTTCCCTTTTTGTTAAAATTTTGAGTCTGGCATAAAACACCTACGTCCCATAAGTTATTAACTAACATTATCGGGTTATACATTTTCCTTTTTAGTAATATACTTAAAGTATCATATTTTTGAATTGCTTCTTCAAATCTGTATAAATTCACAAGGCTTTTGGCATCTCTTTCAATTTCCTCAATACCAGCTTGCATTTTATGTTCACTGTTTACTATTTCTATAAATGCTTTTTTAGTATCTAATACTTTTCTAGCTTCTTCTATTTTGATACCTGCATCTAAGGCATCTAAAAAGTCATTAACCCGTTGGTTTGCATCATCTCTATTGATACTGGCTATTTCTAAAGCCTCTTTATAAATTTTTAAGGAATCGTTGGTTTGTGACTTTAAATGCGCTATTTCATCTTGTAAGTTTTTCACTAGGTTATGTGAAGCTCCTAACTTTTCTTTTATAGCAATAAGTTCCTTGTTTTTTTTGTTTAATATACGTTTTTCTTCTGTTCGAATAATTTTGTAATATTTTTTAGCTGCTTCGTCTCGATATCCTTTTGGACAAACTATGATTTTTAAAGGTGCAGAAGTTGGCTCTAATGGAAGGTTTACTGCTTCCAATTTTTCACTGTTTACCAACTCAATTTTCTTTATTTTCGAGCCATTAATTACAATTTCATTACCAATTTCAGGATATACCGTAGTTCCTGCTTTATTATGAGGAAAATTTAATATATAATCGCCTTCAGACTTTGAATAGTCTCCACTGCTACCTTTTGCTATTATTTCTACACCAACAGCAGGCTTTTTTCCACTATTTAAATAAACAACAGTACCTATTATTTTGCTTTGTGAAAAAGTATTCCAACTTAAAGCTAAGAGCATCAAAAATGTAAATTTCATTTTCATGTTTTTACTTTTTTGAAATTAAAATTTCAACAGCATCACCAGAAACATATGATTTTTCTTTAGAGAAATAGCCTTCTTTTTCAACTCTTATTACATAATTTATTCTTCTTAGATTTATAGGAACTTTTATATAGAATTCTCCAAACTCATTAGTGGTAACCGTAACATTATCAACTATTATTTTAGCATTATTAATCAGAGTTTGACCATCTCTAGATATGACTTTTCCTTTTATCTCCGCTAATTCTTCATTAGGGCGAATATTTAAACTAATCAAGCCTTTTTTAATTTTGATACTATCCTTTGACAAGTCCCAATATCTATCTAAAAGTTCTGCTTTACAATGGGAACCTTTTAATTTATTTGATATTTTACTCAGAATAATTTCATTAGAAAAAGTAACTTCCTTTTCTTTAGTTTCCTCCGGAAAATAAAAACGGATACGAGCCACTTCCGACAAAGCAGGATAGTCGGGGTGCACCGCTATTGAATGATCCTTTGTCAAACTTACATTCATTTGAAAAGGTGAAGTCTTGATAATATATAACAAACCCACAATCCCTAACAAAGCTATAGTTATAAATGAAAACACCCATACTTTATTTTTTGAAATCCAATTTTGCTTTAAATCTTTACTAAAACTCTTCGTAACACCTTTTACTTTTTCCAGATCATCAATTATTCGGCCACTCATATCGAGGAGTAATTCTGTGTTTTGAGAGATGGCTGCTAATTGCTTGTTTAGACTTGCTTCAAATTCAGGATTAATTCTATCTAGTTTTGTATTTGTTACTTCTTCTTGAACTTCTCTCCATTCTTCATTGCGTTGTCGGTAAGTCTTTTTTTCTTCACTTTCCGTTAATTTTTCTAGAATTTTATCATTTTGATTGATGATTTTATCTAAACCCTTATCGATATTTTGATATATTTCTCTTTGATATGCAATCAATGCAGGTCTGTTACTTTCCTTTTTCAACAACTCTCCAAAGCACAATTGCAGATTTGAAGTGAAGTGTTTTTTAAAAAATTCTTTGTAGGGTTTATCCGGATTTATAATTGGGAATTCTTCAACTTTTAAGTCAAAGATATTAAGTAGCTCTTCTGCGTTTTCTGGATGCTCAATATCTTTATAAATTGAATCGTCTTTTTCAGCTAATATTCCATTTAGCACATGGACTTCAGCTAGAAGTTTTTTCGTGTAATTCTTTACTTCTTTAATTTGAACTTTATCGGTCAGCCCTTTTTTATAAAGAATTTCAATATTTTTAATGGACCATTCTACTGCTTTAACCACTAATTTTTGCAAGTCATGATTTAACTCTGAAGGGTCGGTATCGTGGAAAAGTTTGCTTATTTTACTAAATTCAGTTTTATCCAAATAACTGTTGGCCAAGCCACCTACAATACCATTTAAAGTTCCTAATATAAGGCTTGAACTCCCTTGAGTTGTGATGGCAAGCCCCGCTGTTAAGGCAATTCCGGCAATGTTTTTGAGTAATTCTTTTTTATCATGCATAACTTATGTCTTACTGCTTTACAAATATAGGACTTAAAACTTATTATTTAGGTCTGTTCCAATTTAAAAAGTATAAGAAACTTCCAGCATAAAATTAAATTTCGGCATAGGTACCAAATTGGTCTCAGTATATTCAGTACTGAAAATATTATTTGCTTTATATGAAATCTCCCAATTCTTTAATCTTGTAGTAATTGAAGCATCGAACAAATGATAATTTTCGCCATTGGTGCGTTCGTTATAAGCATAGGAGATCATTTGTTGTAAAAAAGAGAAAAACTGCGTGGTGATTTGACCGATTACTCGATGCTTATAGCTATTGATACTGTATCTCGAAAAAGGAATGTTTACATCTTTAATACTATCATAAATATAGGTATAACTCAAATTAATATTCTGGGGTAACTCATGTATCTTAAACCCATACTTCCCTTCAAACTCAAACCCATTTGTGAGGATTTTACTAAAGTTTTGGGCTTCCCATGGGTCGGTTTCATTCTCTTTGGTCCAATCGATTAAATCGGTAGCTTTACGTGTAAAAGCAGCGACATTTATTTGTAGCAGCTTGTTATTGAAATACATTCCTACTTCAGTTGTCAGTGCTTTTTCTGGTTTTAAGTCCGGGTTGCCTTTCTCTATAGAACTCGTATAATATAAATTGGTATAAGTGGGAATCCTACTCGTATAACCTGTATTTAAGTACAGTTTGTAATGATCCGATACACTGTACCCAAAATCTATACCAGGATAAACAAATGTTTTATAATCAGAATAATAAGCTATGGCAACACCAGGCGTAACACTTAGTCTGTTAGAAATGATATGAACAGCTTGTTCAACGAATAAAGTTGTAGAAAACCGCTTGTGATTCCCTAAATTGTTACTGCTCAGAAAACCTTGATTGATGTCTATACCTACACTTAATTCCCCAATTTTATTGTAGAGATCTGCATGAATCGTAAATCCAACTTTGTTATTTATATGTAGATTGCGATAAAATGCCGGGTCTTGTCTTAAAAACAAATACAGGTCTTTATTCCATCGCCAATACAAACTAGATTGAATACTCCATTTTGCGATACTTAATTTTCTTTTTAATGCGATTAAACTCGTTTCTGTTTCCTCATATTGATCTTTATAAACGGGACTGGCATAAAAGCCGTTTGCTCCAAAATCGCGTTTACTATAGGAAGCCAACAATTCGTATGTATGCCATTTTGCTTTTAAAAAAGAATTCCAATTGTCAAAATCCGTATTAAAACGGTAGCCATTTGATTGTTGTTTGATGACCTGAACTCGAATACTTGCATCTTTTACAACTTTTTGATAAGCAATGTTAGCTGCATAATTATCGTAAGAACCTGCACTAAGACTTAATTCTGTTTTATCTTTTGTAAGATCTTTTGTTATGATATTAATAGCACCATTCATAGCATTTGAACCAAAAACACGAGCTGCTGCCCCTTTAATTACTTCAATGCGTTCTACATTGCTCAAGTCAATCATAGCATTCATCGTATGGTGTCCTGTTTGTAAATCGTCGACTTTAACACCATCAATCAATAATAGCGTCTGATTAAAGCTACCTCCCCGAATGTACAAATCGGATTGCATACCTTCTATTCCTCTTCTTCTTACATCTACGCCATTGATATGCTGCAGTACTTCTTCTAAAGAAGTTACTGGCAACTTCTCAATTTCCCTAGCTGTTATTATTGAAATTGAGTGTGAATTTGTAGAAAGAGGAAGTGATGCTGTTCGTGTCTCAATCACTACTTCTTCAATCTTTTGAACAGAGTCAATCTGCTGTTGCGCAAACAAACTTATTTTAAAAAGAATGATAGTGAATAAGAATAATGAGCCTCTGATCATAAGCTTGTGATTGCGTTTGATTTTTGTAAAAATACTTTATTTTTACCTTTATAAACAAAAAAAAACACCAAATAAATTTGGTGTTTTTTAATTTTCAAAATTAACAACTAACGTTTTTATAAACTACAAATCCTAAATTATGCTTGACCGGTAGGTCCAAAATTCATAGGGATTTGAGGATGTTTATCATAATCCTTTATCTCACCATGAGATTTTTCAAACTTTTTTATATTATCTGCTAAAGCTTTTGCTAATCGTTTGGCGTGTTGTGGTGTTAAAATAATTCGTGATTTTACCTTTGCTTTCGGTTTCCCGGGCATAATACTGATAAAATCAATCACAAATTCTGATACTGAATGATTGATAATAGCCAAATTTGAATAAATTCCTTCAGCTATCTCTTCGGGTAATTCAATATTTAGTTTCCCCTTTTGGTTTTGATTTTTATTTTCGCTCATATTAATTATCCATTTCTTGTTGAACTTCATCCATTTCTTGTTGCGAGCCTACGATATAGTCCTCGTAGTCACGCATACCTGTTCCTGCTGGTATTCTTTTACCGACAATTACATTTTCTTTCAGGCCTTCTAAATAATCAATTTTTCCACTTACTGCAGCCATGTTTAAAACTTTCGTTGTTTCTTGGAAAGAAGCTGCCGAAATAAATGATTTCGTTTGTAGGGAAGCTCTGGTAATACCTTGTACCACTTGATCTGCAGTTGCCGTTTTAGCATCTCTTGCTTCAATTAAATTTTTATCCTGTCTGCGTAAAGCTGAATTCTCATCACGCAATTGACGTGCCGATATTAACTGGCCAGATTTAATCTCTTGAGAATCTCCTGCATTTTCAACTATTTTCATACCAAAAATACGGTCGTTTTCTTCATTAAAATCATTTTTATGAACTAATTGATTTTCAAGGAATAAGGTGTCTCCAGAGTCTTTGATTTGAACCTTGAGCATCATTTGGCGAACGACTACTTCAAAATGTTTGTCGTTAATCTTCACCCCTTGTAAACGATATACTTCTTGTATTTCGTTAACTAAATACTCTTGTAATTTTTTAGGACCTTGAATCCTCAATATATCTGCCGGTGTTATGGCTCCATCTGATAAAGGCATTCCACCTCGAATAAAATCATTCTCTTGTACCAAAATCTGATTGGATAACTTAACCAAATACTTTCTGATATCTCCTGCTTTTGTCTCTACAATTATCTCACGATTTCCTCTCTTAATCTTTCCGAAGGATACAACTCCATCCACTTCAGATACAATTGCCGGATTAGAAGGGTTTCTAGCTTCAAACAACTCCGTTACCCTAGGTAAACCACCTGTAATATCACCTGCTTTACCTGCTGTACGCGGTATTTTCACTATAATTTCTCCTGCACTTACTTTGTTTCCATCATCTACATTCAAATGTGCTCCAACAGGCAAGTTATAAGTTCGCAATATCACTCCTTTTTTATCGACAATGATCAAAGCAGGGATTAACTTCGTTTTCCTTTTTGAGTCCGTGATGATTTTTTCTTTAAATCCAGTTTGCTCATCAATTTCAACTTTAAAATTGATTCCTTTTTCAATATTTTCAAATTGTATTTTTCCGGAAAATTCAGATACAATTACCCCGTTATGTGGATCCCATTGACAAACAACATCACCCTTTTTAATGGTCTTTTTACCTGTTAAGAAATATTCAGCCCCATAAGGTATATTCTTTTTACTCAACTCAAGACCTGTATTTGAATCAATAATTTTAAGTTCAGCAGTTCTAGAAATAACCATATATTTCTTTTGTTTAAGATCGTTCATTAATTCAGAAGTTTCAGAAGTTTCAGAAATATCAGCCTCTACTATTCTCAATTCCGGCACTTCAAATTTTCCGTCAAACTTAGAAACTATCTTATTTTCTTCAGAAATATTACCCGCAACACCACCTACGTGGAAAGTACGTAAAGTCAACTGTGTACCCGGCTCTCCAATAGACTGTGCAGCAATAACTCCTACAGCCTCACCTTTTTGAACCATTTTGTTTGTCGCCAAACTATGTCCATAACACTTCGCACATATTCCTCTTTTTGCCTCACAAGTTAATGCAGAACGAACCTCAACCGTATCTATAGGTGAATCACTAATCTTTAGAACTGCTTCATCGTCAATTATCCCACCTGCGACAACCAATAACTCATCCGTTTGAGGATGATAAATATCGTGTAAAGAAATTCTTCCTAAAATTCGCTCTCCTAACGATTCAACTACTTCGTCATTTTTCTTTAAGGCTGAAACTTCTAAACCACGAAGTGTCCCACAATCATTTATATTAATAATGACATCTTGTGAAACATC
This sequence comes from Flavobacteriaceae bacterium, assembly GCA_029942185.1. Classification (GTDB taxonomy): domain Bacteria; phylum Bacteroidota; class Bacteroidia; order Flavobacteriales; family Flavobacteriaceae; genus DQTL01. The sequence continues at coordinate 19,111 of JAOZTK010000011.1, forward strand.
TACTAATCTACGAGTTAAATAACCAGCATCTGCCGTTTTTAAAGCAGTATCCGCAAGTCCTTTACGTGCACCGTGTGTAGAAATAAAGTATTCTAAAATCGACAAACCTTCTTTAAAGTTAGAGATAATTGGATTTTCGATAATATCTCCACCTCCTGCTGTAGATTTTTTTGGTTTTGCCATCAAACCACGCATACCTGTTAACTGACGAATTTGATCCTTCGAACCCCGAGCTCCTGAATCCAACATCATATATACCGAGTTAAATCCTTGTTGATCTTCTCGTAAACGTTTCATGGATAATTCTGTCAATTCATTATTTGCAGCAGTCCAAACATCAATCACTTGATTGTAACGTTCTTTTTGACTTAACAAACCAAAATTGTGATTTTCAATGATTGTATCTACTTTTTTCATTGCCTCAGCAACCATAGTCTTCTTTTCTTTTGGAATAATAATATCCCCTAAACTAAAGGACAGCCCTCCTTTAAAAGCAAAACTATAACCCATTGTTTTTATTTCATCTAAGAACTCTGCAGTAGTGGGTATATCAGTAAGTTTTAAAATATTTCCAATAATATCACGCAAAGATTTTTTATTTAAAACCTCGTTGATATAACCTGCTTCTTTAGGAACCACTTCGTTAAATAAAACACGACCCACTGTCGTTTCAATAATTCGTGTTTCCAACGCACCTTTTTCATCCAAATCTTGCGTACGAACTTTTACCACAGCATTTAAATCAACTACTTTTTCATTAAAAGCGATGGTTACTTCCTCAGGAGAATAAAAAGTCATTCCTTCTCCTTTTATTTTATTGTCTTTTGTCGACTTACGTTCCTTGGTCATATAGTAGAGACCCAAAACCATGTCTTGTGAAGGAACTGTAATAGGAGCACCATTCGCAGGATTTAATATACTATGAGATGCCAGTAATAATAATTGTGCTTCAAGAATTGCTTCAGGTCCTAAAGGTAAATGCACTGCCATTTGGTCACCATCAAAGTCGGCATTAAAAGCCGTACAAGTTAACGGGTGCAATTGAATGGCTTTCCCTTCAATCAGTTTAGGTTGAAAAGCTTGAATACCTAGTCTGTGCAAGGTCGGGGCACGATTGAGTAAAACAGGATGATTTTTAATGACACTTTCCAAAATATCCCATACGACAGGCTCTTTTCGGTCAATAATTTTCTTTGCTGTTTTTACTGTTTTTACAATACCTCTTTCAATCAATTTACGGATTACAAAAGGTTTGTATAATTCGGAAGCCATATCTTTTGGAATACCACATTCATGCAGTTTAAGATTTGGTCCCACAACAATTACAGAACGGGCAGAATAATCAACCCTTTTTCCTAATAAATTTTGACGGAATCTTCCTTGTTTTCCTTTTAATGAATCTGATAAGGATTTTAAAGGTCTGTTATTTCTTGTTTTTACCGCTGATGATTTACGTGTGTTGTCAAATAATGAATCAACTGATTCTTGCAACATTCGCTTTTCATTACGCAATATAACTTCAGGAGCTTTAATCTCCATCAATCTTTTTAAACGATTGTTACGAATTATTACACGACGATATAAATCATTTAAATCTGATGTCGCAAAACGCCCACCATCAAGTGGTACTAAAGGTCGTAATTCAGGCGGTATAACTGGAACGGCTTTCATTATCATCCACTCCGGTCTGTTCTCTCTATCTTTTCTTGTCTTTTTTGAATCACGGAAAGCTTCAACAACTTTTAAACGTTTTAATGCTTCTGTTTTACGTTGTTTAGAAGTTTCATTATTTGCTTTGTCTCTTAACTCATAAGAAAGCTCATCTAAATTAAGTCTCGACAGTAAATCAATCAAACATTCGGCACCCATCTTAGCGATAAACTTATCAGGGTCTGTTTCATCCAAATATTGATTTTCTTGTGGCAGAGATTCCATGACATCCATGTACTCTTCTTCAGTCAAAAAATCCATCTTTTGGATAGGTTCTCCTTCAATATTTTTGGCAATCCCCGGTTGAATTACGACATAACGTTCGTAGTAGATAATCATGTCTAATTTCTTAGAGGGCAACCCTAAGAGATATCCCATTTTATTGGGTAATGATTTAAAATACCAAATATGAGCAACAGGCACTACCAAATTAATATGCCCTACACGTTCTCTACGTACTTTTTTCTCCGTTACCTCTACACCACACTTATCACAAACAATCCCTTTATAACGGATTCTCTTGTATTTACCACAAGCACATTCATAGTCTTTTATAGGGCCAAAAATCCGTTCACAAAACAAACCATCTCGTTCGGGTTTATGTGTTCTGTAATTAATTGTTTCCGGTTTTATAACCTCACCTCTTGATTCCTTTAGAATCTTTTCAGGAGACACCAAGCCAATTGAAATTTTATTGAATTTTTTTACGGTATATTTTTCGTTTATTCTTGCCATAATGATTGTCTAATTAGTTGACTTATTCGTCTAAAGTAACATCTAAACCTAAACCTTTCAATTCGTGCATCAATACATTGAATGATTCCGGTAAACCTGGTTCAGGCATAGGTTCACCTTTAACGATTGCTTCGTATGTTTTGGCTCTACCCTTAACATCATCTGATTTTACAGTTAAAATTTCACGTAAAATACTAGAAGCACCATAGGCTTCGAGCGCCCAAACTTCCATCTCACCAAATCTTTGTCCACCAAATTGTGCTTTACCACCTAGCGGTTGTTGTGTAATAAGTGAATAAGGTCCAATTGAACGAGCATGCATTTTATCCTCAATCATGTGCCCTAATTTAATCATATAAATTATACCAACAGTAGCCGGTTGATCAAATCGCTCACCGGTTCCACCATCATACAAATAAGTATGGCCAAATCTAGGGACATTTGCTTCATCCGTTAAAGCATTTATTTGATCTAAAGTAGCTCCATCAAAAATTGGAGTTGCATATTTTTGTCCTAATTTCTGACCTGCCCATCCAAGAACCGTTTCATAAATCTGACCGATATTCATACGAGAAGGTACTCCTAATGGATTCAATACAATGTCAACAGGTGTTCCATCTTCTAAGAAAGGTAAGTCTTCTTCACGTACGATACGAGCAACAATACCTTTGTTACCATGACGTCCCGCCATTTTATCACCTACTTTCAATTTACGTTTTTTAGCGATGTAAACTTTTGCCAGCTTTATAATTCCTTTAGCTAACTCATCTCCTACTGTAATTGTAAATTTCTGACGTCTTAAAGATCCTTGTAAATCGTTTAATTTTATCTTGTAATTATGTAAAAGTTCTGATACAAACCCATTTAATTCGTTACTAGTTGACCAAGTCCCTTTTGTTAGGTGAGCAAAATCTTCAACAGTACCTAGCATCTTTAGGGTAAATTTCTTACCTTTAGGGAGAATATCTTCCCCTAAATCATTTTGTACACCTTGACAGGTTTTTCCATTTACCAATTTAAAAAGTTTCTCTATCAAATATTTTCTAAGATCCTCAAACTTCGTCTCATACAGCACTTCTAATTTTGCAATATCAACTTTATTTTTTGCTCGTTTCAATTTATCTTTAACGGCAATTTGGAAAAGTTTTTTATCGACCACAACACCTCGCAAAGAAGGCGAAGCTTTAAGAGAAGCGTCTTTTACATCTCCTGCCTTATCTCCAAAAATAGCACGTAACAGCTTTTCTTCCGGTGTTGGATCCGATTCTCCTTTAGGTGTAATTTTACCGATGAGAATATCTCCGGGTTTCACCTCAACTCCTATACGAATCATTCCATTTTCATCGAGATCTTTTGTCGCTTCTTCACTTACATTTGGAATATCATTTGTCAATTCCTCAGTTCCAAGTTTTGTGTCTCGAACATTTAAAGAATACTCATCAATATGAATAGAAGTAAATATGTCTTCCCGAACAACTCTTTCGGAAATCACAATGGCATCCTCAAAATTAAAGCCCTTCCACGGCATAAATGCCACTTTCATGTTACGACCTAGAGCCAATTCTCCACTCTCGGTTGCATAGCCTTCACAAAGCACTTGTCCTTTTACCACTCGATCCCCTTTTCTAACAATAGGTTTTAAGTTAATAATTGTACTTTGATTTGTTTTTTGAAACTTTGTCAATTTATAAATAACTTCGTCAGGTTCAAAGCTTACGGCTCTGATATCATCAGAACGATCGTATTTAATAATAATTTTTTCTGCATCAACGTATTCAACTTTACCTTTACCTGCAGCATTTATCAAAATACGAGAATCTTGCGCAACTCTTCTTTCCAAGCCTGTTCCCACTATAGGTGATTCAGGTTTAAGAAGTGGTACGGCTTGTCGCATCATGTTAGAACCCATCAACGCACGATTCGCATCATCGTGTTCTAAAAATGGAATTAAAGAAGCCGATATAGACGCAATTTGATTTGGTGAGACATCCATATAGTTAATATCTTCAGCCCCAACTACGGGGAAATCACCTTCTTGACGTGCAATTATTCGAGAATTCAGGAATTTACCAGCTTTATCAATTTGCATATTTGATTGTGCAATATTCATTCCTTCTTCTTCTTCAGCACTTAGATAAATAGGTTCGTTCTTAACATCTACAACTCCATCTGCCACTTTTCTATAGGGCGTTTCAATAAATCCTAGATTATTTACTTTGGCATAAACCGCCAGTGAAGATATCAGACCAATATTTGGTCCTTCAGGTGTCTCAATTGGACACAATCTCCCGTAATGTGTAAAATGCACATCACGAACTTCAAAACCGGCACGTTCTCTGGAAAGACCTCCCGGACCTAAAGCCGACAAACGTCTTTTATGTGTTATTTCTGCTATCGGATTGGTTTGATCCATAAACTGAGATAACTGATTGGTCCCAAAAAATGAATTAATTACCGAAGATAATGTTTTGGCATTAATCAAATCAATAGGTGTAAATACCTCGTTATCTCGAACGTTCATTCGTTCACGAATAGTACGTGCCATTCGCGATAAACCAACTCCAAATTGATTGGCTAATTGCTCTCCAACAGTACGTACACGACGGTTTGACAAGTGATCAATATCATCTACTTCTGCTTTTGAATTAATTAATTCAATCAGATACTTTATAATTGTTATAATATCAAGTTTTGTCAATACACGTTCATCGATATCAACATCTAACTCTAATTTTTTATTCATCCTAAAACGCCCAACCTCTCCTAAGTTATAGCGTTGCTCCGAAAAGAATAATTTATCAATAATTCCTTTCGCAGTGTCATAATCAGGCGGTTCAGCATTACGTAATTGTCTGTATATATGTTCAACCGCTTCTACTTCTGAATTGGTTGGATCTTTTTGCAAAGTATTGTGAATAATTGCATAATCCGCTAATAAATTGTCTTCTTTGTGTAATAAAATTGTTTTAGAACCGGAATCAATAATAGCATCAATATGTTCTTTTTCTATAACTGTATCTCTGTCAAATATTATTTCATTTCGTTCAATAGACACCACTTCTCCGGTATCTTCATCCACAAAATCTTCAAACCATGTTTTTAAAATACGTGCTGCGGTTTTTCTTCCAAGTATTCTTTTTAATCCAGCTTTAGAAACTTTAATTTCCTCTGCCAAATCAAATATTTCCAAAATATCTTTGTCGCGTTCGTATCCAATTGCGCGGAATAATGTCGTAACGGGTAATTTTTTCTTTCGATCTATATACGCGTACATTACGTGATTAATATCCGTTGCGAATTCAATCCAAGAACCTTTAAAAGGGATAACTCTTGCAGAGTATAATTTTGTTCCGTTTGCGTGGAATGACTGTCCAAAAAATACACCCGGAGAACGATGAAGTTGTGAAACGATAACACGTTCAGCACCGTTGATTACAAACGAACCACTATCCGTCATATAAGGAATTGCTCCCAGATAGACATCTTGAACAACGGTTTCAAAATCTTCGTGTTCAGGATCCGTGCAATATAATTTTAATCTTGCTTTAAGCGGTACGCTATAGGTTAGACCTCTTTCGATACATTCTTGAATTGAATAGCGAGGAGGATCTACAAAATAATCCAGAAATTCTAATACAAATTGATTACGTGTGTCTGTAATCGGAAATATTTCGGAAAATGTCTTGTACAAACCTTCGTTATCACGTTCTTCTGCTTTAGTTTGTAGTTGGAAAAAATCCTGAAATGATTTGATTTGAATATCTAAGAAATCAGGATATGGAGTTGTTAATTGTGCTGTTGCAAAATTAATTCTTTCAGTTGCTGTACGAGTTGCCAATGGAAAAAAGTTTTTAATTAGAAAAGAACGAATATATACGCAAAATGGTTTAGGTCATTTCGTAGTAAAAACGAAAGACCTAAACCTTTACTATTTAGGGCTGGAAAAGCTTATTTTAGCTCTACTTCTGCTCCTGCTTCTTCTAAAGATTTTTTCAAACCTTCTGCTTCATCTTTAGATACACCTTCTTTGATAGCTGCCGGTGCACTATCAACAACGCCTTTAGCATCTTTTAAGCCAAGACCTGTTAATTCTTTCACCAACTTAACGACTGCCAATTTTGATTGTCCGGCTGCTGTTAATATTACATCAAATTCTGTTTGTTCCTCAACGGAATCTCCTTCACTACCGCCTGCTGCAGGTCCGGCCACTACAGCTGCTGCTGCGGGCTCAATGCCATATTCTTCTTTTAAAATACCTGCCAACTCATTTACTTCTTTTACCGTTAGGTTGACTAATTGCTCTGCGAAATCTTTTAAATTTGCCATTTTACTTCGTTTTAAAAATTTTGTTTATTAGTTTATTTAGTGTGTGTATTATTTTTCAGATAAAGTTTTTAGGATTCCTGCTAGTTTACCTCCACCCGATTGCAATGCTGAAATAACATTTTTAGCCGGTGATTGTAACAACATAATAAGATCTCCAATAAGCTCTTCTTTAGACTTGATGTCAACTAGTGATTCTAGTAAATCATCTCCTACATAAATGGCTTCTTCTATAAAAGCTCCTTTTAGTACGGGTTTCTCAGATTTTGCTTTTTTACGAAATTCTTTAATTACTCTAGCGGGCGCATTTCCTGTTTCTGAAATCATCAAAGAAGTATTTCCTTTTAATGTTTCCGGTAATTCGCCAAAATCTTTATCTGATTTCTCCATTGCTTTTGCAAGCAATGTGTTTTTAACTACTGAAAGTTTAACATTCTTCTTGAAACACGCTCTTCTTAAATCAGATGTGTTTGAAGCATTCAATCCTGAAATATCTGCTAAATAAATGATATTATTATCAGCCAATACAGTAGTCAAATCTTCAATTACTTGTAATTTTTCTTCTCTTGTCATTTGAATAAAATTTAACTTAGTGACTTAATATCAATACCGATACTTGGGCTCATGGTACTTGTTATGAAAACACTTTTCATATAGTCCCCTTTTGCCGTAGCAGGTTTCAATTTAATAATTGTTTGTAATAATTCATTTGCATTTTCAGCAATCTTATCGGCGTCAAAGGAAATTTTTCCAACTCCTGCATGTATAATCCCGGTTTTATCGACTTTAAAATCAATTTTACCGGCTTTTACAGCAGTAACTGCTTTTCCAATATCCATAGTTACTGTTCCTGTCTTTGGGTTAGGCATTAAACCTCTAGGTCCTAATATTCTACCTAAAGGACCTAATTTACCCATAACACTAGGCATGGTAACAATTACGTCGACGTCTGTCCAACCTCCTTTAATTTTTGTGAGGTATTCATCTAAACCTACAAAGTCTGCACCCGCTTCTTTCGCTTCTGCTTCTTTGTCAGGTGTAACTATTGCTAATACTTTGACATCTTTACCCGTTCCATGTGGTAATGAAACCACACCTCTTACTAATTGATCTGCTTTTCTCGGATCAACTGCTAATCTTATTGCCAAATCTACAGTGGCATCAAAATTTACACTTGTTATATCCTTTAAAACTTTAGCTGCTTCAACTAGTGAATAAGTTTGAGTATTATCAAGTTTAGAATAAGCTACTTTTTGTTTCTTAGTTAATTTTGCCATTATTAAATAACATTTAAAATTAATTTAAAAAGGAGCTTTTCCTTTTACTTTTACACCCATTGAACGTGCTGTTCCTGCCATCATTTTCATAGCAGACTCAACGGTAAATGCATTTAAATCTACCATTTTACCTTCAGCAATAGTTCTTAATTGATCCCAAGTAACTGTCGCTACTTTGGTTCTGTTCGGTTCACCCGATCCTTTCTTTATTTTAGCTGCTTCTAATATTTGGACAGCTGCCGGTGGTGTTTTAACGACAAAATCAAATGATTTATCTTTATAAACACTAATCACCACAGGTAATACTTTACCCATTTTGTCCTGAGTTCTAGCATTAAATTGCTTGCAGAACTCCATAATATTAACACCAGCCGCACCTAAAGCAGGACCTACAGGTGGCGAAGGATTTGCGGCTCCTCCACGTACTTGTAATTTTACTACCTTACCGATTTCTTTTGCCATTTTTATAAATTAAAATGTTATGATTTATACTCCTTAAATTGGAAGCTCAGAGCTAAATCGATTTATCATGTAACACTTATTATACTTAATTATACTTTTTCAACTTGCATATAACTTAACTCGAGTGGTGTTTTTCTTCCGAAAATCTTAACCATTACTTCAAGTTTTCTTTTCTCTTCGTGTATTCTTTCAATGGTTCCTTCAAAACCGTTAAAGGCTCCATCAATTACTCTTACTGTTTCTCCTTCTATAAATGGAATTACAACATTTTCGTTTGCTATCGCTAATTCATCTACTTTACCCAACATTCTGTTGATCTCAGTTTGTCTTAAAGGAACCGGGTCTCCGCCTTTTACTTCTCCTAACATCCCTATTACTCCGGGTATAGCTCTAATTATATGTGGGATTTCCCCACTGAGATTCGCCTGAATTATCACATATCCGGGAAAATACACACGTTCTTTATTGTATTTTTTTCCTTTTCGTATCTGTATTACTTTTTCAGTAGGAACTAAAACGGTTTCTATATAATCGGAAAGATTAAGACGTGTAATTTCAGTTTCAAGATAATCTTTTACTTTATTTTCTTGACCTCCTACGGCTTTAACCACATACCATTTCTTAATAAAATCAGACATAGCTAGTTTCTAAAATAATTGGAATAAATTCTTTAATAAAGTTTGGAATACTTTATCTGCCGCAAAGACAGCTAAAGCAAACAAAACTGTAAATATAATAACAACTGTGGTAGATTTTTGAGCTTCATCCCAAGAAATCCACGTCATGTTGTTTGTCAATTCCCTATATGATTCCTTAACGTAAGTTACGATGTTCATTGATTTACTATTTTGAATATTTTGAAAATATCTTTTACTGACTTATTGTTTATAAGTATATAGGTAGAGAGGCTTCCCTCGACTCATCTTCATTCCTCAGTATAAACTTCTCGCCAACAACATTCTCCATTAATTAGCACGGGTGGAGAGGCTCGAACTCCCGACACCTAGTTTTGGAGACTAGTGCTCTACCAACTGAGCTACACCCGTAAATAGAATGTTTATTAAACACCTATTATATTATACAACACAAGGTATCCTGTATATATCAGGACACCTTTGTATTGTTTAGACTACGGTTTAGTTTACATCATTTCAGTAACCTGGCCAGCTCCTACAGTTCTACCACCTTCTCTAATTGCAAAACGTAAACCTACATTTAGTGCAATTGCTTGGTGCAACTCAACAGATATTGTCAAGTTATCTCCGGGCATTACCATCTCAACTCCATCAGGTAACATAATTGTTCCTGTTACGTCAGTAGTTCTAACATAGAACTGTGGACGATAGTTGTTGTGGAATGGTGTATGACGACCACCTTCTTCTTTTTTGAGGATATAAACCTCTGCTTTAAATTTTGCATGAGGCGTAACAGAGCCCGGTTTACAAAGAACCATCCCTCTACTTACTTCCTCTTTACTGATACCTCTTAATAAAAGACCTACATTATCTCCGGCTTCACCTCTATCTAATATCTTACGGAACATCTCTACTCCTGTTATGGTAGACTTTAATTTTTCTGCTCCCATACCTATGATATCAATTGAATCACCTGTTAAAGCGATACCACTTTCTATACGTCCTGTTGCAACCGTACCACGACCTGTAATCGTAAATACATCCTCAACCGGCATTAAGAAATCTTTATCAATGTCTCTTTTAGGTAATAAAA
>JAOZTK010000012.1:0-12496 GCA_029942185.1 Flavobacteriaceae bacterium
TGTCAAAGTGATTTAATATTTATAGTTACAACTTTATTATCAAAAACCATCTGTCTAGGACAGATGGTTTTTTTTATCTCTTAAGATTTTTTTCAGGATAACACGAATTAATTTTTGAGCCAAAGTAATAAAAATCTTCTTCTATCACTTATTTAAAATCGTTGTATTGCTTACGAATCTATCTTTAAAATCCTTTCTTTGCTAAAAGCGATGTAATTTTAGGAGCTCTACCCCTAAAAGCTTTGTACAATTCCATCCCGTCTTCAGTTCCTCCTTTACTGATTAATGTCCGGTACTTCTTAGCAATCTCAGGATTAAAAATATCTCCGGTTTCCGTAAAAGCCGCAAAAGCATCGGCATCTAAAACTTCTGACCACAAATAACTATAATAAGCCGAAGAATAACCTCCCGAAAATATATGTTGAAAATAAGTGCTTTTATAGCGTGGTAAAATTTCTTCTATAAGATCAATTCTACGCATCATCTCATTTTCAAATTGGTGTACATCACGTTTGTCAGTATCTGATATTGAATGCCAATACATATCTAAATAAGCCGCGGCCATATATTCTACAGTTGCAAAACCTTGGTTAAATTTTGCAGCTTCATTCATCTTGTTCACTAATTGCATCGGAATAACTTCACCCGTTTTATAATGCTTGGCATACAATTGAAGCATTTCAGGTTGACTCATCCAATTTTCCATTACCTGCGATGGAAATTCAACAAAATCTCTTGGGACATTGGTTCCGGATAAAGATTCATAGGTCACATCGGAAAGCAAACCGTGTAAACCGTGTCCAAATTCATGAAATACGGTTTGTGCTTCACTAAAGGATAAAAGTGAAGGAGTGTCTTTTGTCGGTGCTGGAAAATTAAAGTTATTCGTAATTATTGGCGTAATCATTTTTCCGGCTACTTTAGATTGTGACCGTAGGCTATTCATCCAAGCTCCTCCTCTTTTGCTTTCTCTTGCAAAGAAATCCATATACAAGATACCCACATGTGTTCCATCAGCTTCTAAGACTTCAAATACCTGCTGGTCTTTATGCCAAATTGGGATGTCACTCTTTTTAACAAATTGTAAACCAAAAAGTTTATTTGCTAAAGTAAACGCTCCTTGTAATACTGCCGTAAATTCAAAATAAGGACGTGTTTCCTCTTCATTAAAATCATAACGTTCCTTACGAACTTTTTCCACATAATAACGCCAATCACTTCCCCTAAAAGTTTCATTTACCCCTTCACTTTTCATTTTATCAGCTAATGCAGTACGTTCTGATTTTGCCATCTCCAAAGCAGGACTCCAAAGCTTGTCTAGAAAATCAAGAACTGCTTTAGGTGTTTTGGCCATACTATTTGACAATACGTAATCCGCATGCGTATCAAAACCTAATAATTTTGCTTTCTCTACACGTAAAGAAACCATCTCTGATACAATGGCTTTATTATCTTGTTTATTGTTGTTAGCTCCCCTTAACGCATAGCCATCAAAGATTCTTTTTCGTAAATTTCGATTAGGAGATGCTACTAAAAAAGGATTGATGCTTGGGCGTTGTAGCGTAAACAACCACCCATTTTCACGACCTCTTCTCTTTGCTTCTTCGCTCGCATTTGCACACAGACCTTCAGAGAGGTTTCCCAAATCTTTTTTCGCATCAACATATAACTCAAAACTATTCGTTTCATCCAATACATTTTCGCCAAACTGTTGTGCTAAAGTGGCCAAATGCGCATTTATTTCTCGCAGACGTTCTTTTTTACCAGCTATTACATTAGCCCCTGCACGCACAAAACTCTTGTATGTTTCTTCTAATAATTTGTTCTCCTCAGCAGTTAAATCTAAATTTTCTTTTTGGTCATAAACCGTCTTAACACGTTGAAATAGTTTTTCATTCAACATGATATTATCTCTATGAGCGGCTAATTTTGGCGCAATCTCTTTGGCGATATTCTTTAATTTATCATTGGTATTCGCCCCGTTGACGGCATAAAAAACTTTACGGATTGTGGTCAATAAACTTCCACTTAACTCAAAAGCTTCAATTGTGTTTTTAAAACTTGGTGTTTTTACGCTAGTTGCAATTAAATCTATCTCTTTTTGAGCTGCTTCTATTCCTCTGTAGAAAGCAGGTAAATAATGTTCATTTTTTATTTGATCAAATGGTGGCACTCCAAAAGGAGTTTCCCACTGGGACAGTAACGGATTATTTATCATGTCTTTTTGAGTTGATTTTGTCGGATTGATAGTACAGGCTATAAAAAACCAAAATACGATGAAAAATGTAATAAGTTTTGATAATTTCATATTATAATATTTAATCAATTATTATACAAAAATACTTATTATTAAAACAATTGTTACAAACAAATTATTATTATTTTTGTAGCTTTGAAACTTAAAGACACTAATGTTCTTTTTAATTTAAAAGAATCGTATGGCTCGTGAATTTCCACTGTTTACAAATGAAACCTCTCCTGAACTGTTGTGGGAACAGTTCATTGAGGGAGATATGACTTCATTTCAAGAAATCTACGAAACAAATTACCAACGTTTATATACGTTTGGACTAATGTATTTAACGCCCGATGAAGTTGAAGATTGTATTCAAAACTTATTTCTATATATCTTACAACATAGAAAATCTATTAATCGTGTAAAAAATGTGAAAGCATATTTGTTTGTTAGTTTACGAAACCTTATTACCAATGCCAATACATCAAAAAAAATTGTACTCCAACAAATAGATCCTAATTTAAGTTCAGAACATAATACATCATCTAAAGAATCTATCCTAACTGAGCTTTATAAGTTCTTACAAAAATTAAGTCCTCGTGAAAATGAGATAATACATCTAAAGTACTTCCAAGGCTTTAAAAATATGGAAATTGCTGAATCTTTAGGCTTAGAATACCAAACTGTAAGAAACACACTCAATAATGCTATCAAAAAACTAAGAAAAAAGCCTTTCCAAACTTCATTCTAAGAAGTTTCTACCTTCGTTTTTAATTTTGTTTAAGCTAACTGCAAAATTTAACAGTTTTCATATAGTACAAAACTCACTTTTTGACTCTTCATTATAAATACAGAGATTCGATTTATTATCCATGAAAAGTCAGAAAGACAAATCACCAGAATTTATACAACAAAAGTATATTCAACTTTTAGAAGTATCTAATATTGATTTACATAAAAAAAGTAATCCGTTTTCCTTCAAAAACATCTCTATTTATTCAGTCCTTTTTACATTAATTGCTATAATTATTGGAGTTATCTCTTTTAAACATACTACAAATATTAATTTCGATAAATATCTTACTGCAACACAGTACAATGATAAAGACATTTTATTAGAAACTGAAAAAGGTGTTTTTTACAAAATAACAGAAAGCACAAATCAAAGATGGCTAACTGACAATAGTTTGTTTATTAATATAAATAGCAAAGAAATTAGTTTCATTGCAACCAAAAAAAATACAAAAAAACTAACAAACAATTATCAATTATGGATTCCTCAAGATAAACAATATAAATTAGTGCTGGTAGATGGAACAAAAATAAAGCTTAATGGAGGCTCTCATATTTGTTTTAACAACAATAGAGATGGTAAGACTACAAATGTTCTTATAGAAGGGGAAGCACTCTTTAATGTGTCACATATAAATAGTCAATCTTTTAAAATTCGCGCTTCTGACATGGATATTGAAGTATTTGGAACATCTTTTAATATTTCTAACTATCATGAAAATAATTTCACAAGTTTGGCTCTTGTAGATGGATCCGTGAAAGTTACGAATTCTCAAAATAAAAGTCAGTATATTCAGCCAGGGCAACAAGCCACAATATATAAAGAAAATGCAGAATTAATTGTTGGAAAAGCAGCTTTAAGTGATACACTTCTTTGGACTGCAGAACAATTATATTTCTCAAATGAAACATTAGATTCAATACTTTTAAAAGTAGGAAAATGGTATGGAACTCAATTTATAATTGAAGAACCTACTATCAAACACCTTCAATTTACTGGTAGTATTAATAAAGAAGATGGATTGATACATTTCTTACAAAAAATACAGTATACTGAAAATGTAAATTATACTATTCAAAATAATACTATCCGACTAAATTTAGATAAAAACTAATCAATTATACAACGATAATATGGACATATCTACAATTCAACAGATACAAAAGTGGCTTAAACGAATAAGTTTCTTAGTTGTTCTTTTTTCAATGCTATCACATAATCTTTTTGCTAATCAAATAATTAGTGAAAAATTTAAGCCAGAACAGTTTAACAAATTGACAATATCACAAGAATCTAGTATAAAAGACCTTTTTACATTAATTTCTAAAAAAAGCAATTATCGTTTTTTCTATAGTAATAACTTAAAAGACATTAATAAAAAAGTGAAAATTGATGTTTCTAACGTGGAAGTAGAAAATATTATACAAATTGCCTTTAAGGGTTTAGAATTAGAGTATCGAATTAATGGAAATGAGATTTTAGTTCGTCATAAGGCCCTAAAAAGGATAAATAACAAAAAAGTTGTAAAAAAATCAACAGTTGTTACAGGAAATGTTACCGATGAATATGACAGCCCATTACCCGGGGTAAATATCATCATCAAAGATTCTCAAAATGGAACTACAACTGATTTTGAAGGTAATTTTAGTATACAAGCAACAGCTACAGATTATTTGGTTTTTTCATATATGGGTTTTGAAAATCAATCAATACTAGTTGGTAATAAAACTTTTTTACAAGTAAAAATGCTCCCTTCGTCTAATATGTTGGATGAAGTGATTATTGCAGGAGTTGCTGCCGGAACTTCTAAGAGGAAAATGTCAGTATCCGTTACTAAAATTAAAGCTGATGATATTAATAATGTACCACAATCTTCTGTTTCTTCGGCACTTTCAGGAAAAATGGCAGGTGTTAGTATCACATCGTTAAGTGGTTCACCAGGCTCTGGTTCTAATATAAACCTGCGTGGCGCTACCAATATACTTGGAAACCAAACACCTCTGATTATAGTTGATGGGGTACAGGTACAGGGGTCATTAGCTGATATAAATGTAGATGATATAGAATCTATTGAGGTTGTAAAAGGTGCTGCCGCTTCATCTTTATATGGCTCAAAAGCTGGTAATGGTGTGGTGGTTATTACTTCGAAAAGAGGTAAGAAAAATGAACAAGGGAAACTGACAGTCTCTCTTAGAAATCGTGTAGAAATACAACGCTTAGCAAAGTATTTAGAGTTGTCGCAATCTCATCCTTATATGTTATCTCCGGATTGGCTTGATGCAACTACTTTTACCAAATATGATGGTGTTGAGTATCCCGAAGGGTATGTTTCCGGTTGGAATCCCAATATTATTGGAAATAGAAATGAAAAACCCGATCATTATATGGATTTACCCTATAGAGTAAATAACAATCACCAAAAAGCGATGTTCACTGATGGCACATCTTATACAACTCATTTAGGATTAGGGTATAAAACAAATAAAACCAATACGTATCTATCTTTTGAAAACAATGCTGACCAAGGCGTTATTATTGAAACAGGAGGATATAAACGGAAAAGTATACGTGGTAATTTTGATTATCGTATAACCGACAAAATACGATTTTCAACAAGTAATAATTATATTGAAACTTCCAATAATTTTATGGGTGGTAGCGGCACCTTCTTTGCTGTATTGATGATGGAACCTGATGTAGATTTATTTAAAAATAATTCTGATGGGCAAAAATATGATTACTTCCCCAATAATTGGAATACACAATTTGGGAACCCTCTTTACAAATTATGGAAAATTGAAGAAAATTCAACTAAAAACAGATTTTTAGGTAACTATAAATTAAAATGGGATATTACCAATTGGATGAACGTTGAGGCTTCCTATTCTTTTGAATCACAAAAATATGAAAATACCGAACTGACTCCTGATGGAACTTATGTGAGGATGGGTGATGATGATTCTCCTCAACAATCGCAACGTATTGATTATAAATATAATTCTTCAATCCTTAATCAAAACTATAAAGCCACTATCAATTTTTCTCAAGCATGGGATGAATTGGTTTTTAAAGGAAAATTGAGCTATTTATATGAAGATGAACACTTTGATTGGTTTAATAACGAAACTACAGTTAACCCTGAAAACCCTGATGAATCAATCATAGAAGAAGATACTTATCTTGAAGAAATTCGAGCGGTTAATTATTTTGCCATTGCATCCTTTGTTTATAAAGATCGATATATCTTTGATGGACTATTTCGTTATGACGGTTCTTCACTATTTGGCTCCGATGAAAGATGGCATCCCTATTTTAGATTCTCAGGTGCCTATAGGCTCACCAAAGACGTAAATATTAAAGGAATTGAAGAATTTAAATTAAGAGCTGCCTTCGGGACTGCTGGACAACGTCCTAGTTTTCACATGCAATATGAAACCTTAAATGAAAATTCTGATGGCTCCCTAACTAAATATAGACTTGGTAATAAAGGCCTAAAACCTTCACTATCCATAGAGAAAGAAGTTGGTTTAGACGTTTCCTTTTTAGATCGCTTTCAATTAGAAGCTACCTACTCTAATACAATTACAAAAGATCAATTTATTAAAAAGTATTTAGCAGCACATGAAAGTGGTTATATCTATCAATATACTAATGTAGGAACTTTACAAACGAACACTTTTGAGGCGATGATAAATGGAGAAATTATTAAAACAGATAGTTTTAAATGGAATTTAGGACTTACTTTTGATAAAACACGTTCGGTTATTACTAAACTAGAGATTCCCACCTATTATGATGGACCAAGAGGGGTTTTTAAAATGGAAACTGGTGGAGAATATGGTGTCTTTTATGGTACTGATTTCGTAAGAACACTCAACCAAATGCAAGCACAACTTCCAACCGGTGATAATATTGAAAATTATTCTGTAAATAGAGATGGTTTGGTAGTTGTAACAGAAGATATTGGTACTACTAATGAAAAACCTTTTCGTTTATTAGATGAAAATGGAGCAGATAAAAAGGTAGCAATTGGCAATGTAAATCCTGATTTTAGAATGGGAATAAACACTACTATAAGCTATAAAAAATTCTCTTTTTACACTTTGTGGAAATGGAAAAACGGAGGAGATATATACAATGCAACTGCACAATACCTAATGCGTGATTTACGTCACCCTATGATGGATCAGCGTTTTACTAAACCTGAAGACAAAAAAGCATATGATTACTATCAACATTTATACGATGCGACAAACATAAATTCTTTTTGGGTTGAAGATGCCTCTTATATTCGATTAAGTGAAGCTTCAATCTACTATAATTTATCACTAAAAAATAATGCTCTGAAAAATATAAAAATTGGGTTGATTGGAAAAAATATTTACACATTTACCAAATATACCGGATATGATCCAGAAGCGGGTTATGATGGATTCGTGTTTGACAATTACGGTTATCCTAATTTTAGTAGTTATGCCTTATCTATCAACTTCAATTTTTAAAATAGCGTTAAGATGAAAAATATATTTAAAATTTTATTGATACTACTAATTCCAATCAGTCTTACTACCTGTGTGGATTTAGAAATAGAAAATACGAACGACCCAAGCATAGAAGAAGTATTATCAACATCCGAGGGTTTGAAAAATTTCACAGCCGGTTTATTTAATATTTGGTTTAATTCAGAACAACATAATTATGGCTCTCCTGGCCCTGCTATGTGGGTTATGGCAGATTGGGGAACAGTCACTTGGGCTAATTATGGTTGTGTCGATATGTCTAAAGAACCTCGTGTTTTCTTAAATAACAACATTTCTTACGTTTATCATACAGCCTATAATAATTTTTATAGAAGAATGTATAGAGTGGTGACATCAGCTAATGACATTTTACAAGCCATTGAAAATGGTGTTGAGGTAGGGGAAAGCGGAGAAGAAACAGAAATGGTTAAAGGGATGTGTTACTTTATGCAAGGACTCGGAAATGGCTATATTGGCTTAGTTTATGACCAAGGTTTTCCTTCTGATGAAACAGTTGTCGATTATTCAGCTTTGCAAGTTCAGCCTTACACAGTTTCAATCGATATGGCTATACAAGAACTTGAAAAAGCCATAGAAATTTTTGATACAAATTCCTTTACTTTACCCGTAAATTGGATGTCTCGTGAGTTTTCAAGTGAAGAAATGTCGAAAATTGCTCATTCATTTATTGCTCGTCTTTTGGTTTATTCCCCTAGAAATACTAACCAAAATGAAGCTACAGATTGGCAAAAAGTACTCAACCATGCACAAGCAGGCATCACCCAAGACTTCACTATTCAAGGAGATGGAAATATAAGCAACCGAAAATGGATGTCTTGGTATAAATACTACTTAGCAAGGCCATCTTGGGGTAAAGTAGACATGCGTGTCATACATATGATGGATAATAATATCCCAGCAAACTGGCCAGAAGGTGGAATAAATGTACTCCCTAACGATGGTGTTATGAATTCATCTGATGAAAGAGTTTTAAGCGATTTTGAATATGATGCAAGTAACAATCGTCCTGAAAGAGGTAAATATCGCTGGTCAACATATCGATATTCACGTCTTGATGATTATATTGGAGCAAATTTCTTTGCACCAGTTATTATGATGCGAAAAGCAGAAATTGATTTATTTAGAGCAGAAGCTCAAGCTAAATTAGGTCAATATGATCTCGCAAAAAATATTATCAATGCAGGAACACGTGTAAGTCGAGGGAATTTACCTGAAATTTCAAACGACCCAAATGACGTAAATAATGCAATTATTTATGAAAGAACAATAGAACTACCTCTCACAGGAATGGGTATTCAATACTTTGACATGAGACGTCAAGGACAATTACAAGATGGTTCTTTATTACATTTTCCTATTCCAGATCAACAGCTTGAAATAATAGGATTAAATGGCTACACTTATGGTGGAATCAATCCTCAATATGGAATTCCTAATATTGATGTAGCAATAGATGGATGGTATAACGCAAGTAATAATTAAAAAAAATATTTAATATGAAATCTTTAAAATATATATTTATTCTCTTATTTCTCGGAGCTTTAATGAATTCTTGTGTAGATGAAATTCTAACTGAATATCCAGGGAATATCATTATATATGGTTCTACTTTTATTAATTTACATGGCTCGGAGACTAATGATAGTAATGCAAGAATGTACGCTTTTAGTGGCTCTTCAAGTACTGATCTTAGTTCTATGTCCGGTGAAGACTGGACCTATGAATTGTGGGTAAAAGCCGATTCAGACGTTCTAGTTGGAGATCGTGATGCAGAAAGTGGATTAACAGCCGGAGGAGCGAGTATTTCTGAACGTCGTAATAATTTTGAATTATATCTTATTAATGATGACGATGCTGACTTTGCTATAAAATATGGTCGTTTAAATGAAGATAATGATTTACAGACAGCTTTCATGCAATCTGATCAATCAGCTATTAATTTATTCTTTAATGAATGGTTTCATATAGCAATATCACGCTCTTCAACAGATGGCATAGCTAAATTTTACATTAATGGAACTCTTATTGATAGTAGTAGTGATTCCCTTTGGATACAACCTGTTAATGACGCATGGCTCGATTTTAACTATATGTATCGTGGTAGTAACATGAATTTTTTTAATGGTTCTATGGAAAACATAAGAGTCTCAAAAGTAGATCGCTATCCAAATGAATTTACACCAGACATTAATACTCCATACGAATTAGATGAACATACACTATTACAGCTTAACTTAGACAGACATTTAACTTCTTTTGATCCCCCAACTGACTTTGATAAAATTGAAATTCTTGGCACTTATGAATATTATATTAAAGTCCATAAAGATTATACTAGTTGGGAAAGTGAAATAATTGATGAATATCCGGTAACAGGATATTAATTTTTTTTTTAATAATATGATTTTATCAAAAATGTATTGTAATAAAAAGGTACTCTTATTGTTTTTAGCAATTTTTAGCTTTCAAATAATCTTTGCACAAGAAAACTTGAAAGCTCTAGAAAATTATGCTACTAACAGTTTTTTAGAAATTTTTAACACCACAAAAGTTCCAAATAACTATATCATTTTAAATACAGAAAAAACAGATAAAGAATACGTTTTTAATTTTATTAATGGGGGATATATCATCGTATCAGAAAATCCACCTAGCTTTAGTGTTTTAGCATTTTCAGAAAATAATGAATTTATAGTTAAGAATAATCCCTTTTTGCAGGGCAAGGAAAATAAGACACTTACAATTTCTTTGAACAAACTTGATGAGAATAATAAAAATAACGTTAAAGATTCAAAAGATGATATACCTCCTTTTATGACTGATGTTTGGGGTGGAGTTAATTGCCAAAATGCTAGTGGAAGCACTGTTTATCCTTCCAATTATTACACACCAAACCATTGCTCACCGGGTTGTGTAGCAATTGCACCTTCTCAAATACTACATTATTATGAATGGCCAATTATCGGAGTTGGTAATAATGTATTTAGCGATAATTACAACGGGAACCTATTAAGACATAAAGCTTTTTTTGACGAAAACAATTATGATTGGGCAAATATGCTTGATGAATATATGGGGGTAGATTCAACAACAGAAGAGCAACAAGCCATCGGTGAACTTATGTATGATATGGGAGTAGCTCTTGCAATGAATTACGAACCTTATGGCTCTACTAATAATCTTGTTAATGTCCCTTTTGTTTTAGAAAATTTCTTTCGTTTCTCAGGACACTATGAAGAAAAATCATGGTCTGAATTCTGGTCTCATTTATATGAAAGTATGCAGCAACAAAGACCCGTACCTATAGCTGTAGAAAATACTAATACTGGAGATGGACACGTTATGGTTGCCAATGGTTATAAATATCTAAATGATAAAAACTATTATTATATTAATTGGGGATGGTGGAATTCTTATGGACTTAATGGATACTATAACTTAGAAGGTTGGAATAGTGGCACATCTGGCTATAATCTTGTTCTTGGTGCCATTTTCGACATGTTCCCTGAGCCACAGATCACTTCCATATCACCAAATGGCAATGCTGATGACTTTGTAATACATTGGGAAGTAAGTGATAAATTGAATTGGGAAGAATTTACATTACAACAAAAAGTTGACCAAGGTAATTGGGAAGATGTTGCAACAGGTATAAATGAACAAAATTACACGATTACAAATCCTTCTGGAACAGTTTATCAATTTAGGGTAAAAGCAAAAGTAGATGGAAATTATTATGCTGCCTCCTATTCTGAAGTCAAAATATATGCTGTTGAAGATTGGTATAACGGATATGTAAGTTTTGAAGGTTCTCAATATGCATACGCAAGACAAACACCCGATTATGATCTCGACTTTTCCGGTGATTATACTTTTGAAACTTGGATAAGAGTGCAAAACGACAATCAAGATTATAATGTAATAATAGACCAACAAAACGTATTTGGATTTACAATTCACGAAGTAAGTACTAATGATTATTCGGTACGTTTTAACTCTCACACCACAAATCAAACAATATCATCTAATCAATCCGGCAGTAAACTACAAGTTGGTCAATGGTATCATATTGCTGTTTCAAAAACCGGAAATCAAACAAAATTATTCGTTGACGGAACAGAAAGAGCTGTATATAGCGGTAGTGGTCTAAATCTTTCAACGGCTAATGGTGCCTTAAATATTGGTGAAAAATATCATGGTAGTTATTCTTCGTGGATTCTTGCCGATTTTGATCAAATGAGAATTTCATCAATTGGAAGATATTCAACTAGTTTTACACCCACTAGAGATCACCAATTCACTACAGATACTGAAACAATTGCATATTTTACATTTCAAGATGTTCATCGAGTTCGTTTTAAAGATGAGGCTTACAATCTTAGCGTTATTGTAAAGAATCAAACAGACTATATTACTTGGAATTTTGAAGAAAGCACAGGTAGTTTACCAATTGAAGAGCAAATAGCTTTTAATCAATTTGTTCATGTCTATCCAAATCCAGCTAAAGAATTTATTAATATCAAAATTGAAAAAAATAAATATTTTGACTACACAGATTTTTCCATATATTTATACGATCTAAATGGGAAAAGAATTAAAAAAACCATTAAAGAAAACAGTATTGATATTTCTAATTTAAATCCTGGTATTTACATCTTAAAACTCATTTCTGAAAACCTAACCGCTACAAAAAAAATTATTAAACAATAAACTAATTATTAATCATTTAAACCATTTTATTATGAAAAAACAATTATTTACATTTTTATTACTAACTCTCTTTTCACAAGGGGTTATATTTGCACAAGATTATGTGTTAGAATTTGACGGAGCAAACAGCAGGGTTAAATATCCTAATGACACCACAATGGATATGATGAATGGTGCTACCGATTACACTATTGAAGCTTGGTTCAAACCAACCTC
>JAOZTK010000012.1:12596-28645 GCA_029942185.1 Flavobacteriaceae bacterium
GTTTTCACTGTAAAAGCAGGTAATAATGAAACTATTCAAGCAATTGAAATCGTAAATATATTGGGACAAACTGTTAAAACAATGGTTACTGAAACAACTGTTAATTCAGTAAATGTTAATGTAGATGCTTTAGCTTCTGGCAACTATTTTGTAAATACTACAACCAATGTTGGTTCTGGTGTTCAAAAACTAATTATCAAATAGGTTATGCAATACTAACTCAAATAAAAAAAGTCTTAAACAAAAATTGTTTAAGGCTTTTTTTATTTTACAAATTTTCTTATTTTTCTAAAAACTCAATTGCTTTTTGAAAAGCTTTATTTACTTCTTTATTTTCTTCAACCTTTAAGCTTGCTTTTAAATCTTTTATTGCATCTGTATATTCTGCTTTAGCTAATAGCTTAGCTGCATGTGCTCTAGTTTCAGGATTCGTATCACGTAACAAACCAACATTCCATCTTACAGCCGGTCTAGATCGCATTAAATGTAATGTGTCCATTGCAGCTATTTGTATACTTGCATCTTTATCAAATAATTGCCACCAGGTTTTCTTTTCAAACTTTTTTCTCTCAGTATCATATAATATTGGTTCTGTATATCTGTTGGAATCTATCCATTTGGTGTTATAAGAAACCAAATCATTGTTAGTAATCCATCGTGCCATCCTAGGAATCATCCAACGCATACCAGGTGTTGATTCTGGATGTCCGGCAACAGCAAAAATTCTTCCATTACCAACTATTTCGTTGTAGATAAATGTAGTACCTGGAGTCACTCCTTCAGGTGTTCCTTTATTAGGATGAATGTCAGTTATGTATTGTCCCAATTCGCTAAAACCATCATTTGTTTTTAGTGAAACCATTACAGGACCATCGTAATACTGCGCAAATTGATTATTTCCTTTTAACTCTGGGAATATTTTTTCACCTTCAGCATTCAACTTAAATTCTACCAAACCTTTTCCCCTAGCATAATGCGCTCTATCAATATGCTTAACATCTCCCAATTGCAAACTTACATAACCTTCGGTACTGCATAACATATAGGCACCGGCACAAATGCCTAAAACACCTTTCCCATCTTTTTTAACAAAATCTAATACCGCTTCTTTTCCTTTTTTTCCCAAATTATTTAATTGTTTACTGCCACTTCCTCCCGGAAAAACTAAAGCATCAATTTCTTTGAGTTTTCCTTGCATAATATCAGATGCACTTATAGGAAAAGCATTAATCTCTCCATCAATTTTAAGTGCTTCGATGGTCTCGATAACACTAATCGCCCCTGCTCCACTTCCGTCAAACACACCAACGACAATTACATCTGTACTTTTAGCCTCTATCTGCGTTTTTTCCTGATGATTACATGATATAAAACTAAATAGGAAAACTAAAAAAACATAATTTACTATCTTATTCATAAGTAGGGATTTATAATTTGATTTTAAACTCTTTGTTATAAACATCACTGATATAAACATCCAACCATTGATAAAATTCCTTTATATCTTTAGCATCAGCACTCCCTTTTTTCTCCCAATTATAAATGTGTTGATAGGTTTTTTGGTAAATATCCTCTTCATATTTATTAAGAAGTTGTGTAATACCCGTTCCTTCATTATTTGCCAATGCATTTACATCAATGTAGTATTTCGCCCATTTTCCCCATCTGATATTCATTACTTTTTCATTTTTTAATTTCAAAGCGGCATGGCAAATTGGCGAGTCTTTTAGCGATTCATCTATTTGTGTAATCTTTGGTAAATTTTTTCCTCCTGCTACCCATGTAGGAATCATCACAGAAGATAATGGAAAGCCTACATTAGACCACATAGTTGCTAAATTAGGATTTTGTCCTTTTTTCACACCCTCTATCACAACAGATGATGAAGAACTAGTACGCGGTATATAATCTCTAAAATGGGCATATTGTACACGATTTGGAGAAAGATTTCCATATTTATCAAATAAATCTTCGTTGGTTAACGAATGTTTTAAACTTTTGGCAACATCTTGTTGAATAAATTGAGCGGTTAAACCTGTGGTTGATGCCTTTTCGTAAAACAATTCACTGGTTGTATTATAACGTATATAACCACTACTTTCTCTTCCTAATTTCCCGGTGTGTGAATAATTTGTTCTAATAATATATCCAAATGGAGCTACTTTAGGATCATTGGCATCAAACTTTACATAGCCATTGTGATTAAACTCATAATAAGCGGCACCACCTTCAGCATCAATAACACCAAAGTTAGCCTCTAAACCACTAGGTTTTGGCAGAGCATCAAGAAAGGCTTCAAAATCAGCAAGTGTTCGACAACTCATCAAGGCTTGTCTCATAGTAACACCTTCTTTGCCCGTTAGTTTTGCATCTATCTCTAGATTAAGGTTATAGGAAGCTGAATTCATAATTCCAAATCCTACATTGTTTATGCCAATCCAAATGCTCGTACGTTTTAAATCTTTAGAATTAACCAAACCTACATAAGAATACATGCCGTCACTATTGTAATCTAAGAAATTTTGCAAATATCCTGTATCTCTATTTTTCCACAACATGGGTTTTCCATCTTTGGTATATTTTCCGGAAATTACGGCTGTTGTACAGGCCATAGATTGCACTGATAATAGGAGTGTTAAAAAACTAAAAATACTGATAATCGTTATTTTTCTCATTGTTATTTATTTTAGAAAATTGATGAATCTGTTTTTGTTGTTAATCGTTCTAATAATTTCATGCCCTTATGGGAATTTCCTTTCGCATTTAATCTCGGGCTCCATACAGCAACGCTATATTTTTCTGGGTGTATCGCAACAATACCTCCTCCTACGCCACTTTTCCCTGGCAAACCGACTTTAAAAGCAAACTCACCGGCCTCATCATAAAATCCACAGGTTTGCATAATGGCATTGATTCTTTTAGTTCTACTTAAAGTTAAAATTCTTTCGTTTGTTTCAGATATTACTCCTCCATTGGTAAAGAGTAAAAAACTTTTTGATAATTCTTGGCAACTCATCTCAATCGCACAGACGTGGTAATAGAAATCTAACACATCATGTATTTCATTATTCAGGTTTCCAAAGGATTTTATTAAATTTGCTATGGCGGCATTCGTATAACCGGTAGCTGCTTCAGAAACTGCAATTTTCTCATTGTAATTAATACTGTTATTTACAGCTACTTTTCTAACAAATTGCAGAAAATCTTGTTTTGGATTGGGTAATAAATCTAATAGAATATCACAAACCACAATGGCGCCGGCATTAATTAATGGGTTTCTTGGAATTCCATTTTCATACTCCAACTGAATCAACGAGTTAAAAGAGTCACCTGAGGGTTCATAATTCATACGTTTCCACAAGGCTTTCCCTTTTTTTTTATAGGCTAGAGCCAATAAAAACACCTTGGCGATACTTTGGATAGAAAATTTCTTGTCGAAATCTCCGATTCCATAACCTTTTTGATTAACAGGTTGTAGGTAAACACCAAAATTATTAGGGTCAACAGCTGCTAATTCTGGAATATAAGAAGCAGGTGTTCCTTTATCAGGAAGCGCCTTTACTTCTTTAGTAATATCTGCAAGAATTTGATGGTAATTCATGTAAACTTTCTCTATTAGAAAAACGCGTAAATATAAGGGTTTAACAAGTAAAACACAAAGAAAAAGCTTGTAAAAATGTTATGTTAATCTCCAATAACTTTATGTGTTAAATAATATCTTATCAGTCTTAAAACACATTAGGCAAGCTACACCATACTTTTTTGTATTTTTGCTTTTTAAAATTCATGTATGAATCAAGCCAAACGATACACCATAACTGCAGCACTCCCTTATACAAATGGACCCGTACACATTGGCCATTTGGCCGGAGTTTACGTACCCGCGGACATTTATACCCGCTATTTACGCCTAAAGCAAAAAGATGTCATCTATATTTGTGGTTCTGATGAACACGGCGTACCCATAACGCTTCGTGCAAAAAAAGAAGGAGTCACACCACAACAAATTGTCGATAAATATCACAGTATTATCAAAAAGTCTTTTGAGGAATTTGGTATTTCGTTTGATAATTATTCACGAACTTCTGCAAAAATTCATCATAAAACAGCTTCTACATTTTTTAAAAAATTATATGATGATGGTAAATTTATTGAAGAAACCTCTGAACAGTTTTACGACAAAGAAGCCAATCAATTTTTAGCAGATCGCTTTATTGTTGGAACTTGTCCAAAATGCGGTTTTGAAGAATCCTATGGCGACCAATGCGAAAGTTGTGGCACAAGCCATAATGCTACTGATTTAATCAATCCAAAATCTGCTATTACGGGCAATACACCTTCCTTAAAAGAAACAAAACACTGGTATTTACCTTTAGATCAATATGAAAGTTGGCTTAGAGAATGGATCGTAGAAGGTCATAAAAACGATTGGAAAGCCAATGTATTAGGTCAGGTAAAATCATGGTTAGACGATGGTTTACGTCCACGTGCTGTTACCCGTGATTTAGATTGGGGTATCCCTGTACCGGTTGAAGGAGCCAAAGGAAAGGTATTGTATGTGTGGTTTGATGCACCTATCGGTTATATCTCATCCACTAAAGAATGGGCAAAGAGAGAAAACAAAGATTGGGAACCTTATTGGAAAGATAAAGACACGCAATTAATTCACTTTATCGGAAAAGACAATATTGTTTTTCACGCAATTATTTTTCCGGCCATGCTAAAAGCAGAAGGTAGCTATATCCTGCCTGAGAATGTCCCGGCAAACGAATTTTTGAATTTGGAAGGCAATAAAATCTCCACTTCAAAAAATTGGGCGGTTTGGTTGCATGAATATTTACTTGATTTTCCAGACAAACAAGATGTCTTGCGCTATGTGTTAACAGCAAATGCTCCCGAATCAAAAGACAATGACTTTACATGGAAAGATTTTCAAGCGAGAAATAACAATGAATTAGTTGCTATATTGGGAAACTTTATCAACCGTGTTACTGTTTTAATACATAAATATTATGATGGTATTGTACCAGAAAAAGGAAAGCATTTTAAAGAATTAGATAAAATCAACGACTTCCGAAATAGTATTGGTAAATCAATTGAATTATTTAGATTTAGAGAAGCCTCTCAAGAATTAATAAACTTAGCTCGAATGGGAAATGTTTTTTTACAAGAACAAGAACCATGGAAAAAAATCAAAGAAAACCCAGACGAAGTTAAAGGAATTATGTTTGTTGCCATACAAATAGCTGCCGCTTTAGCTCATCTGTCAGCTCCTTTCTTACCATTTACATCTAAGAAACTATGTAATATTCTAAATATTGAACCCAAAAATTGGGATGATGTATTTGTATCGGAAACAAAATCTTTAATTAAAAATGTTCACCAAATAAATGCATCTGAATTATTATTTGAAAAAATTGAGGACGATGCTATACAACTGCAGTTAGATAAACTAGCAGCAAGCAAAACACTAAATGAACAAGAAAATAAGGTTTTGGTCCCTCAAAAAGACGAAATCACTTTTGATGATTTTACCAATATGGATATACGAATCGGTACGATTTTAGAAGCTGAAAAAGTAACTAAAACCAAGAAATTACTCAAACTACAAGTCGATGTAGGAATAGACACCCGTACTATTGTTTCAGGTATTGCAGAAAGCTTCTCGCCGGATGCTATTATTGGGCAGCAAGTAAGTGTACTAGTCAATCTTGCTCCGAGAAAGATTAGAGGTATTGAAAGCCAGGGTATGATTTTAATGACCGAAACCAAAGAAGGGAAATTGAGCTTTTTGGCTCCGGTAAGTGATACTGTTAAGAATGGGGAACAGGTAAATTAAGATTTTTCTTGTTTATTTTCCTCTTTTGTAGGTTCGGGACTCAATGGAGTTCCATTAAAACCATTCATCGTATTATTTAAACCGGCTGTTCCAAAAGACAAAATTGCTTCTGTTGCTTTTTTGATTCGTTTCATCAGCATTTTCTGTTCGTTTTCTTCCCATTCCCCTAAGACAAAGTCCGTTTGTTTTCCTTTTGAAAATTTATTGCCGATACCGAATCGTAAACGTGGATATACAGAGGTTCCCAACAGATCTTGAATATTTTGCAAACCATTATGACCACCGGCTCCTCCTTTAGATTTAATACGTAATGTTCCTATAGGTAAACTTAAATCATCACAAATAATTAGTAAATTTTCCATTTGAATTTTCTCTTTATTAAGCCAATATCGAACTGTTTTCCCACTTAAGTTCATATACGTTGTCGGCTTTAACAAGATAAAAGTTCGTCCTTTAAAACGAAACTTTGCCATAGCGCCTAGCTTAGCGGGTTCAAATTCTGCATCTCTATTTTTAGCCAAAGCATCGACAACTTCAAAACCGATATTATGACGCGTGTTGTCATATTTAGTCCCTTTGTTTCCTAATCCTACTATTAAATATTTTTTCATAAGATCTTCCGTTTCACTTTTTAATCCAAATATAGATTTAATAAAATCGATAATATGCATAAAAATCCTTTAAAAATTTGAGCAAAAAAATACTTTATGTACCTTCGCAGCCTATCCTTTTATAATGGGCAAAGATAATTGAATATTCCAAATGAATTTAATTATTGACATAGGAAACACTCGTACGAAAGTAGGTGTCTTTAAAAAAGATGAATTAGTTGATTTGATTCGTATTGATTCAGATGAATTTTCTTCAAAAATGAATGAAATTTCAAAGAAGTATCCCATCAAACAAGCATTGATTTCTTCTGTTGGAAAATTATCAAAAGAAAACAAAACACTTTTAAAAAGCCTTTTCAACTGTACAGAATTAAATCACAAGTCCTTAGTTCCCTTTAACAATAAGTACGAAAGTCCAAAAACTTTAGGAGATGATCGAATTGCATTAGCAAGTGGAGCTGTCGCGCAATTCCCAAATAAAAATGTTTTAGTTATCGATGCCGGCACTTGTATTACCTATGATTTTGTGACTGAGCAAAAGGATTATTTAGGCGGGGCAATAGCTCCTGGAATACAAAGTCGTTACAAAGCATTACACGATTATACCGCCAATTTACCTTTATTAGATAAAAGTGTGCCCAAAACATTTATTGGCAATACAACAAATGAATCTATTCACTCGGGAATTGTAAATGGTATTTGTAGAGAAATTGATGGTGTTATCAATCAATATAAGGAAAGCTATCAAAAATTAACAGTAGTTTTAACAGGGGGAGATGCTAAATTTTTGTCAAGTCAATTAAAAAGTAGCATCTTTGCCCGGCCTTTTTTCTTATTAGAAGGGCTTTATACTATTTTGAAATATAATATAAAATGATAAAAAAACTTAGTTTTTTCATTGCAGTTACTTGGATTGTTGTAGGACACACTCAGGTAAACAACACCTCTCCTTATTCCTATTTTGGTATTGGTGATGAGAATCAACAAACAACAGTGGCATCGAGTAGTATGGGAGGCATTAACGCGGCTCTTTACGCAGCTAATGAATTAAATTTCTCCAACCCGGCAGCACTTAGTACTTTGCAATTTACGACCCTTTCAGTAGCAGGGAAAAGTAAATTTTTACATATCAATGATGGAAATGAAAGCCAAAGCGCCTCTTATACCAGTCTATCTTCATTAGCTCTTGGCATTCCTCTCGGTAAAAAAGGCGGTTTGATGGTAGGATTACAACCTGCTACAAACGTAGGTTACAATATCAATGAAGAAATATTTGACACGGAAGATGAACTTATGGAAACAAATTCTTTCAGTGGAAACGGAGGAGCCAATCGTTTTTATGGAAGTTTTGGTTACACGATAATAAAGGGTTTAAGTCTCGGAATTGAAGGAGAATATCTTTTTGGTAATATCAATAATGATATTCTTAATCAACGAAGGGATATTGCTTTTAACACAAAACATGAATTAATCTCAAATCTAAGCGGAACCAGCTTAAAATTGGGGACTCAATATCATAAAAGACTAAAAAACGACTTAAATTTGAGTCTCGGAGTTAGTCTTAAATTAAAAAATACAATAAAGGCGACAAGTGAGGAATACATGTACTCATCAACTCGTATAAACGGTATTGAATTTCATAAAGACACCGTTGTAAGTAATCAAAACCTGAAAGGTGAAATAACACGACCTACCACAATTACTACCGGTATAGGAATTGGGAAAGCAAATAAATGGCTAATTGGATTTGATTATGAATCACAAAAAGCATTGGATTTTGACGAAAGCATCTTTCACAATAACAATAAAATTAAGTACACGCCAAAATCAAAATACAGCATAGGTGGTTTTTGGATACCAAAAACAAATTCTATTACGAGTTATTGGCATCGTGTCGTTTATCGAGCCGGTTTGAAATATGAAAAAACCGGATTATCTGTAAAAGGAACAGGAGATTTTACAGCAATTAATGACTTTGGCATATCTTTTGGGTTAGGTTTCCCGATTGGCAACCAATTATCGCAAGTTAATCTAGGTTTAGAATACGGAAATCGTGGAAGTATAACAGATGGACTTATTAAAGAAAATTATTTTAACTTGCGCCTCGGTTTAAATCTGACAGACAAGTGGTTCCGTAAACGTAAAATTAATTAATATCAAAACCCGAAAAAGATGAATTCTTTTATTAAACTTAAATTTTCAACTCTTTTAGTAAGCTTTTTCCTATTAGCTGGGAATCTTACTACTGAAGCTCAAGATTCATACGTAGATACAGATCAAGAGTGTAATATTAAATACAACCTCTTTAGAGCTGATTTTAAAAGCAAAAATTACGAAAAAGCCTTTGAGCCATGGTTGTGGACTTTTGAAAACTGCCCAAAACTTTCTATAAATATTTATAAGAATGGCTTAACTATGGCCGAATATAAATTTAAAAATGGAAGTGCCTCAGAAAAAGAAGCTACAAAAAAACTAATTGAAAGAATCTATTTACAACGATTAGAACATTTTCCGGACGACAATCCTGCTAAAATGTACAGTGAATATGGAATGTTTATGCACAACACAGGATGTCCTGAAACTAAAGTATTTGGCCTTTTACAAAAATCCTATGATATAGACCCTGAAAATATGGGAGTAAAAGCAATTTTTAAATATTTTGAAGGCGTTATTCAAAGAAATAAAGACAGCAATATACAGGCAATTTTTGATATGCACGATAATCTATTAGATGTTGTCAATACAAAAATTGATAAGTTTTCTAAAGAAGTTGACAAACTAAGAGAGCTGGAAGAATCAGACAATGAACTGACTAAAAGACAAGCTTATTTAAAGAAAGCCTATAGCACTAACCTAAGAGGTCTTGGACAAGTAGAAGGTGGTCTAAGTGCCATGTTGGAAAAATATGCTACATGTGATCGACTAATTCCTTTGTATGAAAAAGAATTTAAAACAAATTCAAATGATGTAGTTTGGTTAAAACGTAGTGTTTCTCGTCTGTACAACAAAGGGTGTACCAGTGGTGTTTTTTACGACAAAATGGTTGAAAAATATGTAAATGCAGATCATTCATCCGACGCTTATGTATTTTATGCCGGTATGTTGATGAAAAAAGGAGATAATACTAAAGCCTTAGAGTATTTTAAGAGAGCGGTTGATTTAGAGACTGACAACTATAAAAAAGCGAGGTATTTATATACGATAGCTCAGATGATGAAAAACAAAGGACGTTTTGGAGAAGCGAGAAGTTTTGCTTATAGAGCTGTTGAGGCTCGACCCAGTTTGGGGAAAGCTTATTTATTGGTCGCAAGTATGTACGCCAAAAGTGCTAAATCATGTGGTAATGGCGTGTTTGGAACAAGAATGGTTTATCAAGCTGCTCTTGTGAAAGCACGTAGAGCTAGGTCAATTGACCCAAGTATATCATCTATGGCACAAAAACACATCAACAGTTATGCCTCAAAAGCACCTTCAACCGAAGATGTATTTAATGAAGGGAAACAATCAGGATCCTCTTATAGAATTGGATGTTGGATTGGAGAAAGTGTTCGAATACCTTAAAGACAGTTCTCGGTTATCAGTTAATTGAGTATAGGAAAGAATATCTTTTGAATAATACGAAAAACCAAAGTGTTTAAAAAAAGAACACATATCATAATAAATAGCAGTGTTGTCCTACTAATGGCAACACTGCTTTTTTCATGCACTAACGACATAAAAAAAGTACGTGATTTTTTAGCAGATAAAAACTTACCCATAGGTATCTCAAAGAATATTTACACCGTTTATAAAGATTCCGGAAGAATAACAACAAAAATAACTAGCCCTTTAGTGCACGATTTTAGCAATCGTGAAAAGCATCCTTATTCTGAGTTCCCCAAGGGATTACACATTACAAAGATTGAAAAAAATGGCGACTCAACCACTATAGTTGGAAACTACGCAATCAGCTACTCTAAAACAGGAATATCTGAAATAAGAGATGAAGTAATCGTTATAAATTTTGCAAAAAAATACACTTTGTTCACCTCTCAACTCTTTTGGGATCAAAAACAACACATTTTTGTCACAGAAGAAAAGTTTACATTAATTACTCCGACGGATACACTTTATGGAACTAGTTTTGAATCTAGCGAAGATCTCACGAATTGGCATGCCAAAAATAATAGTGGCAGCATACGTGTTAACGAGTAAATTTGCTTTAATTTAAACTTTCAATACGCAAAAAAGCTTAAATCTGTTTTTTTCTTTTATTATTAAATAGATAATCGTACTTTTGCAAACTAATTTTTTAACAAAAAGAATATGGCAGTTTTATCCAAAATCAGAGAGCGTTCTCTATTTTTAATACTCATCATTGGAATGGCACTCTTTGCTTTTGTGGCCAGTCCAAAAGATATTGTTAATTTTTTCAAATCTGACAAGACAAATTTTGTAGGAAGCATCAATGGTGAAGACATCTCTAGAGAAGAATTTGCTACACAAGTTAAAGCTTATAAATCTCAAAGGTCAAGCATGAATGATTCCCAAGTAGGCAAAGTTGTGTGGGATAATTTAACAAGTGAAAAAATTTACTCATCTCAATTAAAAGAAGCAGGAATTGTCGTCGGTGAAAAAGATATATGGGAAGCCTTAATCAATGAGACATCAATTACAAACAATTCGCAGTTTCAAAATGAAGCAAGTCTTTTTGATGAAGAAAAATTAAAAGCTTATATCGCAGATTTACAAGAGGATTCTAGTGAAAGCGGCAAAACTCGTTGGGCAAGTTGGATTGCATATGAACGCAGTCTTAAACAGAATTTAGAGCGCAATGCCTATTTAAATTTGGTCAAATCAGGAATTGGAGTTTCAATTCAAGAGGGGAAACAAAACTATATGTTAAATAATAGTAACGTGACCGGAAAATATCTTTTCCTACCTTATCATAAAATTCCCGATAGCACCATTACAGTATCTGACAGTGATATTGAAGCGTATATCAAAGCACATGAAAGAAGTTTCCAAGTTAAAGCCTCCAGAGATTTACACTATGTGAAATTTGATTTATTAGCATCCGAAGAAGATAAAGAAATTCTTAAAAAAG
Organism: Flavobacteriaceae bacterium; assembly: GCA_029942185.1. GTDB lineage: Bacteria > Bacteroidota > Bacteroidia > Flavobacteriales > Flavobacteriaceae > DQTL01. The sequence goes on from JAOZTK010000012.1 coordinate 24,133, forward strand.
AGTTGGTAGATTTACTCGAAGATAAAGAAGAATACAGCAAGGCAGCAAAGACAGATGTCACTGTTATCGGACTCAAAAACACAACGGATTACGAAAATTTTTTAGCAGAATACTCAGACACTCCTTATGAGGATTCATACGTGTTTAAAAACAACTTAAACTCCAAATTTGCAGATTCCTTATTTAACCTGAATGCAGGTGCTATATACGGACCCTACGAAGATAGAGACCATTACAAAATTTCAAAAATTGTCGAAATAAAACAAATTCCCTCAATTAAAGCAAGTCATATTTTAATTGCTTATGAAGGTGCTTTGCGTGCAAAACCTGAAGTAAAAAGGACCAAAGAAGAAGCTGAAATTGAAGCTAAAAGAATCCTAAAAAAAGTAAAGAAAAGCGGAGTTGATTTTGCGACAGAAGCCAAAATTAGTTCTGATGGACCCAGTGCTACTAAAGGTGGTGATTTGGGATGGTTTAAAGAAGGTAGAATGACGCCAAAGTTTAACGATTGGGTTTTCTCACACAAGAAAAATGAAATTGGCCTCGTAGAAACTGAATTTGGTTTTCACATTATTAAAAACATCGATTTAAAATCAGAGAAAGGCTTGAAATTAGCTACCGTATCAAAAATCATCCTTCCTTCCGAAAAAACTGAAAATGCTATTTTTGTCGAAGCAGAAACTTTCGCAGCCAATATTGCAAAAGGTCAAGATTTTACAGAACTAGCCAAAGAGAATAAATATACGATTAAAAATGCTCAAAAACTTAAACGTAAAGATGTTACTGTTCCCGGTTTAATAGGCAATAATCCTTCATTAGTGTATTGGTCATTTGATGAAAACAGTAAAGTAGGTGATTCAAAACGATTTGATATTGATAAAGCATACGTGGTAGCACAACTTCTTCAAAAAGAAAAAGAAGGTTTGCAATCTGTAAAGAATGCAACAGCGCTCGTAAGACCCAAAGTAATAAAAAATAAAAAAGCAGAAATATTTATAAAGAAGCTTAAAGAAGGTAGCCTAGACGAAATAGCTGAAAGAGAGGAAGTACGTGTTCTAAAAACAGGAGAAGCAAGCTTTAATAATCCTAGTTCCTCTGCTATTGGTAGAGAAAAAGCAGTACTCGGAGCTTTATTAGCTATTAAAGAAGGCGAAATTGTACGCGGAATAAAAGGATCTAATGGTGTTTATGCGATACAACTCACAAAAAAATCCAGTCCGAAAGACTTAGAGTCATACGAACCTTATCGCAAACAACTTGTCAAAACACTTAAAAAAGATAATAACACTATCTTCAATGCTTTAAAAGAAGCTTCAGAAATCGAAGATTATAGAAACTAGTTTTCTTGAATTATTTAAAAAATAATAAAATCCCGGCATATTAGTTATGTCGGGATTTTTTTATTCTTACAAAGATTCATAATTCAAACAACTCTACCTAAAACTTACTGTCAGAATTAAAACTTGCCCTATCTAATAATTTGGTGTTTTTTAGTTACCTTTACCCTAAATAAAAAAAATGCTCACAAAAGTTTATGGAAGTGCCGTTTTTGGCGTTGAAGCAACAACAATAACTGTTGAAGTAAATGTCGATTCAGGCGTAGGTTATCACTTGGTTGGATTGCCCGACAATGCCATTAAAGAAAGTAACTATAGGATTGCTGCTGCCCTTCAAAATAATAGTTATAAAATTCCCGGCAAAAAAATCACGCTGAATATGGCACCGGCAGATATGCGGAAAGAAGGAAGTGCTTATGATTTAACTTTAGCCGTCGGAATTTTAATCGCTTCCGGTCAAATAAAAGGAGATGCCGTAGATAAATATATTATTATGGGTGAGCTTTCACTGGATGGAAGTCTACAACCCATAAGAGGTGCGTTACCCATTGCTATCAAAGCCCGCGAAGAAGGTTTTAAAGGCTTTATACTACCGGAACAAAATGCTAAAGAAGCCGCTATTGTCAATGATATTGACATATACGGTGTTAATCACATCAGTCAAGTTATTGGTTTTTTTGACAAAGACATTGCTCTTAAACCGACAATAATTGATACGCGAAAAGAATTCTACAAGAGTCTTGAAAATCCTGAATTTGATTTTGCTGATGTAAAAGGGCAGGAAACCATAAAACGATGTATGGAAATTGCTGCAGCCGGTGGACATAATATTATTTTAATTGGACCTCCCGGAAGTGGAAAAACCATGTTGGCAAAACGCTTGCCTTCCATTTTACCACCTATGACCTTACAAGAAGCATTGGAAACTACAAAAATTCATTCTGTAGTCGGGCGTGTTAAAGCACATTCTGGTTTGATGAGTCAAAGACCTTTTAGGTCGCCACACCATACCATATCAGATGTTGCCCTAGTCGGTGGTGGAACATATCCCCAACCCGGCGAAATATCAATGTCGCATAACGGAGTGCTTTTTTTAGACGAATTACCCGAATTTAAACGTACTGTTTTAGAAGTAATGCGCCAACCTCTAGAAGACAGAGAAGTGACCATTTCAAGAGCAAAATTTACCGTTACTTATCCATCTTCCTTTATGCTTGTAGCCAGTATGAATCCTAGCCCAAGCGGTTATTTTAACGATCCTGATAGCCCTATGAGATCTACTCCAGCTGAAATGCAACGATATTTAGGAAAAGTTTCCGGACCTTTATTAGATCGTATAGATATACATATAGAAGTAACACCTGTACCCTTTGAAAAATTAGCCGAAGAAAGACGTGGTGAACCTAGTAAAGTTATCAGAGAGCGCGTAACCAAAGCACGGGAGATACAGACCCATAGATTTGATGATAGTGTAAAAATTCATTACAATGCACAAATGGGTGTCAAACATATTCGTAAACATTGCAAACTCTCCAAAGAATCTATGAGTTTATTAAAAACCGCTATGGAAAAACTAAATTTATCTGCCAGAGCCTATGACCGTATCTTAAAAGTGTCACGTACTATTGCCGATTTAAGTGCTGCTAATGATATTTTACCGGAACACATCGCTGAGGCAATACAATATAGAAGCCTAGATCGTGATGGCTGGTTGGGATAAAAAGTGTTCCTATTTGAATTCGATGTACCGTAGGATAAATTTTCTTATTAATTAGTTTGTTTAATTATTTTTATATATTTTCGCCAAATAAATAAATCCAAACAATTAATCTAACAATACTCTTATGGATTTAGGGTATGCTAAATAATAAAAAACATGAGAATAACAAAATTATTCGTGCTTTTCGCACTGACAATCCTAACGATTTCAATAACTTCTTGTAATAAAGATGATGATGAAAAAGCAGAACTTACTGTTTACACAACAATAGAAGGTGATTTCTTAGAAGATGTTGAAGTTACTTTGAGATACTCTGATGATGGTTCAGAAGCCGATTTCAAAACTACTAATTTTGATGGAGAAGTAATTTTTTACGACATTACGCCCGGAGAATATTACATCGATGCTGAAATAACAACTTATAGTAATGTAACATTAGGCGACGTACTTTTCACTCATGAGAGTGGCGATTTTGAATTATCATCTGATCAAGAAAAAACAATGTACATAACATTATTGGAATAAATTCATAAAAAAATATCTATTATTAAAAATAGACTTTTTTAGAAGTTCCTAATTAATAAATCCCGCTTTTTAGCGGGATTTTTTTATGGCACTCCCCAAAGGAAATCCATGTTTTTTTAGTTTTATACCTTTGTAAAAATTAATCCAAATCAAATGAAAAAAATAGCAGTATTTCTTTTTTTAAGTTTACTTTTCAGTTGTCAACCCACAAACAAGATTCAAGAAAAGTCTTTTAATCCCACAATACTCACATTAAAAACAGCCGATCAACTAGCCGAATTACCCTTAAAATGTATCGAACAAGAATATCCTAACAAATTAGGACAAGTTATTACCGGTGAAATGGACTTACAAACTCCCAGCGCGTTACATCCTGCATTTTACGGTTGCTTTGACTGGCATTCAGCCGTACATGGACATTGGTCTTTAGTAAAACTTTTAAAAGATTTTCCCAATTTAGAAAAAACTAAAAGCATTAAAGTCCTACTTCGCACAAGACTTTCAAAAGAAAACATCACCCAAGAAATTGCTTACTTTGACGCAAAATACAACAAGATATACGAACGTACTTATGGATGGGCTTGGCTTTTAAAACTGGCCGCTGAACTCCATACATGGGATAATCCATTGGCTAGAGAATTAGAAAATAACTTAAAACCGCTGAGTGACCTTATCGCATTAAAATATCAAGTGTATTTACCCAAGTTAAATTACCCCATACGTGTTGGGACACATAGCAATACAGCTTTTGGTTTATCTTTTGCTTACGATTATGCGATAGCGACCGAAAACAAATTATTTACAGACCTGATCAAACAACGCGCAAAAGATTTTTACTTACAGGATGTTGGATGTCCTATTAATTGGGAACCTAGTGGTTATGATTTTCTTTCTCCTTGTTTAGAGGAAATCGATATTATGAGAAAAGTAT
>JAOZTK010000013.1 GCA_029942185.1 Flavobacteriaceae bacterium
GTCCGTTATATCAAGTATAAACCCTTCCATACCCACAATCTTGGTATCTTCATAAACAGGATTTATAGACAATATATGTTTCCCAACAGAACCATCTTTACATTTTCTATTCACTAACTGACTTGGTACTTTCTCCCCACTGAGGGCTTTGTTAAACTTATCTGTCAATTGTTGTAAATCTTTCTTGTCTCTCGATAAGCAATAATGTTTACCGATTACTTCTTTTTGCGAATCATATTTATAGAGTCGTACCCAAGCATCATTCACTTCTTCAAAGAATCCATCTAAATTAATTCTGTAATATCCTGCATCACTATTACGTACAGAATGGTAGATTTGTTCTTGTACATCTGATAAATCTGAAATATCTATTACAAAACCTTCAACTCCGACAATTTTGTCATCTTCATAAGTAGGATTTATTGAAAGAATGTGTTTCCCTTTAGATCCATCAAAACATTTTCTAATCGATGGAATACCACGTATTGACTCTCCTTTCAATACTCTGGCAACCAATTCTTCAGCTTCTTTTAGATGATTATCTGTACGGGTAATTGAAAAATGTCGTCCTAAAATTTTAGTTTTATTTTTACATTTATACAAGTCCATCCAAGCTCTGTTAACATCGATATAATTACCATCTAAGTCTAATCTATAATACCCAGCGATACTCTTATCAACCGCATATTGCATATGAGTTTTGTGTTCTTCATCAGCATCTACATCTACTTCTTCCCAACCTGTAACCATGGCTGTAAAACTTTCGATAGGATCATCGTTTGTTGTCAACAAGTACAAATGCACAACTAAAAACACAATTAGTAGAAATGCACCAAAAGTGTGAATTAATGCAAAAAATTCTAATCGTCCAACATGAACAACACTTTCAGGGTACATATAATACATATACACAATACCTGTTCCTACCATTACAGGAATGATTAGTACTTTAAAGGCAAGATAGGTTAAGCGTTGTATTGGATTAAATTTATTATAAGATGTTTTTTTTGTAGGATGTTCCGCTCCGGAAAAAATACCACTGATATAGTACTCAAACTGTGCTTTTACCATTTTGGTCGTCGGAACATATTGTTTCCAAGCACCTGTGGCAAAATGCCAAAAAATTGTAAAGATAATTAACAAGATATAAGACCAAGCTAAAACATCATGTAGCAATACGGCTCTTTCATATCCAAAAAGCGAATACGTACTATGAATTTCAAATCCTGTAATTGCAAGAAGTATGATTAATAAAGATTGTGTCCAATGCCAAAATCTCTCAAAGCTTCTATATATGTAGGTTCTTTTTTTCATCAGAAAATTATTTTATTTAAAGTGTTGTTATGGTTATTATTTATGTCTAAAGAATCGGATGCCTCCATGAATCAATACACCTCCTATTGCGGCTAAAATTGAGAATATTCCTATCAAATCCAATAGTTTATTCTTATCTCGTCCCGGCATATAAAACTCGGTCAAGCTCGCTAATCTACTATCATTCGAATGACAATCGGTACATTGCAATGCATCTTCTACCGGAGCAACCATGTGATTTAAAGGCCAAAACATTTCGGTTTCAATAAATGAATATTGACCACTATAGGGCAAACCTGCTTCTTCCATACCTACTTTGGCGGCTAAATTCCAATCTAAACCAACTCCATAGGCAGTACTATCTTTACCATAAACATGGGGAACGATTAACATTTTATTCACAGGATCAAATATTTGCTTACCTCTATGGATTTTCACCGGTATTATTTGAGCTTTAGGATCATCATGATTTCCGTATAGTTCATTAATTTTCAATACTTGTGTTGTATCTTTAATAATATCTCCATAGACCATGTTTTCACCTGTTCCATTAAACCAAACATATTCCGGTTTAACATGTGTAGCCCATTTAAAAGTCCCTTTTGGTGTTTTATAAGTTACATTACCCAAACTATCGTGTTCTTTTATCATACCACCATTTGCTTTAACACGACCCGCTGTAGACCAATCCCATTCCATTTTGGTAGGAACTCCTTTGGCGTACTCGGGTATGTGACAAGTTTGACAAGCAATCCTATTGTTGTGCCTGTTTAAAAGATTATTTTGATGCACATCACCTTCATGGCATTCTGTACAAGACAAACGACCTTCATCAGAGCTTGAAAGGCTGTATAATTTACCCAGCATTTCGTGGTTTTCTGTTTTATGGCAATCAATACAAGTCATCTTATTTCCATCTTTTCCCACATCCATATGAACATCCATTTTCTTATCAGGATGGTACAAATCGGATGATAAATCTCCGTGTTTCACATTATCACCACCGCCACCAAAGAAGTGACATTTTCCACAGTTTTCAGTTTCCGGAATACCAACATTCTCTGCGATATAATTATAATTTGGAGGAAAATACGTTTTATCTGAGTAGGCTTGTTTTTTATCAACCGGAAAACCTGACCCGAGTGGTTCCTTTTCATAAGCACCTGTCATATCATGACACGCCATACAATCGACCTTTGTGTAATCAGAGAAATCGTATCCTTTATCTTTGTAACCAAATCCTATATGGCAACTCGTACATTTCCATGTATTTGTATTTGTCGCTATACAAAAGTTGTTGATTACATTTCTTTTACCCGAACGAATCGTGTCTCCATTTTCTCTAACCCGTTCTCTGTCCCAGGTCCAGTGCGCATTACTCATAATTTCAGAATGTCTTTTATTATGGCAACCCACACAAGCTTCTGTTACTTCCATCGGTGTTTTAAACGCCACTTGAAGTTCTTCAAACTCTTTGTGATCCACAGATGATATGTGTTCTTTTTTCTCATAATTGACAATTTTGATGTACTCACTTACCGCTCTACGCTTTTCTAAATTATTAAAGACAGCCAATATAATCAGCCATGGTAAAATTGTAATTGCTGCGTAGATTATTGTTTTAATCCATTTATTTTTCATACTGTTATTTTCAGAAATGATGTTATTAGTTCTTTAGTATTTGTCTCCGTTTTTAGCAACCTCCTTCTTGCACCTCTCCTTTTACTTCGATGTATTTTGATGTTTCAAAAGGATAATTCTTTATAACTCCTTCACTAAAAGCTTCTCCGGACTCTTTTAGGCTTTTATTCATAAAACTATTAGCCCCAAATTTGAGTGTTCTAGCATTGTATCCTAACATTTTTAAATAAACCGTAATAAAGGCACTTTGATAAGCCTTATTAGAATAAACAATTATTGTTTTATCTGTAGGAAGTGTTAATAAATCTGTCGAGAGATTAAATGAATCATCCTGACTGTATAATACAGCATGTTCTATATGTCCTTTTTTGTATAGGGCTTCCGGTTGATAACAAACCACGTAAGATTTTTTTGCATTTGCATTCGCATAACTAAAATTCACAGCAGCACTTCCAAAACCTTCTTTAAGGATTTCACGAGCACGTGTATACAATATCTCACTTCCTGAATTCTTCTTATTCACGATTACGGGTAACTCAGATATCGCATTTTTCTCATAAGGTGTTGTCACTAATTTATCAAGGCCTTTATCTGAAGTGTTTTTTATCCATTTTTTACTGAATTTTTTATTCCAGCCACACATTCCCCATTCCAAAACATAAATATTATCATGTCCTAACATTTGCAATACTGCTGCTGAATAACTCGCTGTTTGTCCTGTATAGCAAATCATAACTACTTTGTCATACATCGGAAAACCTCTTGCTTGGGCGTAATCAATGACTTCACTCATTTTAATGTTTACCGCATTTTTAATATGCCCACTAGCAAAATCTTTTGCTCCTCTAAGATCGATAACTAAAATATTCCTACCTAAAGACTTATAGACATCGTCTGCTTTAATCACTTTTGGAGCTTTATCTGCACGAATGACTTTTCCCTCTTTAAATACTTCGTCGGCTAGTTTTTGAGCTTTTGTCTTAACGACAACCACCGTATTGTCGGCAATTTCATTTTCACTTTTTGTACTTGTATTGTCTCTGCAAGACCCTAATAAAAACATTGCAGAAACAAAAAATAAAAGTAAGGTTTTAGTATACTTTCTCATGATTGATTACATTAAAATTTAATCTTTTTTATTCGTTTTTTCTTTCTTGTCCAATTTCCTATTAAACTTTCTATTTCTTTATAATTGGTTACAAATTTACTGACACTTTAAATGCATAAATTTGATATTTATCATGTTTTTTTTAAAATAGCGAAAAAAATACACTGTTATCGGATATATAGCTATTAGACCACTTCACTATTAGACATTAGACCGCTTCGTTATTAGACTTTAGACCGCTTCGCTTTTAGATATTTTTTAAGAATTTCATAATCAAAACTTTACAACTAATGTTGTAGTAAGCTGAGTTCAGTATAAGCTTTGCTAAACAGAATTAAAAGAAAAGGTGAAATTTGATGCTATATTTTTGTAGTTTTTTTTAAGGCTTTAAAGCTATTTTTTACAGATTCTTTGATAAAAGCGTTGATATCTACTGTGGCATTCTCTATGGGACTATTTTTAGTAATCAACTTATTCTCAAAATAACTGTTTTCAACAGTTAATATCTTTGTGTTTTTATAACCTATTTGATACAATAGCATAAATTGGGCAATCGTTTCGTGAGGATTATTCCCGTAAAGAAGCATTGTTTTATTTTGTTTCTTATTTTTTTTTAAAAGTTTAGAATTTATCTTATTTAATAGCTCCGGAGTATAAATATTTATCGCGTGATCCAAATGCCCTTTATTATATTCAATTTGGTTTCTGACATCAACTAGAATATAATCCGGATTATTAATTTGATCTAGTCCTATAAAATAATCATCACTGATTACTTTTTCAAGGGTATTTTTTGAATTTGTATTGTAAACGTGCTTTGGTCTTTTGTACATGAGCAAACTAATAAGCACCAATAGAACAACAAGTACTGAAGCTATTGAAAGTCGTTGCGTTTTTTCTAATTCTTTCATGGTCTATATTTTTCTTACAAAGTTGTAATTTAACACTTATTTTAACAGCCACCTTCTGCCGCCATCTTTTTCTTTTTTCTGACTGTAACACGTCTTTTCTTAGTTTTGTTTGTAGTACTTACAGCCGGTCTTGCTTGTTCCGGATAGGCTACTCCAAAATACATGCTTGCCGCTTTTCTGTAAGAATACAAATCAAATGCCAGCCTAGGCATGTTCTCAGTTGGTTTTTCTGGATTGATAATTGTCGCAAACCATTCGTTGACACCACCTTCTAATACACGATGATTTTTAAAAGCCAATCGATTGCATATAATCCAAGCTTGATCCGCATAAAAATGATCATTGGAATAAAGGATAATATCATACTCATCTTGATCTAGGTAATTCACAGATTCTTCATCCAATAATTTTTTCAACGGAATATTTATAGCGTAAGGAAGGCTGAATTTTTTAAAGCTTTCTTCGTCTCTGACATCAATCAACAAAAAAGATGGATCTTGCTCTATTATTTTGTGAGCCAATTCATCAGTTGAAATATAACGTTCAGGACTGATGGCATTGCTCAACAACTCTTTTGGGCTTATCCCTTCATGCTTTACGTACTTTGGCAGCAACACCAAACCCGCAGCAAGTAAAACAAGTACCAGAGCTAGTATTTTATATCGAAATGATAAAACTTTTGCTAAATTTCTATTAATCATTTTTTACTTTTTTTAATTAATAAAATACCTTTTTTACTTTTTTTCGTATTTGGTCTACAACAAAAAAGGCTACAAGCGCGATGATTGTAAAAATAAATATAAACCAATAAGGTGATACTCCCAAAGAATCCATTAAGGTTTGATTTCCTAAAAAATACCCATCGTAAATTGGTTCGAATAGTGTGTATAATTCAGAAAATACAAATACCCCAATCAGTATTCCAAGTATAAAAACCATGGCATCTATTTTCCCTATGGCTGCCCCACACACACTAGTACCAGGACAAAAACCACCTGTTACAAAACCAACACCCATTATTATACCTCCAATTATGGCTCCCCATAGATAGGTGGGATGAATATACAACTGGTTAAAATCTAGATAGCCTAAATAATCTAGATAAAAAATACCGATTACTGCAATAACTGCAGCCGTAAAAAACACTTTTAAGACCACAAAGTCATAGCCATAAAACACACCTGCTAATTTTCTAGAAGATGAAAAGCCTGAAGCTTCAAGTATATAACCGAATGCTAATCCAATAATAATTGCAATAATATTGTTCCATTCATCTGGAATAAAGCCGTTAGGAATTAAAGGTCCCATATTTTTTGTTTTAAATTTTTAAAGTTTAAAGTTTGTAAAGTCTTTTAGCATTTTGCTTTTAACTTTACAGATATTAAACTATTGATTATATCCAATTTTTTCTAAAGAAATAGGCTACTACATAACCTGTTCCAAATATTGCCATCATGGTAATAAAACCTCCAGTAGAGAGCACTGCCATACCACTTAATGCGGCACCACTAGTACAACCTCTGGCTATCTGAGCTCCTAAACCAAATAACACACCACCTCCTAATGCAAACCACAATCTTCTTCTACTTGTTATTTTTGGAGAATGCTCTACTTTTAATTTAATTCTCCCTCCCAAACTTCCCGATATAAATGCGCCTAATAAAACACCGATTGCTTCAAAAACCAACCAGGTATTTAAAGGCGATTTATCTTCGTCTATATACTTGCTGTAATAGGCATTATTTTCAGCATGTGTCGGAGCGACTTTATCGACAATAGCGACTACACTGCTTTTCATTGCGCCACTAGCTCCTAAACCTCTGCCCGTCATATAGAATGTAAAAATAATTAACAATCCTAATAAAAAACCCCCGAAGTATGGATTCCAGTAAACGTGTCTGTTTTGATGTTCAGTATTCATAAGTATAATTCTTTAATTCTTATAGGTAACAGCTATGATTCATTATCAATCATTTTCCCATGAGTCAACAATTGTCATGCTGATTTTATAATTTATAATTTCAATAAAGATAACGAGTTAATTGACCTGCCTCAACCATTACAAAACGGAATATTAGTCCTCCAATAATAACTAAAATTGCCGGTATCATCGCCGGAAGTTTATATCCTATTAATTCAATAAGCTCCATAATAGCAGGTATCAAGAGTCCGAGGATTACAACAAATCCAAAAAACAATACCGTAAAATCACCTCCAATAAGCAATTGTATTGCTTCTAATTGCACTTCGGATCCTGCATAAAATCCCATAATCATATGAACGATTAAAGCCAATTCAATAATAATTAAACCCAAATCTATTTTACCAAAGAGATGCTTCTCTTTTTTTGTTTTGGATAATAATATAATTGATGCTGCTCCGGTTGAAAGCCCTGAAACCAAAAATAAAGGTCCCAAAATGGCATTATTCCAAAGAGGTCTTGCATTAAAGGCAGATAATAAAATACCTGTATAAACCCCTAAAATTAGCGTTAAAGGAATTAAAGCATAGGCCATATACTTTCTATTGGCAATGAGGAATTTTTCGAATTTTTTAAGAAAATCATATTTTAAACCCCATTTTGGAAATATTTCAGAATAGTAACTAAATACCCAAAGCATGGACAAGGGTGTTATAAACATCAGCACCCAAGCACCCCAAGACATAGGTGATTCAATTCTAACCGTGGTGTAGAGTCTCCAAAAATAAATTTTATGTGTTAAATCATAAAATAGAGCTAACAATCCTATCACTAATGCTATAGGAGCAATAATTGAAGCCTTCTTAACAGCTGTCGGGTATTCCTTATCTTTTCCCAAAATGGTAATTATTGCTGCAAAAAACAAAATACCTGCTGCCAGTCCACCTAAAAATAAGTAAACAGATATAGGCCAGTGCCATATCTGTAAATAAGGATCTATATTTGGAATATTTCTTCCGCTCGTAAATAATTCTTCCATAATATTATAATTCTAAAGTAAATAATAAACTTGAGGTTTCGTGCCTGCTTCAGGCGCCAATGTTTTGTGTTTTCTGTTATTCAGTAATTGAGAAACTTCGGAATTTGGATTATCCAAATCACCAAAATACATACAATTGGTAGGGCAAACAGAAACACAAGCAGGCAATTGTCCTTTTTCTAATCGATGATGACAAAAAGTACATTTATCCACATAGCCCTCAGGGTGTTGATAACGCGCATCATATGGACAAGATTCGATGCAGGCACCGCATCCGATACATTCGTTTGCTGTTACCAAAATAATTCCACCGGTTGATTTATGGCTTGCACCCGTAGGGCAACACCTAACACAAGGAGCATTATCACAATGATTGCATCTTTCTGATTTTAATTCTAAATCTAAATTAGGATATTGGCCATTGACAACCTCAGTTATCCAATCTCTACAATACCCCATTGGGACATCATTTTCAGTTTGACAAGCGACTACACAGTCACTACATCCCACACATTTCAGTGTGTCGATTAGCATTGCATATCTCATACTTCAATATTTTTATGAGGATTCTCAGTTAAGATTGCTACAAAATTTCCTCGCATACCTGTTCCTCCCATTATAGGATCCACAAATATTCTTGAAATCAATTCTGTATCATTAATTCCTTTACCAAATGCCCTTGTTAATCTTTTATCTCTATGACCAAAACCATGTACCATATAAACAGAATCCCATCTGATTCTTTCGGTAATTCTAACTTTGATAGCAAAAGTAGAAATAATATCATCTTGGTTTTTTAGCCATACTTTTTGATCGTTTTTCAAGCCGATTATTCGAGCTACCTTAGGATTAACCCAAAGCTTATTCTCATCTTTCAAGGCACTTAAATTAGGATTGTTAACCGTTCTACTAAAAGTGTGCATGGGTGCTCTACCGTAATTTAAACGATAATATCCTTGAGGAGGCTCAGGGTGTTTGGTATATAATGGCATTGGGTCAAAACCTAAATCTTTTAAATCGTGTGAGTACAATTCAATTCTTCCACTTGCAGTAGGAAATTCATGTTCTTCACTTTCAACGAGATATAAGGGACCCGATTTACGAGGATATTTTTTGACACCAATCTTTTTCATTTCTTCCAAGGAAGTCCCGAGCTCTTTTAGTTGCCATTCAACAACCTCTTTCATATCCTTATAATCAAAATAATCATCTAAACCCAAACGCATTCCAATTTCTTTGGCAATCCAATAGCCGGGTTTAGAGTTATATTTAGGTTTTACAACGGGCAATCTAATCGCTATATTAGGTTCTCTGTTCGTTGCAGAACGTAAAATATCACAACGTTCTAAATAAGTACACTCCGGTAGGACTACATCGGCATAACCCGTAACATCCATCGGCATTGTATCAATAACTACCAAAAAGTCTAAGGCATCTATCGCTTTAGTTATTAATTTTTTGTCCGGAATTGATTTGGTAATATTTGTACCTCCGATCATCCATGCTTTGACAGGATATTTATTGTCTTTATGTGGTATAGATGCTCTGATTAATTCTGTTGTAATTCCCATTTGAGCTAAGGGATATTTTTCTCCAAGCTCTTCCCAGTTCCATTTTGGTTTTGGATAAGGAGGATGTGGAAAACTGGGTACATTTATTTTTTCTTTAAAATAAAAACCACCTCGTCGTCCCCAGGAACCTAAAAGTGCATTTAGAATGGCTATAGCTCTTTCGCGTTGTGTATCATCTCCGTACCATACTACATGTCGTCCCGGATGTATAATCACGGAAGGAGAGGCAGCTCCCATTGCACGAGCTGTTTTCCGAATTACTTCGGGCTTAATTGTTGTAATACCATAGGCCCATTCCGGAGTAAACTGCCTTACATGTTCTTTTAGTTCGTCAAAACCTGTTGCGTATTTTTCAACATACTTCTTATCGTAGATTCCTTCTTCAATTAAAACATTCATCCAAGCTAATAATAAAGCGATGTCTGTAGCCGGTTTGATAGGTAACCAATAATTAGATTTACTGGCAGCAGTTGATAACCTTGGGTCTACTGTAATAATTGTCGCCTTACGATCTATGGCTTCCGACATTTCTTGTATTTGCGTATTGTGCATGTTTTCTCCAATATGCGAACCTATAAGCACCAGACATTTGGTGTCTCTAATATCCGTAGGTTCTGGAGAGCCTACCCATGACCCGAAGGTTAAAGCAAATCCTGTTTCACGTGGTCCACGACATTGGGCATAAGCCGGCTCTGCCATAGTATCCGATCCAAAAGCTCTAAATAAATGTTCGAAATGTGCCCCGGGACATCCATGTTTCAACAAACCCAACGCTTCGGCACCATGCTCTTTTTTAATGGCTTTGAATTTTGTAGCAATTAGATCTAATGCTTCATCCCAACTTGCCTCTCTATAGGTTTGTTCTCCGTTTACAACAGTTCTTATCAAAGGTGTTTTTAGGCGATCTTCATCTGCATACATTCCTACACCTCCTGTTCCTCTAGGACATAATCGTCCGTTGCAATGTGGGTCATCCTTATTCCCAATAATCTTTGTAAGCTTACCTTCTTCATCTGTGTATGCCCATGCTGCGCATTTCCAAAAGCATATTTCACAATAGGTAGCAGTTCTTTTATATTTTTTCTCAATATTATTAATCGCCAATCCCTCTATAACTGAATTGGAACCAAACATATTGATAACACTTGTAGTGGTCGCAACACCACCTAATCCCAGTGCCGAAATTTTAATAAATTTTCTCCTTGTAGTATTCATGTTACTATATAATATAATCGAAAGCAAAAGTAACCAGGTATTATATATATATTTATGACATATATCATTTAAGCATTTTTATTTTATGTAACTTATATTACATTTTGTATAAATGTATACTACTTTATTTTCTTAAACGAGACCCTTTACTATAGTGTATATTACGGTAAAGAAACTAATTAAGAGAGTATTAACTTGGATTCACAAGAATAACACAACTTATTTATACGATTCATCACAATCCTTATCTTTTATTTTTATTGTAGTTTTGTTGTATTCATTTTCAAAAATTAATGAAGAAAACAACTATACGTATTGCTTTTTTTGTTGTGCTACTACTGATATTAGCAATTTTATTCTTTTTTAAAAAATCATTATTTTTTAAAGAGGATTCATTTGTCAATAATGATTATACAACTATTATTAAGCCGGATACAGAAACCTGTTTACAATGCCACACCGATACGCAGGGATTTTCTAAACACCACAATCCGAATCTTATTGGATGTGCAAGTTGCCATTTGGGGAATACGAAAACTTTAGACAAGGAAAAATCACATCAAGGCATGGTGCTTATTCCCGGAAATCTGTCTGATGCAAAGGAAACTTGCGGTGTCTGTCACCCGGATGAATTAACTAAAATTGATACTTCTTTAATGACTACCAATAGTGGATTGGTAGCGGTTGACAAATATATTTTTGGAGAGGCGAATTCTCCGGATATCCACTATCATATAAAGGACATTAAAAAATCACCATCCGATAAACACTTACGTGATTTGTGTGCAAATTGCCATTTGGGAGCCGAAAAAAATGAATTCGGAGCAATTACCCAACTCAGTAGAGGTGGCGGTTGTAATGCATGTCATCTGAATTATTCCAAAGAAGCAAAAAAAGATTTATCAAATTATATAACATCTGATAAAACAAAACTACCGGCAACGCACCCATCTACAGATATTTTTATGAGCAATACACATTGCTTTGGATGCCACAGTCGTTCCAGTAGAATCTCATCCAATTACGAAGGTTGGCAGGAAACATTGCTTAAAAAAGAAGAAATTAAAGACAAGACAGGCTATCGGGTTTTTGAAGATGAGCGTGTGTATATTTACAAAGGAGAAGATGTACACCACACCAAAGGCTTGTTGTGTATCGATTGTCATTCATCACATGAAGTAATGGGTGATGGCATTCGTTATTTGCATGAAGAAGAAGCAGTAAGTCTGGAATGTTCAGATTGTCATTTCAAAGATAAACCCACTACTGTATCGTATGATTCATTGGATAAGGAGAGTTTATTGGTCTATTTACACCGTGATTACACCCATGCTGACAAATCCATTTTAGCAGTAAAAAAAGATAAGCATCCGTTGATAAACACGTATATTACCAATGCCGGAAAAGCATTTTTAATCGGGAAAAAAGACGGGGTTTTACACGAAATAAAGCCACAATCCGAGATTTGTTCTAGGGATACTGCACATAAAAACATGAGTTGTGCTACTTGTCATGCTTCTTGGACACCACGTTGTATCGGTTGTCATAATCAGTTTGACAAGAACGAAGCTAAAGCTTTTGATTTATTGGACAGAGAATACGGAACAGGGCAATGGAAAGAATATGTCGCAGAATTTTCATCTTCTTTGCCGGCGATGGGAGTTCGTGAAAATAAGGATGGTAGGAGAATTGAACCTGCCATGCCTGGCATGATTTTAACGATTGATAAAGGAAGTTATTCAGACAAGAAAATAGAAGATCTCGTATCATTTCACAGATTGTACGCCCCTAATTCACCACATACTACGGCTAAAAAAGCTAGAGATTGTAAGTCGTGCCATACTGATGCTGCGACATTAGGTTACGGAAGAGGAAAATTGGAATACAATATTGAGAATGGGCCGGGCAAATGGGTTTTTATTCCGGAATATGAAAATAATCCACATGATGATTTACCTGAAGATGCTTGGATTCCATTTCTTAGCGAGGTAAAAGAAGGTGTGATCAACAGTACACGATCGGATTTCAGACCTTTCTCTGTAGCCGAACAAAAAAGAATCTTATTAGTCGGTGCTTGCTTGCAATGCCATCAAGAAAATTCTGAAATAATGCAACAGAGTTTGGTAAACGGAATTAATCCTCTTTTAAAGAAACTGAGTAAAAATTGTCTTTTACCTAGTTGGGATTAAGGATTAAGGATTAAGCTCACAAGAAAAAACCTGAGTTTGATGTAGGCAAGAAGCATACAACAAACTCAGGTTTTTTAACAAAAAATTAAAAACTATCTAATTATTTTTTAGAAGAATCAAAAAACTTTGGCGTAAAAGTCACCATCGTATAGAAGAAATAATTACTTCCGGCATCGTCAATACCTTTCATGGCATTAAAATCATCCGTTGGCATTCCGTATGAGATTCCATTCATCCATTTAATATCCTTGTTAATTTTACGGATATATGTTAAATCTACTGTACTCGCTAAAGCTTTATCAAAGTAAACACGGTCTGTGCCATCCATTTCTTTAAACACATTAGTTGAAGAAGAAACATTGCTATATTCTAACCAAAGAATATCTTTTTTACTTGCTTTATAGCTCACTTTTAGACCAATATTCATCAATCCGCCATACTTTGTGCTTTTTGGTATGACAAACCAATCCAAATAACCTTCATAATACGGGTGACGTGCACCATTTAAAAGATTGTAAGTATGATCCACATCTGTGTAATCTGTATCATCATATTTATCGGCATCTTGACCCGATAAACGTTCCATTTTGGCAGAGAGTTCTAATTTTTTCCCCATCATTCTATAACCCAATTGAGCGGTTAGCATATTCGCACTTATTTTAGTACCATTTATATTTGTTCCATTTTGCAAAAAGGCATTAGCTACACCAAATAATCCATCCGTTCCTTTTTTGGTCGCATTGTAGTTAATATGCAATCCTTCAGTATTGGTCATATAAAGTGTTTTGACATTTGCTTCACTTTGATATCCTGCTGTTATTGCCAATAAAGAAATATATATTTTATTGTCAAAATTCTTTTTGATATACACAAAATTATGTGTTTTAATAGGATTAACAGCACCAAAATAATCGGTTCCACCTGAGAAATCATTTCCGGTTAAATCTTGCTTTTTGCTGTTGTAAGAACCGCTTAAATCAAAACGCCAACCTGTTGATTTATTATTATAAGTATAGGTAAGAGCATCGTAAGTCATACCCGTATTCCACCAATTTCTCCATGAGATATGTCTTTGGTCATCATACTTCATTTCCTGTCTCCCTAATTTTAAATTGCTATTCGCGTTAAACTTATAGTTTACCCAAGCCTCATATATATCCAAATTATTATATGATTTTCCTGCTACTCCTGTTCCGTTAACATTGTCAGCATCACCCCAAGTACGTACATCTTGAATAGATAATAAGGTACTATACTTCTCATGATTATAACGTAAATTTAATCGAGTCCGTTGTCCGACATGAAGTGCCGCTTCTGTTTCCGCAGCTACAGGTTTTTTATATCCGTGCAATACCTGACCACGAATACGATATTGGGCATCAATTTTAAACTGTGCATGCATCGATGTTGCAATAGCAACTAAAATAACCGTAAGTACTAATTGTTTAATTTTCATCTGTATGTGTTTATTTGTTAGTATAAAATTTGGTTTAAGTCCACTAACTCACTTCGTATAATGGACTCTTTAATTCATCTAAACTAATGAACTAATTCCGGTACAACTACTTTATAATTTCCAATCTTTTTAGTTGAAAAAGCGTGCCAATCGTCTTCTTTATTTAACATTTCAGTGTTCATAAAGCTATTGGCTCCATAGGCTAATGCTTTGGCATTATATCCTAACATATTCAAATAAGCGGTTACAAAACCGGCGTGTTGACCTGTATAACAATAAACCACAATCTCTTTATCCGTTGGTAAAGTGTATAAATCGGTTGTAGTAGCTAATGATTTTTTCGGTGTGTATTGTACAGCACTCGGAATATGACCTGCATTGTATTTTGCTTCCGGCCAGTAGTTCACAATATAATAGTTAGCCGGATTTTCAAATAAGGCAGGAGCTTTTACCAATAAAGATTTATACGATGTATTCAATGCCTTTTGAGCACGTTCTCTTAAAATATCTTCTGCTTTTGTTTTACCTGTTTTTAAAATAGGATGTTTTCCTTTAGCCGGTTTGTCGTTAGAAACAATTTCTAATTTTTCAGCATAAGCATCAGATATATTTTTTATCCAATAATCTTTAGCAAACTTTTTACCCCAAGAACTCATACCGCTTTTCATGGCATATACATTCTCATAACCCATTAGTCTCATAATCCCTGTTGCATAACTTGCAGATTGTCCGGATTTGCATACCAATACAATTTTTTCATAACTATAAGGGTCTATGTCCCCTTCAAAATAGTTAAGCATGTTCTTAATAGGCACATTTACTGCATTGACGATATGTCCTTCATTATAAAGATCGGCAGGACGTGTATCAATAATCTTGTACTTTTCATTGTTTGTGTTCTCAAAAACTTCTTTTGTTTTAATCATAGCAGGAACTGTTTTGCTATTGATAAAGTTTCCGTTTTTCTCAAGGTATGCAGTTAATACCTCAAACTCATCAATGGCTACTTTTTCAACAGCGACAGCATCTTTTTCATTGGTCTTTTTGTTTTGTTTACAGCTTACAAATAAAAGAGATGTAGCGATAAACAAACTGATAACATAATAAGATAATTTTTTCATAATTAATATTGTTTTATACTTAGTTTAATAAATTATTTTTTTTAATTCTGAGCAAATTTACAGGGATACTCTAGTTGGAATATTGACATTTGTCATGTTTACAATAAAATAACGTAATTTTTGTTACTAAAAGTGAAATTTAGAAATGTTCTAAATAAGATTTGTTACATGTTGCTTGTTTGAATCAGGTAATTCATTCGTATTTCTTGTTCGAAACACAAAGATGCACGACCCTGAATTCAATCTGAAATAAGAGTTACTGTTAAACTATTTATTTTTACAAAAAGGAGTAATAATTATGAGTTATCATATAGTCAGAATACGCTATATATACATCATATAACGATGACAGAGTTCTACTTTCAAAGGGCGATAAAAGGTATTAAACCTCAGGGTATCCCGATAGCTATCGGGACTGAACCCAATAACCCGCTGAAAAAGCGGGATTAACCTGCCTGCCGGCAGGCAGGTTCGACTAACTAAAAAATTGAAATAATTTTTTAGAGTCTCACAAATAAAACCAATTGTAGCAAAAAAAAACCCTATTCAGCTGACGAGATGTCAGCGTGCAGAAGTATTCCAAAAAATAAACTAGGAACGGGTAGCACTCATGCTTTGTCAGTTGCTTTCTTTTTTCTTTGCAATTGAATTTTCCCAACTGCAATTAGCAAAACACCAATAATTGTTACAATTCCACCTATTATCGCAGTTGTTTTTGGAAAATTTCCAAAATACAAATAGGAGCCAAACAATACGAAAAGTCCTTTGGTACTCGCAAAAATTGCTTTACGAGACAATGGAATGTATTGCAAAGCCAAGTAACCGGCTATTACTGTTAAAAAAGGACCTAAAACAGAACCAATAACAATACTTTTTAAAGCTGTGACAGGTATTGATAATGTATTTTTTGTAAGAATCAAAGCTAAAAATGAAAACAACAATAAAAAAGTCGTTCTGCTTAATGTAAGAATTATCGGAGGAATTCTTCTTATGTTTTTTTTGATTACCACGGCATTGAATGCACCAAACAAACTTGAAATCAACACATATTGCGCTCCTTCGATAAACATGTCACCTATTTCTGAATTTCCCTTATAACTAATTATAAATGCCCCTGAAAGCGCCATAATCATACCAAATAATTCCAATTTATTAAATCGTTCTTTAAGTACAAAAAAACTTAAAGTAATAACCAATACAGGACCTATATTTCCAATAAAAGAAACAATGGTTGGGTTAGAAATTGTGTAAATTGCTTTGAAAAAAAAATAGGTACCCAAAACATCAGCAAGACCTAGAATTAACAAAATCAAATAATTCTTTGGTCTCAGTTCCTTGATTGCTCCAAATGATTTTCGAAACCAAGCATACAATAATACCCAAAGCAAGCCAAAGAAAAACCAGTAGGTTCCAAATTGAGGAAGACTGACTTCCAATAGTGCCGCTTTGCTAAATATATACACATTGGACACTGCAATTACTGAAACTAAAACCAGAAGATAACCCTTAAGTGTATTGGTGATTTTCATACAGCAAATGTAGGATTATTTTTCTCACTACCTCATCTATCATTTATATTTAGATAACGAGACAAATATCAAAGAGAAGTTTTTGAAACAAACTAAGATTTTATACTTTCTTAATAATTCCTTTCTTAACTTTTACACCATTAATATAGGCACAAAACAAATAAAACCCTGATTTTAGCGTTGTCAAGATAATTTGATTGTCTTCAGGAATCGTTTGAAAAACCACCTCTCCTTTTTGATTGAATAATTTAATGTATTCAACGGGGTATTCCGCATCAAAATACAAAATATCTTGCACCGGATTCGGATAAATCAAGACATCAATTTTCGCATCGACAGTATGTACTGAAGTAGAATTACTTACTTGTGAATATGTATTCTGAAGAAACAATAAAGACAGGGATAGTATTAATATAGTTGCTCTCATGATAGGTTGTTTTAGGTTGTACATCATATTACATCACAAAAATAAGGCAAGATATTGGGGTTTTTATAAGGAAAAAACATAATTCTTTAACAGGTTTTTTCCTATTTATTTTTTTGAATAAAGCCTAATTTCACCTCTTGTATCCTTTGAATTACTGCTATTCCATATGCTTCAATATTAACTTTCTTTATTATTACATAAACTTAAGACCTTGTAAAGAAATCATTAATTATCATTATTTCTTAAAATATTATCAGTAACTTTGTGGTCTGACCTCTTACCTATATTAATTTATGAAAAAACAAGGAAAATTTGTAAAGCCTGCCCAGTTTGCTGAAAAAAAAATAATTAAAGCCATAATCAAAGAGCAATGGAAAATTGGTGATAAGCTAATGCCTGAACGCGAATTAGCAGATTTCTTGGGGATTACAAGGCCTACTTTACGCGAAGTGTTACAAGGTTTATCTAGAGATGGATGGATTCGAATTAAGCACGGCAGACCGACAATTATCAACGACTATCTTAATAATGGAGGTTTAGGAATTATTAAATCTTTAATTAAAAATGCTGCGTTTTCATCAAAGGATTTGATTAAAGATTGGTTGGAGTTTCGAGTACTTATTCTGCCTACATTAGGCTTAAAATCAATTCAATTTAAAGAAAAAGAAATACTAGAAATTCTTGACAATCCTCCTAAAATTTCAGCAACCATTGAAGAGTTCGCCTATTTTGATTGGGAATTGCAGTTATTATTAATAAAAAATAGTGAAAATTCCATTGCAAAAATGCTCTATAACGATATGTCAGAAATTTATCACAGAGAGTCTTCTGTGTATTTTGCGAATAAGAAAACGAAAGAACTATCCTTAGCTTTTTATAGCAATTTAAAAAACTCAATTATCAATGATAAAAAGAAAATTAAAGAAATTATACAACAAATCATGCAAACAAGTTTGATAATATGGGAAAAGGAATACAAAAACACGCAAGCAAAATGAAACGATTTATTGAAAATTATAAAGGTAAGGAGTTTGATTTAATCGTAATTGGTGGTGGTATCACAGGAACTACTGTTGCCTATGAAGCTGCTTCAAGAGGCATATCAGTTGCCTTGGTAGAAAAATCAGATTTTAGTTCAGCAACCTCTGCCGCTACTTCAAAAATGATCCACGGCGGACTTCGTTATCTGTCAACGATGGAATTTGCTTTGGTAAGAGAATCCCTTCGGGAAAGAAGAATACTCAGCAATATTGCGCCTAATTTCATTCACCCCATACCTTTTATTTATTCAATCTATAAACGTGACAAAACCTCAAGTTCTACAATAAAAATTGGGATGCTATTATATGAACTTTTTGCATTTGATAAAAACCGACTTTGGGACAAAAGTAAAAAAATGCCTTCCCACAAAAGTCTTTCTGCCCCAGATGTTTTAAAACTTGTTCCGAAAGCAATAAAAAAAGATTTGGTCGGTGCGCAAATGTATTACGATTGTATTAGCCATTCTCCTGAAAGGCTAACACTTGCATTTATCAAATCTGCCGTAAAATATGGAGCAGAAGTTGCTAATTATACTGAAGTAGAAGGATTTATCGTAGAAAATAGTAGAAAATTTAAAACGGTAAAAGGAGTAAAAGTAAAGGACAAACTCTCTGGAAAAAGCTATGATATAAAAGCAAAACTAGTCATAAATTGTGCAGGTCCATGGGCAGATATTATATTAAACAAAGCCAAGGAAAATATCGACAATCAAATTTTAAGACGATCAGAAGGAATTCATTTTATCACAAAAAAGCTAGTTGACAAACGCATCTTTACCGGAGCGACTGCCAAAGGAAAACATTTCTTTTTAGTTCCTTATAGAAATCATACGCTAATTGGGACAACCGACAAAGAATATATTGGCAACCCTGACGCGTATCACGTAACTAAAGATGCTATTATGGAACTTCTAATTGATGTTAACGAATCTTTTGGAAATCAAGAGAAAATTGCATATAAAGATATTTTGCACGCCTATGGTGGCTTACGTCCCTTGGTAGAAGATCAAACTGAAGATGTTTACAACACATCAAGAAAATATGAGATAACAGGAGAAAAGAAAAATGGAATCAATGGTTTGATTACTGTAGAAGGAGGCAAATTTACGACCAGTAGAATGTTAGCAAAAAAGGCAATAAACAAGGTACAACGTATTTTAAGATTTTCCAAACACAAATCAATATCAAAAGACACTTATTTAACAACATCAAATATTGAGAATTTTGATGATTTTATCAAAATTAAAAAAAATCAATACAAAAATTTTCCAGCTAATCAAATAGAATATCTTGCTAAAAGTTATGGAACTGAAATTGATACTGTTTTTACGATTGCAAATAACAACGAATACTTATTAAAACCTTTAAATTCGGATGGTGAAAACTTAGCTCAGGTACTTTTTGCAATTAAAAATGAAATGGCTCTTTCTTTATCAGACATCCTTTTACGCAGAACAGGTATAGCACAATTAGGACATCCCGGAAAAGAAACACTTGAGAAAGTTGCCAAACTCGCGGCAAAAGAGTTATCTTGGGATCATAAAAAGATGGAATTGGAAATGGATAACATCGAAAAAATATTAAAAATACCGGAGTAAATGATAATCCTTAAACGATTAAATGAGATATTGACATATGACAACCAAAAGCAATTTTACACCGAAATGGATAGATAAAGCTCCTAAAAAAGGTTCTTTTCGATCAATATTTAAATATGGAGACCCCATTGGATTTAAACATCCCAATGCTCAATTTTTTGATGAAATAAAAAAGAAATTCAAACTATCCAATAAAGATTTTAAAGAAAAAGAAACTACCGGGAACGAAATCGTTAAACTGGAGCGAAAAACTGCTATTCAATCTGACCAAATAAAAAAATTCATCAGCATCTGTGGTACTGATAATGTTTCCTCACAAGAATATGAGCGTCTTAAGTTTTCAACAGGGAAAACGATAGAAGAAGCCATGAAACTACGTGTGGGAATCGTAAATAATATCACAGATCTAGTCATCCATCCACGTACAAAAAAAGAAATCTCAGAACTTGTAAAATACTGTAACCAAGAAAAGATTCCAATTTATGTTTACGGCGGAGGTTCGTCAGTAAACTATGGTTTTTATCCCGAAAAAGGAGGTATAACACTTGTTTTGGCAACACATTTGAATAAAATTGTAAAATTCAATGAAATAAATCAAACGGCAACCGTTGAAGCCGGGATTTTAGGTCCTGAGTTTGAAAAGCTTCTAAATAATGCAATGAAGCACTATGGTGTCAAACAAAATTTTACCTGTGGACATTTTCCGCAATCTTTTGAATATTCAACGGTTGGTGGTTGGTTTGTAACTCTCGGTTCAGGGCAACAATCCTCTTATTATGGCGATGCCGGAGACTTGGTTTTAGGTGTTGAAATGATAAGTCCAACCGGCACAATAATCACGAAAAATTATCCTGCAACTGCTACAGGTCCCAAGGTATTAGATATTATTAAAGGGAGTGAAGGTAGCTTAGGAATTGTAGTAGAATTAACATGGAAAGTATTCCATCACCAACCCAAAAACAGACAGTATTTTAGTTTTGTTTTCCCAAATTGGGAAGCTGCAGTCAATGCGAGTAGAGAAATTTCACAAGGTGAATTTGGAATGCCGGCTGTATTCAGAATTTCTGATGCAGAAGAGACACATCACGGATTAAAGATTTATGGTATTGAGGATACATTTATCGATAAATTGATGAAGTTTCGAGCTTACAAACCCATGCAAAGATGCTTATTTTTAGGAACTGCCGACGGTGACAAAAGATTTGCAAAAAACATAAAATCAAAAGTAAAAAAGATTTGCAAAAAACATGGCGCTATGAGTCTTACTTCTTTTCCTGTAAAAAAATGGGAACCGAGTAGGTATAAAGATCCTTATTTACGTGAAGACTTAATGGATTATGGCGTACTGATCGACACTTTGGAAACTAGTGTTAATTGGGATAATTTACATGAAGTACATCAAAAATGTAGAGATTTCATAAAGAAAAGACCCAACACAATTTGCATGACACATGCATCACATTTTTATAGCCAAGGAACTAATTTATATTTTATATTTATAATCAAAGAAAACGATATTGAAGCTTATCGCAAGTTTCTAGAAGGCATTATAAATGAGATAGAAAAAA
The DNA here is from genome assembly GCA_029942185.1 of Flavobacteriaceae bacterium. GTDB lineage: Bacteria > Bacteroidota > Bacteroidia > Flavobacteriales > Flavobacteriaceae > DQTL01. The sequence continues at coordinate 21,649 of JAOZTK010000013.1, forward strand.
GTGGTGGTTCTTTATCACATCATCATGGAGTTGGAAGAATGATTGGAAAATATATGACACAACATCTAGGTGAAAACCAAATGAATATACTTCGCTCATTAAAGCGACATTTCGATCCGAATAACATTATGAATCCCGGTGGACAATTGGGGTTGGATTAAGTGTATTGAGAAGAGAGAAGAAAAACAAGAGACAAGAGACCTTTAACTTTATACAATGATTTTATCCATCGACTGTGGTACACAAAGCACACGAGCAATTCTATTTTCCTTAAAAGGAGCAATAATTGATAAGGAACAAGTTTTTTACGAACCTTATATCAGTAAAAAACCGGGTTGGGCAGAGCAAAATGCCGAAATCTATTGGGAAAGTTTATGTAAGGCAACAAATAGCTTAAAAAAACGCAACTCGGAAAGTTTTAAAAAAATTCAAGGAGTCGGCGTTACGACTTTACGAAACACATTAGTTAATATCGATAAAGCCGGTAAAGTACTCAGACCCTCATTAACCTGGCTTGATCTTCGAATTGCCAAAAACGTTTACCGACCCAATTTTATCTTAAAAAGCATTTTTAAAATAATTGGGATCAATGCTACTTTACAAAAGATGGAACGTAAAGGCCACAGTAATTGGATTCGACAAAATGAACCCGAAATTTGGAAAAAGACCCATAAGTATTTACAAGTTTCCGGCTATTTAAATTATAAACTAACGAATAAATTTACAGATTCCATCGCTTCGCAAATAGGCTATGTCCCTTTTGATTATAAAAAACAAAAATGGGCCAACCCTAAGGAAGTATTTGAAATAAGTTCAAAATTATATCCTGTTGAAAAAGAAAAGCTTCCCAAGTTGATAAAACCTGGAGAAACAATTGGAACTATTACGGAAAAAGCTTCTGAATTAACGGGTATTCCTATCGGAATTCCTGTTATTGCTTGTGGATCAGACAAAGGTTGTGAAACATTGGGCATGGGAGTTACCAATACCCGAATGCTCAGTTTGAGTTTTGGAACAACCGCAACAGCTCAAACCACTACTAACAAATACATGGAACCCATTAAATATTTTCCTGCATATCCTTCCGTAATCCCAAAGCATTGGAATCCGGAAATGGAAATTTTTCGTGGTTTTTGGATGATTAACTGGTTTAAAAATGAATTTGCTTTAAAAGAAACGCTAGAAGCAGCCAAAAAAAATATTCCTGTTGAGGAAGTTTTAAACACGCTCTTACACAATTCCCCACCGGGAGCCATGGGCTTGATTGTGCAACCTTATTGGATGCCTGGATTGGGTGAAAAAAATGCAAAAGGAGCTATGATAGGCTTTGGCGATGTCCATAAAAAAGAGCACATCTATCGTGCGGTCATCGAAGGACTTGCTTATGGATTACTCGACGGAAAACAAAGACTAGAAAAACGTGGAAACTTTAAATTTGAAAAACTGACTGTTTCCGGTGGTGCTTCACAAAGCGATGAAATTTGCCAAATAACAGCCGATGTATTTAACATGCCGTTGATTCGCGGAAAAACCCATGAAACTTCCGGTTTAGGAGCTGCAATTATTACTGCTTATGGAATAGATGCCTTTAGCTCCTTAAACAAAGCTATAGATCAAATGGTTAATTACAAAGATCTCTTTACACCAATAGCCGAAAATGCTAAAATTTACAAAGTGCTTTACGAAGAAGTCTATTTAAAAATGTATAAAAATTTAGAACCTCTTTATAAAAAAATACAAGAAATAACAGGCTATCCTGAGTCGTAACTTAGGTTGGCCCTCTATTAATAATACGCAAACCTTCTTACTTTTCCGATGTATTTCGACAGACGAATTACTTGTTGTGTATAGCCGTATTCATTATCGTACCAAACATATAGAATAATTTTGTTAAACCTTGCAGCAGCAATGGTCGCTTTACTGTCATAAATTGCCGGAGCTCCCATTCCAATAATATCTGAAGAAACCAATTCATTGTTCATCGAATATTTTATCTGTTCCACCAAATCACCTTCTAGCGCGTATTTTTTAATTACATCATTGACTTCTTCAACAGTAGCCGATTTGTTAATCTGCAAATTTAATATCGCCAAAGAACCATTAGGAACCGGCACTCTAATAGCGCTGGATGTAAATTTTCCTTTAAGTGAAGGAATCGCTTTTGCTACAGCATTTCCTGCACCTGTTGAGGTAATAACCATATTAACAGCTGCTGCTCTTCCACGTCGGTATTTTTTATGAAAATTGTCCACCAAATTCTGATCATTTGTATACGCATGTATGGTTTCTAAATGTCCATGTTGTATCCCAAAACTATCTTCAACAGCCTTTAAAACAGGAGTGATTGCATTGGTAGTACAAGAGGCAGCAGAGAATATATTTTCTTTATTTACATCGAATTCATCTTGATTGACTCCATAAACAATATTGGGGATATCATCTTTAGCCGGTGCGGTTAATAAAACTTTTGAAATTCCTTTTGATTTTAAATGCAATCCCAACCCGGCTTTATCTCTCCAAACACCTGTATTATCAATTACTAAGGCATCTTTAATTCCATACTTTGTATAATCAATTGTATCGGGTGCATTCGATGAAATCATATGAATTGATATACCATTGATAATCAATGCTGAATTCTCTACGTCAATTCCCACCGTACCCGGGAAATCGTCATGTACAGAATCGTCTCTTAACAAAGAAGCTCTTTTTTCTAAATTAGTTTCATTTAATTCTCCTCGTGTAACAATCGCACGTAAACGAAGTTGCTTGCCACTTCCAATCTCCAACATCAACTCTCTCGCCAATAGACGCCCAATACGTCCAAAACCGTATAATACAACGTCTTTTGGTTTAAAAGAGCCTGTCTTATCTGCATCTTTTAATCTATTTTTAATAAATTCATTTTTATCATTACAAGCATTTTTTTGACGCATACATTCATAGGCCAGCTTTCCGATGTCAATTCGTGCAGGCGGAATACTACTGTTTCTAATAGTACGCGCAATATCGAGAACATCATAAATTGATATATTTTTTTCAACAAATTTACCTGCTGATTTTAAAATATGAAGAATTTCAGTAACCGTTTTATCTATCAATTGATTTCTGAAAAGTAATAATTCAATGGTGTCATCATACCATAAATCATTAATGATTTTAATAAACTCAACGGTGGCACGATTTTTTTTAGTTTGAAAACTAATCTCTTTGTTAAATGAATTTTTTGCAGACATAATTATTGTTTAAAATTTTCACAAAAATACCCATTTCAAACGTTTTCGTAGGCACTAAACAGGCAATTAATTATACACAAAATATCAAAAGTTATTCACAAAAAAAAACCGTTGACTAAAATTTTATCGACGGTTTGTTTTATTAAAAAAATCAAATTTCAATTAATTTATAATTCTAATGAAATATATGCGACTTTATTATTTGTATTTAAGATCTGTAAAGTTACATATTCATTGTCTTCATAAGTTCGCATCAATCTTTCTACACCTGCAACATCCATTACTTTTTGTCTTTCTATTGCCAAAATAATTGCATTAACCTTAATCCCATATCTACTAAATGAGGGATTGTTAATCTTTGAGATACTTACCCCATAATTAAGATTGTATTTCCTCTTTTGTGCAGCAGAAATATTCACTAACTCTAAGCCCAGAACATGATCTATAAAATCTGTATCACTAAAAGTCTCTTGACCAAATTTATTTTTTAATACTACATTGAAAACTTTAGGTTGATTATTTCGTAAAACTGTTATAGCGACCTTTTCTCCCGGACGATGTGCACTCATTTGTCCTTTAAGATCTGAAAATTTAGTAATTTTTGTATTATTTATTCTAATAATGATGTCATTTTCTTTAATTCCCGCTTCCCCGGCTCCTCCTCCACTGATAACATCTGTGACATAAATACCTTCCGCAACAGGGGCTTCTAATTCTTTTGAATTTTCACCGTCTAATTCTACAAATTGTATTCCCAAAAATGCGCGTTGTACATTTCCGAATTCCATCAAATCTTCCACAATTTTTTTTGCAATATTTGAAGGAATCGCAAAAGAGTATCCAACATAAGATCCGGTTTGTGATGAGATCGCTGTGTTGATTCCTACTAATTCCCCTCGAGTATTTACCAATGCACCTCCACTATTGCCCGGATTAACTGCTGCATCTGTCTGAATAAATGACTCAATATTATTATTACCGCTTAAATCTCTTCCTTTTGCACTGATAATACCGGCTGTTACGGTAGACGTTAGATTATAGGGATTCCCTACTGCTAACACCCATTCACCCAGTCTTACATTATCAGAATTTGCAAAGGTGATATATGGTAAATCATATGTATCGATTTTAACCAAGGCAATATCGTTTTTTTCATCGGAGCCAACAAGTTCCGCTTGGTATACTTTTTTATTATTCAGTGTTATTTCAATTTCATTTGCATTTTCCACTACATGGTTGTTTGTAATAATATATCCGTCAGATGAAATTATTACACCACTTCCTGTCCCCACTTGCTTGAACTTACGACCACCGCTACGTCCATAAAAGAGCTCCTCAATAGGATTATAAACCGTTTTTACAGCCGTATTTTTAACGTGTACAACTGCATCGACAGTCGCTTCTGCAGCTCGTGTAAAATCTGTAGTTTCTGCCGCATAAGCCGGTGATTTAACTAAGTTTGTCTTGACTATTTTTGACTTTTCCTCTTTAGGTTCAACTACTTGTGTTTCCGTTTTCTTTGTTAAATCTTTACAACTCACAAAAAATAGAACACTCACAAGTATTGTAGTTATTCCTGATAAAAATATTTTTTTCATTTAAAAATTCTTTTTGATTGTTCGTCTCTTTTATTAATCCCAAATTTAAGGTATTATTGTTATAATTAAAGAGTTTTAACCCGAATTTAACGCTTTTAACATTGCTTTAATAGTCTCGTCTTAAGTTAAAAAATCATAGATTTGGTATCGATATTTGTCTTTAACTCATATCGACATGTTACTCTTGTTCAATTATTTATCATTTGGAATATTTAAAACAAACCCTGCATATAAAACAGTCAATCGCACACAACTAACAGCTCTTATCTAAAATCCATCTACTTTTAAACAGCTATACGCAGTAACTTCTTATTTTTTCTTAGTTTTGTCCTCATGCAAATACAATTCTTTAAATACCATGGTACCGGCAATGATTTTATTCTGATTGACAACAGAAAAAATCTATTTGATAAAGAAAATAAAGAATTAATAGCGACTTTGTGTGATCGTCATTTTGGAATTGGTGCTGATGGATTAATATTATTGGAAGATTCAAAAAAACATGACTTTTCCATGGAATATTACAACGCAGATGGTATGGAAGGAAGTATGTGTGGCAATGGAGGAAGGTGTATTGTAAGTTTTGCCGAATATTTAGGAATTATAAAAGGCCAAACAAACTTTGAGGCAATTGATGGCGTACACCATGCTAAGATAAAAGATAATGTGATTTCACTTCAGATGAACGATGTTGAAAAAGTTGAAAAATACGATACACATTGCTTCTTAGATACAGGTTCTCCACATCATATTACTTTGGTAGAGGGAATCGAATCCTACCCTGTATTTGATAAAGGTCGCGAAATTAGATATGCCGCGCCTTATTACGATGTCGGAACAAATGTAAATTTTGTTGAAAAAATAAAAAAAAATACCTTTAAAATTAGAACCTATGAACGTGGTGTTGAAGATGAAACCCTAAGTTGTGGAACAGGTGTAACTGCAGTAGCAATAGCCATGTACGAACAAGGAAAAGCAAAAAAGGAAAAAATCACATTAAATACACTAGGGGGAACATTGAAAGTGTCTTTTAAAAAATCTGATGACAAGTATCATCATATAGTTTTAAAAGGGCCTGTTAAATTTGTCTTTAAGGGAGTGTATATGGTAGTTCGGTAGTCTGTAGATGGTAGTTTGCCAGTTGGTAGTTGGCAGTCCGCAGTCCGCAGTTGAATACTGAAAACTGAAGACTGAAGACTGA
>JAOZTK010000014.1 GCA_029942185.1 Flavobacteriaceae bacterium
ATAGGAAGTTTTTTATATAAATGCGTAGCATTAGTTTTATATTTCCAGCAATAGCATAAATCCCGCTAAAAAGCGGGATTAGCCTGCCTGCCGGTAGGCAGGTTCAACTGACATTTTTGAGTTCGTTTTTTAAACTCCTCAAAAATGAGTTTCACTAATAAGATTCACCGAAGGTAAATCTACTACTTGCATTTGTAAATTTGTATATTAAAAAAAGTATAAATACACAACAATTAGTTTTATAATTGCAAACTAACACAATAACATAAATCCGAAAAATACAAAACCATCTGTTTTTACAACAGATGGTTTTGTCTTATAAAGATAAGTATTATTTTACCTGAATATTTCCAGCATCTATTGCGTAAATTGGCATATTATAAACGTTACAATCCGGTCCTAATTCACTTGGCCAGTTATAAAACAATGATATCTCATCCGGTATTGAACCACTACCTTCTCCATTATCAACAACCATAAACCAACAGTGATAACCCACAGCTTCAGGATAATTATTCCTTTGTGTTACAACACCTGCCATTGTTGCGGTATTACCTTCTATAATTAAACAGTCTATGTCAAACATTATTTTTACTCCACCACCTGTTTTAACAAGAACTCCTTTTCCTTGAATACTGCCATCTGACATGGTATTAGCATGGAATGTAAATTGTCTTTTTGCTCCATTCGCATAAGTTAAAAATCCATGTCCATTAGCAGAGGATTGCGAAGTAGTTCCTTTAATCGATTGTTCTAATTGTAAATTCAGTATTTCCTCATCTTGAGAAATTGATAGATCGTCTCTGTCACAGCTGATGAACGTTAAAAATAACACACCAATAAGCGCTATTAAGCACAGTCGAATTTTTTTCATGATATAAATATTTAGTTATTAAAAAATTGAATTAATTATTTGATTTTATTGTTATCCATATTTCTAGTTACTCTTTACATAACCCTGAAATATAAATATGATTCTAACATAGTTAGCAACATTTACAAAGACAAAGATATTTTTCATTTTAACAATATACAATGATAGTAATCAGTAGATAAATTGATTGTAATCATCAAAAATGGTTTTTAGATATCCGAGAAAAATTAACTAGTAGTTGTTTTATGATTATCAATATTAATAATTTTGTTACAAATACTATTAACGCTATAAAGCGAGGATGTTCGTAATAATAAATGGCATTTACCTCAGAAGAAGTGTAGCCTTCCCTAAAAATGTCGTGTTTTAAGAAAAGTTATTTTCTAAAACTTTTTTTATACTATTTATTAGTGAAAGAATTTTAAAACAGCTAAAGAACACCCTTTTTAGGTGTTATCTGAGTCTTGTATAGCGATTTAGCAATGTTATATGCAATTTGTATTTCTATTTTTGAATCAGTCATTTTCAATCCTAAAAATAGATTGAAAACAAAACCAAAATTTTCTTTAATCATTTTTTTAGATTTAACCAAAAAAACAACTGTGTTTATCCGCCTTAATTACTTCAATAATTTTAGCTAAGTGAGTTGATTTCGAGAAAGGTTCGTAAAGTTCCCATTTTCCGCTTGCTCGCATCCAATATAAATTCCATAATTGTTTTGACTTATAAAATCTAATTTTTGCAAATGGAATATTTTGTTTTTTCGTTGGATTGTTCCATAAAGGTACGATTTCATAAATTTCAATAATCTTTCCATCATAAGAATATCCAAAATCAATTTCAGCACGAATTTCTTCACTTTCAGGTCTTATAGATTCAACATATTGTTTTATTGTTGATTCGTTTATGTCGATTATTACTTTTGTCATTCAGTTATATTTTTTTTGCTTGCCCACAACGTAATTCTGCGCACAAACTCACATTTCAATCACCAAAGTTAGCATATTATCTCAATAGGTAGCTTATACGGGACTTAGTTTTTTCAATTTCCCAAATAAGTTAAAATTGCTTATTGCATTAAAAAGGCTTAAAAATGACCTAAAGTGTCGTTTTTTTACTGTTTTGTGTCGCTTGTGCAACGATTACCAGTGTTAGCTACAACTTTTAAGATGAACCATTTATTTGTAAATCAAATAAAACATCAGATTTCAAATAATACTTTACATTCCAATAATGACTACAACCGTCAAACCAAATTTGCCAATGCTTTTTCCAGTCTCCTAATTCATTATAATATTCATCGTTTGGATTTTCATTTAAAGCCTCACAACTCCAAAGAAAATTAATCAATAAATATTTATTACCAGATTCATCCATGAAACCAGTATATTGTCTAATGTACTTTTTGAGATTATTATGGATGATTGGACATTTTCCTTGTTGATTCCAGCGGTTTTTATTTATCTTTTTTAATTTATGACGTAAATCGTTTTCAAATTTTAGTACTTCATCTATAGTTGGTGTAAATCTCACACTATCATCTAACCAATTATACGCAGTATTCTTATAAGAACTTGGAAATATTGCACCGTCAAATTTGTCTTTTTCAATTATTTTGATTGATTGACCAATCGAAACACTTGAAAACATTATTAAAAAAATTATTATTGTTGATACTTTTCTCATTCCTTAAGTTGTTGCTAACTCATTTATATAGATGTTTTATAGACACAAATACATCACATATATTCTAAATCGGCACAAATATATAACAAGTTATATTATAACAATACGACACAGCATGTCGTGTTTGAAAAAAGTTTTTTGGGACAAATAATAGCTCTACAAAAGCAAAACATTATTTAAAATTAGTAACTTAAACATGGCTACAGTTTTGTAGCGGTATTATAACATAGGTTAAAAGCAAAATAACTAGGCATTTACTATTACATATAAACATTTTTTTTTTACGATATCATTATGCAATAGTAACAAATGTCGTACATTTAACGTTTAAATAATAAATCACAATCCTAAAAATCATAATTATGAAATTATTAAATTATTTTTTACTGTTTACCATTTTGGCAAGTAGTCTATTGATTAGTAGTTGCGGAGATGTTAAAAAAGATACTGAAATTACCAAGGCAAAATTAATTCCTCTAGAGGATTTCTTTAAAAATCCGGAAAAAACGTCTTATCAAATTTCTCCTGACGGGAAATTCTATTCCTATATGGCTCCTTATGAAAAAAGGATGAATGTTTTTGTACAAGAAAGAGGAAAAGAAGGAGTGAAAAGATTGACAAGTGAAACTGACAGAAATATCGCAGGTTATTTATGGGCAAATAACGAGCAAATTTTATATTTAAAAGATACCGGAGGAGATGAAAATTATAAAATATATTTAGCAAATATTAACGGTGATGAGCCAAGTTGTTTGACCGATTTTGACGGTGTTCGTTCTATGATTATTAATGACTTGCCGGATATCCCAAATGAAGTTATTATTTCTATGAACAAGAGAAATCCACAAGTTTTTGATCCGTATCGCTTATATCTGGATAGCGGAAAAATGGAAATGTTAGCGGAAAACCCGGGTAATATTCAAGGCTGGATGTTTGATCATGCCGGTAAATTACGTATTGCTACTGCCATTACTGATGGAGTAAATACGTCATTACTATACAGAGAAAATGAATCTGACGAATGGAATACGGTTTTAACTACCAATTTTAAAGAAAGTTTCAATCCGCAATTTTTTACATTTGATAATAAGAACTTAATTGGTTCTTCCAATATAGGTAGAGACAAAGATGCAATTGTTGAATTTAATCTCAATAAAGCAAAGGAAGTTAAAGTACTTTATGAAAACAATGATTATGATGTAAATTCTATTTCCTATTCTGAAAAAAGAAAGGTACTAACTTCCGCCTCTTATACTTCTTGGAAAAGAGAGCGTCATTTCTTTGATGAGGCAACAAAATCTAAATTTGAATTTCTTGAAAAAGAATTGGAAGGTTATGAAATTGCTATTACAGGAAGTAATAAAGAAGAGGATATGTTTATTATAAGAACATACAGTGATAAGTCTTTAGGGGCGTATTATATCTATGAAACAAAAGGAAATAAATTAGAGAAAATTGCTGCTGTCAGCCCTTGGTTAGATGAAAATGAGATGGGCAATCAACTTCCTATTAAGTATAAATCAAGAGACGGTTTAACGATTAACGGCTATTTAACATTGCCCAAAGGCTATACTATGGAAAATGCTAAAAATCTTCCTGTTGTTGTCAATCCACATGGAGGACCCTGGGCTAGAGATTCTTGGGGGTTTAATCCTGAGATTCAATTTTTAGCAAACAGGGGTTTTGTTGTTTTACAAATGAATTTTAGAGGTTCAACCGGTTACGGTCGTGAATTTTGGGAAATGTCTTTCAAAAAATGGGGACAAGAAATGCAAGATGATATTACAGACGGCACAAAATGGTTAATTGATAAAGGTATTGCAAATCCGGATAAGATAGCTATTTACGGTGGAAGTTACGGTGGGTATGCAACATTGATGGGTTTGGTTAAAGAACCTGATTTATATGCCGCAGGAGTAGATTATGTCGGTGTTTCAAATATGTTTACCTTTATGAAGACAATCCCTCCGTATTGGAAACCCATGTTAGAAATGATGTACGAAATGGCAGGAGATCCTGTTAAAGACAGTTTACTGTTCCGAGAAATTTCTCCTGTTTTTCATGTAGATAAAATTAAGGTTCCTCTATTTGTAGCACAAGGAGCAAAAGACCCGAGAGTGAATATTGATGAAGCTGATCAAATTGTTAATGCGATGAAAGAACGTGGAATTGAAGTTGAATATATGGTTAAGGAAAATGAAGGACACGGTTTTAGGAATGAAGAAAATAGATTTGATTTTTACAGAGCGATGGAAACTTTCTTGATGAAAAATATTAAGAATACAACTGCTGTTGAATAAAAGGTATTAAACCTCAGGGTATCCCGACAGCTATCGGGACTGAACCCAATAACCCGCTAGATACTGAAACAAGTTCAGTACAGACAGCGGGATTAGTCATGCTTGTAGCTTGATTTTCAATTCGACTAACCACGCCAAAAAGCGTGGAGTCTCACGAATAAACAGACTAACTCGGTTGGTCTGTTTATTATCTACAGAGGAATATTCCCATGCTTACGCTTGGGTCTATTCACCTCTTTTCCCTCTAACATGGCAAAGGCTTTAATCAATTTGCGTCGCGTGTTTTTGGGATAGATTACCTCATCTATAAAACCACGTTCCACGGCGCTATACGGATTGGCAAATTTTTCTGCATACTCTTTTTCTCTTTCCTTTAGTTTTGCTTGAGGATCTTTTGCTGCGAGAATTTCTTTTCTAAAAATAATTTCACTGGCTCCCTTTGCTCCCATCACGGCAATTTCTGCGGAAGGCCAAGCAAAATTCATATCTGCCCCAATATGTTTGGAGTTCATTACATCATAAGCACCGCCATAAGCTTTACGGGTAATAACGGTTATTCTAGGCACAGTTGCTTCGCTAAAAGCATACAATAGTTTTGCACCGTTTACAATGATACCATTCCACTCTTGGTCGGTTCCGGGCAAGAATCCGGGGACATCTTCCAAAACCAACAAGGGGATATTAAAACTATCACAAAAACGTACAAACCTAGCTGCTTTTTTTGAAGAATCTACATCCAATACTCCGGCTAAACTCATAGGTTGATTCGCTATAATTCCAATGCTTTTTCCTGCTAATCTGGCAAAACCTACTACGATATTGTCTGCGTAATCTTTGTGTATTTCGAAAAAAGAATCTTTATCGACAATGCCCGTTATAACAGCTATTATATTGTAAGGTTTGTTGGCACTATCGGGAATAATATTTTCGAGCTCTTCGCGAATTTCATCACTTAAATCAAAATCAAAACCCGGTGTTAACTCTCTGTTATTTTGTGGGATATAACACAATAACTTTTTAATGGATTCCAATGCTTCAATGTCATTTGCCGCTGTTAAATGTGTAACTCCTGATTTAGAAGCATGTGTATGTGCGCCACCCAATTCTTCTGAAGTAACTGTTTCGTTTGTTACTGTTTTTACCACATTGGGACCGGTTACAAACATATAACTCGATTCTTCTACCATAATGGTAAAATCAGTCATGGCAGGCGAATAAACCGCACCACCGGCACAAGGTCCCATAATTGCTGAAATTTGTGGGACAACTCCTGATGCTTGTACATTTCTGTAAAAAATATCCGCATAGCCACCTAACGAACGTACTCCTTCTTGAATACGTGCACCACCCGAATCATTTAAACCGATAACCGGCGCACCTACTTTGACAGCCATGTCCATAATCTTTACAATTTTCTCCGCATGTGTTTCTGATAATGCGCCACCAAAAACAGTAAAATCTTGTGAAAAAACATACACCAAACGTCCATTAATTGTCCCGTAACCCGTTACCACACCATCGCCATAAAATTTTTGTTTATCCATTCCAAAATCGGTCGTACGATGTGTAACCAAAGCACCCATTTCTTCAAACGAACCATCGTCTAAAAGGTAATGAACACGTTCACGCGCCGTTAGTTTGCCTTTGGCATGCTGTTTTTTAATTCTTATTTCTCCACCGCCCAAATAGGCTAATTGGAGTTTTTCTTGTAGTTTTTTAATGTTTTCTTTCATATTGTTGACTTTATAATCCGCTCATTTCAGCTCCGCTCAATGAATAGGCTCGATGACCTGTGTTCTGTCATTATTCAATGTTTGCACGCACCCTCGAGCCGAGAGGTACATGAAACACTAGCTATTAAACAAAGTTTTAACAGCTGCATTTTTTTCTGTCTTGGGTAATTTTACTTTTTGTTTTTCTTCCAAATATAATTTTAAGGCCATTTTTGCAGCCATAGTCGCTTCTTCTTTATAAAAGCTGTGAATCCGCTTGGGTGTATAATATTTCTTTACAAAATGTGTATCAAATTTTCCCGATTGAAAGGCTTTGTGTTGGCAAACATACTTGCCAAATCCTAAAGTTGTTTCGATTCCCTCTACTTCATATTTATCAATTGCTTCAATCATTTTGGAAATAGCTTCTTGTCGTGTTTTTCCGTATGTTATTAATTTCGAAAGCATTGGATCGTAATAAATTGGAATCTCCATTCCTTCTCTAAAACCATCATCTACACGAATATTTTCACCTACCGGCGGTTTATAAGTAGTCAGTCTCCCCATACTTGGCATAAAATCCTGTAAAGGATCTTCAGCATAAACACGTAATTCTATTGCATGACCCTTAATTTTTAAATCATTTTGGGAAAAAGACAAAGCTTCACCTTCAGCGATTTTTATCTGCTCTTCTACCAAATCTAAGCCTGTAATCCATTCGGTTACGGGATGTTCTACCTGTAATCGTGTGTTCATTTCAAGAAAAAAGAAATTCATTTGAGCATCCATTAAAAACTCAACGGTACCTGCACCTAAATAATCACATGATTTTGCTACGCTTACTGCTGCTTCACCCATTTTATTACGAAGATCTTCCGTTAGAATGGCAGAAGGTGCTTCTTCTACTACTTTTTGATGTCTTCGTTGAATGCTACATTCTCTTTCAAATAGATGGACTACATTCCCATGACTATCTGCCAGAATTTGAATTTCAATATGTCTCGGTGAGTCAATATATTTTTCAATAAACACAGAGCCATCCCCAAAAGCTGAAGTCGCTTCACTGATCGCTCGCTGCATCTGACTTTCTAAGTCTGATTCTTTGTCGACTATCCGCATGCCTTTTCCGCCTCCACCCGCAGATGCTTTTATCAAAATCGGGAAGCCTATTTCTCCTGCAATTTTGATTGCTTTTTGAGGATCTGAAACCGCTTGATCAATACCGGGCACCATCGGAATATTATATTTCTTTACAGATTCTTTAGCGGCTAATTTACTTCCCATTGTTCGAATAGCATAGGGTTTGGGTCCAATAAACAGAATCCCTGCATCTGAAACTTTCTGCGAAAAATCCGCATTTTCACTCAAAAATCCATAACCCGGATGAATCGCATCAACCTTGAGAGATTTTGCCACTTCTATAATTTTATCTCCTAACAAATAGGATTGGTTTGAGGGCGCTTCTCCAATCCATACCGCTTCATCTGCTTCTTCAACATGTGGCGCATTTCTGTCGGCTGTTGAATAAACCGCTACTGTTTTTATTCCCAGTTTTTTAGCCGTTTTAAAAACACGTATGGCTATTTCTCCTCTGTTGGCAACTAATATTTTATTGATTTTCATGCTGAATTTGTTTCGGTATCTTTCGACACTTATTCATTAATTTGTAAAAAATTTACTGCATTTCAATTAACAACTGTTTCTTCTCAACAGCATCCCCTTTTTTTACAATAATCGCTTGTATAACTCCATCTTTTGGCGCTGTCAATACATTCTCCATTTTCATAGCTTCTAAAACCAATAAAGCATCTCCTTCCTTAACTTCCTGTCCTTCACTGACGGAAATTTCTAGAATTAGACCCGGCATTGGGGCTTTTAAATTGGAATCTTTTTGTTTTCCATTAATAGTCAGACCTAATTCTTTAATAAGTTGGTCTAAGTCGTCTTGTATCAAAACATCATATTTATTTCCATTTACAGAAATCTTGTATTCTTTCTTTGAGAAATTTGTTTCTAAACAATGAATCCTATAGGTTTTATCACTTTCAATTACATGGCAATCTTTTTCCGATCTAACAGCTACATCTAGCGCTTGCAAACTACCGGCATCTGTATTAAACTCATAGGTGTCATTGACTTTTAATAGATATTTTTTTGACATAGTTCCGTTTTAATTCGATTTGTTAGATTTAAAAGCCTTTATTATTTTCTTTACCAAATCATGGCGCATCACATCTTTTTCATCCAAATAAACAATTGAAATTCCTTTGACCGCTTTAAGTGCCAATAATGCTTCTTTTAATCCGGATATTTGTTTATTGGGAATATCAATTTGCCCGGGATCACCCGTGATAATAAATTTTGCGTTTTTCCCCATTCGGGTCAAAAACATTTTTATCTGATTATAGGTTGTATTTTGTGCTTCATCTAAAATGACAAAAGAATCATCTAAAGTACGTCCTCTCATAAAAGCGAGCGGGGCTATTTGAATGATTCCTTTTTCCAAATAGGATTGTAATTTTTCATAAGGAATCATATCACCAAGTGCATCGTAAAGAGGTTGCATATAAGGATCTAATTTTTCTTTTAAATCCCCGGGAAGAAACCCCAAATTCTCTCCTGCTTCTACTGCCGGACGTGTCAATACAATTTTTCTCACTTCTTTTTCTCGTAACGCTTTTACAGCCAAGGCAACTGCCGTATATGTTTTCCCTGTTCCTGCAGGGCCGACGGCGAAAAGCATGTCATTCTTATTTAGGCAATTTACCATTTCACGCTGGTGAAAAGTACGCGCTTTTATTAGTTTCCCATTGACTCCGTGAAAAATAATATCTTTTCCTATTGTATTTTTCTTCGAGACTTCATTTCCATTGGCTAGCAACAAATGCGCTACACTATTTTCATCTAAACGGTTATATCTGTGAAAATATGCAACTAACATTTGCAAACGTTTTTCAAATTCATCGAGAATTTCGGACTCTCCATAGATTCTAATACTCGAACCACGAGCCACAATTTTAAGCTTTGGAAAATGTTTTTTTAATACTTTTATATTTGTATTATTAACTCCAAATATCTCTGAGGGGTTTATATCGGTCAATTCTATTAGTCGTTCATTCAATTGGCAATAAATTTTAAGATGTTAGTTATAAAGCATATAATTTACCTATTTTTGTACCTGCTTTTATACAGAGAACACTCTGCTAAAGTAATAAAAAAGAGAGCATCTGCAAAGGCTAGTTTTAAATAATGCTTTCGTTGTTGTTTGACGAACCATTTAAAGCACCCTAGATGCTGTGTTCAGTGATTGGAATGAAGTGTGTGTCATACTCAATTAACAAATGATAGCTTGACTATTTTTTAATTAAAACCATAAACCTAATAACTATTATTCATGTCTGTTATCACACTTACTAGCGATTTTGGCTCAAAAGATTATGTAGTTGCAGCAGTAAAAGGACGTTTATTAAACTTACTGGATCGTCCTATAATTGTAGACATTTCACATGAGATAACACACTTCAGTATCACTGAAACAGCATATCTACTCAATGCAGCTTACCCTAATTTTCCAAAAAACAGTATCCATCTTATAGGTGTTGACAGCGAAAAAAATCCGAAACAACGGCATTTAATCGCTTATTTAAACGGACATTATTTTATCGGAGCTGATAATGGAATCTTCTCTTTACTTGCCGATCAAGATCAATTTGATACAATCATCGAAATTCAACACCCAAAATCTGATCAGAGCAGTTTTCCTATGTTGGAGGTATTTGTTGAAATTGCTGCTAAAATTATCGCTGATGAAAAACTTGAAAACCTTGGGAAACCTACTGATGAAATAAAAATATGGATTAGAAATAAACCTGATTTTCCTAGTGAAGATGTATTAATTGGTCATATAGTTTATGTTGACAGGTATGGAAATCTGGTAACTGATATTTCAAGAGAAATTTTTAAAACCATTGGAAAAGATCGTCCTTTTGAGATATATGCCAGCAATAAAAAGCTTACTAAAATCTACCAAAATTACAGCTCATTTGTTGATTTTAAACTCCCCGAGATACAGCGGCAAAAAGCCGGAAAAGCATTAGCTATTTTCAATTCTTTAAAAATGCTAGAGATTGCACTCTATAAAAGCAACCCGAAACAAGGAGGAAGTGCTTCTGACCTACTCGGCTTAACTATTGGAAACAGTATTAAAATTATATTTGAAAATTAGCTTTATTTAAAACTAAATAACAAGGGACTAGAAACTCCGTTTGCGTATATACAAAAGCTTTGAGACGTCTAAAACAGATTCGTTTTCTGTTGTGTCTGAAGCTTTCAATTTTAAAACAAAACATAATATCAGAAATCAGAAGCCCAAAATAGCACACTTGGAACTTCCAACTCAAAAAAGTTTTAGAAGTTGAGAACGAAATACACTAAAGTGCATAGTTTTGACTATTTTTGAAACCAATTTAATTACAAACTATATGTTTACAAGAATCGTAAAAATGCATTTTAAACCTGAGGATGTTGACTATTTTATACGGCATTTTGATTCTGTTAAAGAAAAAATAAGAAACCAACCCGGGTGTCGTTCTGTAATTCTATATCAAGACAAGTCTAATCCTGATATCTTTTTTACTTATAGTATTTGGGAAAGTGAATCCAATTTAAAAACATATAGAGAATCCTTGTTTTTCAGAAAAGTTTGGAAACATACCAAACAACTTTTCCTCAAACAAGCAGAAGCATGGAGTGTAGATGAAATTGTACAATTGTAGTTGAGCGATGAGCAGAACAAAAAAAATATTAAAAACAAACTAAAAACAGTCAACGTTATTGGACATTGACAAACCATTAATATTTAACCTAAAAAATGTATTCAATCTTTAAAAAAGAATTTAAGGCTTTTTTTACCGGTCCAACTGGATATTTGATTGTGGGTTTGTTTCTTTTGTTTAATGGCTTGCTACTGTGGTTTTTTAAGGGGAATTGGAATATTCTAAATACGGGTTTTGCTGATATGCAAGCCTTTTTTGACAGTACACCTTGGCTTTTTCTATTGCTTATTCCGGCCATAACAATGCGAAGTTTTAGTGAAGAGTATTCAAATGGAACCATTGAAATTCTTAAAACACGTCCGCTTAGCAATTGGCAAATAGTTATGGGTAAATTCTGGTCGTCTTTGGCTTTAATCGCTATGACATTAGCACCAACATTTGTTTATGCAATAAGTATTGGAATTCTAGCCAAACCCGAACAAATTGATTGGGGCCCTATTATTGGATCTTACTTTGGACTCTTTTTTTTAGGAGCTGCTTTTACAGCTATTGGTCTGTTTACTTCTATCTTTTCAAAAAATCAAATTCTTGCTTTTCTCAGTGCCATACTTATCAGCTTTATCCTTTTCTACGGAATTGAACAAGGAGCAGTTTGGTATCCAAAACTACCGGTCTTCTTTCAAAAACTCAGCTTGTTTGAACACTACAGGAGTATTAGTAAAGGCGTTTTAGACACCAAAGACTTCATTTACTTTGTGAGTATCTGTTTTACATTTTTATTTGTAACAAAACTTCGATTAGGAAAATAAATGAAGAAAAAAAACCTAAATAATATCCTTATTCTAGTTGCTGTAATTTTAATTAACTTACTAGCAACAAAGTTTTATTTACGTTGGGATTTAACTGCTGACAAACGCTATTCTTTGTCAAATACTACCAAAAATCTATTGCGTAACCTCGATGATAATCTAATGATTAAAGTTTATCTTAAAGGTGATTTTCCATTAGATTTTAAGCGTTTGCAAAAAGAGACGGAACAGCATCTTGAAGAGTTACAAACACATACAAATAAACTGCATTATCAATTTATAAATCCAACAAGAAAAGAAGAAGTACTCATCAAAAAAGGATTACAACCCAGCCGTCTGAACACGGAAGAAAATGGTGTTTTTTCCGAATCAATTATATTTCCATGGGCAATTGTAAGCTACAAAAATAAGACCGCAAATGTTCCATTACTACTCAACACACAAGAAAATCAAGAAAAACAATTAAACCAGTCAATAGAAAATCTCGAATTTGCTTTTAGTAAAGCTATCGCTGCCGTTTCACAAAAAAAAACTAAGACAATCGCAATTTTAAAAGGAAACGGAGAATTGGAGGATCTTTATTTATTTGATTTTCTCAGTAGTCTTAAAGACAAATACAATCTGGCGCCTTTTGTACTTCCAAAGGAAGCTGATAACCCACAAAAAGATTTAGAGGATTTAAAAGCTTATGACCTCGTCATCATTGCCAAACCAACTCAAGCATTTTCTGAAACCCAAAAATTTATCTTAGATCAGTACATTACAAATGGTGGAAAAAGCCTTTGGATGATTGATAATGTAATAGCAGAAATGGATAGTTTACAACAAAATGGTGAGGCCTTATTTGTTCCTCGAGAATTAAACTTAACAGATTTGTTATTTAGTTACGGTATACGTATTAATTATAATTTGGTCACAGATTTATACAGTAGTAAAATTGCTATTGCTACGGGAAACAGAGGAAATCAAACAGAATTTCAACAATTTTTATGGCATTATTATCCTTTGATAAAGCCGGAAGCATCGCATCCTATAAGCAAAAATATTAATCGCGTAATTTTAAAATACCCAAGTAATATTGACACCTTAAAGAACAATATTCACAAGGAAGTACTCCTACAAAGCTCTCCTCTTACCAAGCTGATAGGTCTGCCAAATATTGTAAAACTGAGTTCAATTGCCGATAAGGTAAGTCCCGAGAAATACAACACAAAACCTCAAATTACCGGTGTACTACTCAAAGGAGAATTTACATCGGCATACCAACATCGCACAAAATCATTTAAGACTAATTTTTTAGCAAAAAGTTCGCCAAACAAGATGATTGTCATCTCAGATGGTGATATTGTCACCAATCAAATACACGACGGGAAACCCACAAGAATGGATGTAGACAAGTGGACCGGCCAGTATTTTGGCAATAAAACTTTCCTTTTAAATGCGGTTGATTATTTATTGGACGATACCGGATTAATTGAATTACGTGGGAAAACACTGGATATTAAAATGCTTAATAAAGAGAAAGTTTTCAATGAAAAGAACTTCTGGCAATTTATCAACATCGTATTGCCTTTATTACTTTTAGGAATTTTCGGGATTGGATATATCTATTATTTGAAGCGAAAATACACCTGATTTTTAGGAACAAAGGTTTTCAAAAGTATGCAAGAACTTCCTGTTAACCAAACAGCTTTACGTAATAATTCTATTTTGATTTCTTCTTAAAACTACCATTTGTCATCTTAGCAGATAGCAAGAGAATCATTGACACCACAACAAATGCAATACCTATTCCAAAGTGATCTGCCAAGAATCCCAAAAGTATGGCAATAACAGCTGTAAGAATTGTTTTCCACAGGGATTGGGCGGAAATAATTGACGTTAGAATTTCATTTGGAACATGATCCGCTAAAACACCTGTTAAAATTGGCTTTCTTATATTTTCGACAAGGTAAATTCCCATAAATGCAACTAAGGAAAACACCCATAAATCAAATTGATAAAAAACACCGCTAATCAAACCAAATAAAAAACCGTAAATCAAGGTGACATAGCTACTATTTTGCTTTGTTTTTTGATCGAAGCCGGCTGCCATTCGTGAGGCTTGTGATGTTAAAATATACAATCCAAAATAGATAATTCCTATAATTAAGCCATTTTTCTTTTGAACATCTACTTGTGCTAATACGGGAATTAAGAAAGCTACACTTAGCATCAAGGGTTGTATATAATCTTTAATCGCTTTTTGAAAGGCGGAATGAACTGCCGAAGAATGTACAATCCGCAATACTTTTGGACGTTTAATAATCTTGTAAAATGAAATAAAAGTCTCTCTAATTGTAGGTCTGCTCTTTTTGTCCGAATGGTAATTGGTACGATCAAGCTCTTTAGGATAGGAATAAACCAAAACCAAATTGAGAATATAGGGCACAATTGAGAATAAAAAAATCATCTGATAATCACCGTAATAAAACACGATTAGCCCTGCTACTAACGCTGAGATTGCTGATCCTTTTTGAGAACAAGAACGCGTGTGTCCATAATAGTTAATTTTTTGTGTATCCCAATTATTTAGTTTTAAATAATCCATAATCATGGTCTTATGGGTTCCCGAGCGAAAAGCATCTGCAATACCGTATAAAACAAAAGCAATAAGAAAAACTCCAAAGTTCGCTGCGAAATAAAAGACGACAAAAGAAAAGATATACAAGACAAAAGAGCCCAATAAAGAAGTCTTTTTACCATAGGTATCCGCAAAAATACCCGATGGAATTTCAACGATATTGATAACAATTTCTCGAATAGCATACAAGAATCCTATTTGTGTAAAACTGAGTTCTTTTTCCAATAAGAACAAAATAAAAAACGCATCAAAAAAGCGCAGATTTTTAAGAAATCCATACGCGCAAAACTTATAATATTGTTTATTTTTGACTAATTCGTTCATACTGTTAAAGGCTTCCAATACCGCCTGACTAAAGTACAAAAAAAAGGCTACTCAAAAAATCGAGTAGCCTTTTTAAACAGTCAGTTTGTGTTTTTCTTTTTAGAAAATAAAACGCAAACCACCTTGTATTTGCCATCTTGAGTTTAAACTATAATCGCTTGAAAAAGTTTCTTTTTGATTCACGTCAAAAGAATAAATTGGCGTACTCGTTGCAGGATCTACACTTACACCAATTGGTTGTGTACTTGTAGGTAGTTTAATAATACCCCAATCACTATTAAACATGTTCGTTAAGTTCAACATGTTTAAATTAAACTGAATCACTTTGCTTCCTCCTATTTTATAGTCTTGGGTTAGTTTTACATCCCAACGACCTCTCCAAGGGCTTAAAATATCATATTTACCTGCATACGCTCCTCTATTGTCATTCATGTAATCATCTTGTTGTATATAGGATTCCAATGCAGCTGCTTCGCCACTATTTGTAAAAGTCATCGCGGAAATTTCTGATGCAGTTGGAATATAAATTAAGTCATTTAAATTAGATCCATCTCCGTTGATATCTCCTGCATAAGTGTACGAAAAGCGTCCACCTTGTGCATACTCATAAATACCGGCTAACGTAGTACTCCATTTATCATTGCCATAAGACCACTTTTTACTTAAAACCCCTACGATACGATGTCTGTCACCATAAAGTGAATGAGAGGCTATCGCTGTATTTACATTTCCAAAAGCAGGGTTTCTCGCATAAGCATCACTTGTAATCTCTGCTTCAATAGAACTTGCATCCATAGATTCCGTAAAGTTATACGCAAAACTTGCATAAAAATCATTTTCCCATGATTTCTCTGCTTTAAAAGTTCCATTATAAGAATACCCGACATCTGTATTTGTAAAAATATAGGAATCGATGGGTTGTCCCCAAGGTTGATTGATTCCATTTCTGTCAGCAGCAGTATAGATCGGTCTATTATCGACACCTACTAAAGTACCCGTTGGGTTTCTAATAGAATAATTTCGAACCATCATCCCGTTAACATCTTTAGAATAAGAAGCGTCAAACGAAGTTACTAATCCATTATTAAATTTATAATCTAATCCCAAGCTAGTT
Source organism: Flavobacteriaceae bacterium (assembly GCA_029942185.1). GTDB lineage: Bacteria > Bacteroidota > Bacteroidia > Flavobacteriales > Flavobacteriaceae > DQTL01. The sequence goes on from JAOZTK010000014.1 coordinate 16,218, forward strand.
TTCCAGATTTGAGGGAATTTAAAGTTTTTATCAGTACTCGTATAAAAGTCTGCATTGACATTGGCTACTTGATTACCAATCCATACAAATGGAAGTCGACCTGTAAAGATACCTGTTCCTCCACGTAATTGCATGGTATTATCTCCTTTTATATCCCAATTAAATCCTAATCTAGGAGAAAACATAAAATCAGTACTTGGTAAATCTTTTGAACTTAAGGTCACGTCATTTCCTTCTTCATCAAAATAAGGAATGGATTCATCATACCAATACGAATTATCAATACTATTTTGTACTTTTTCTTGTGTGTCAAAATAAAGTGGTTTGTCTATACGTAAACCGGCTGTTAATTTAAAATTATCATTTACAGCCCACTCATCTTGTAAATAAAATGCCATTTGCCCTAAATTAGTTTCCACCAATGCCCATTCATCTTTATCAAATTGTGATTCTGCGTAAGCCAATGCTCCGGCAACAGTTCCATCATTTGCTGCTGTTAAGAAATCAGCGACACTGTTGTATCCGCCAAAAATATCAAAGCCATAGCCCACTAAGTTAAAGGAGTTATCAAATTGGAATTTTTCAAATGAAAAACCTATAGTTGCAGTATGTGCTCCAAAATAATGAGTCAAATTATCTGTAAATTGGAAAACTTTTTGATCTAAACGATTGTTAATAGAAAAAGGCTCATGTCCTGCGATAATATATCGTTGTCCATCTCTATTGATATTAATAACCGGAGCCGGTGCTGAAAAAGCATCTCTAAAATCATCAAAACGCGTATAACCAATTTGTAATTTATTAGTGGTACGACCTTCAGAGAAATTTGAGTTGATCTCTGCTAAATAAGAATCGATATTATTATTGATGGTATAACCTGAATTTCTAAATTGCATGGTTATAAGATCCGGTCCCCTTGTACCGATAGCGCTTGGATGTGCATTTCTATCTTTAAATGCTCTTAAGAAATTATAAATGAAAGAAACACGTGTGTTTTTTGCGGCATTCCAGTCAATTTTGAAAATCCCTTTTGTTGATTTTGTATCGTGAATATAGCCCTGATAATCGCCGGTTTCATATCCCAATGCTCCCAATGCAGCTGATACTGCTTGAAGATCACTTTCCAAAACTCTTGACACATTACCACCTACTTCTTGGCTACCTGTGTTCGCGACATAATAAGAACCTAAATCATCTCTATTATCGTATTCGTAGTTTGCAAAAAAGAATAATTTATTTTTAATGATAGGTCCACCGACACTAAATCCAAATTGCGTTTGATTTAAGTCCGGAGTAAGTGTCGTTCCACCTAAGTCGACTTTACCTGCCAAATCTTGGTTTCGATAAAATCCAAAAAGAGTTCCGTGAAATTTATTTGTTCCACTTTTCGTAACTGCATTTACTGATGCTCCGGTAAAACCTGATTGGGTTACATCGTAGGGAGCTGTTGAAACTTGAATTTGCTCAATTGCATCTAAGGATACCGGTTGTGCGTCTGTTTGACTACCCGGTGTCGCCGAATCCAATCCAAATGGATTGTTAAAAATAGAACCATCTAGAGAAAAGTTATTAAACTGATCATTACGACCACCAAAAGAACCACCACTAGCCGTTGGTTCTAGGCGATAAAAATCGGCAGCAGAACGTGAAATTGAAGGAAGTGACTGAATCTCTTTAGAGCCTAAACTGGTTTCAGCACCCGTTCTATCATTATTAAAAGTATTGTCTTTTGTAAATGTTAACACAACCTCTTCCAGTTCCTGATTTTCAGTCACCATCACAACATCAATATTAGTCGTTTTACCTAATTGTAAATAAACACCTGTGTATTCAACAGTTTTGTAACCTACAAAACTAATACTAACTGTGTAAGGTCCTCCAACACGTAAGTTAGGAATGGTATAATTACCATTATCTCGGGTCATTGCCCCCATTACGGTTCCTGAAGGAATGTGTTTTGCAACAACAGAAGCACCAAACAAGGGACCTGCCTCATCGGTAATCAATCCTTGGACTTTTGAAGTTGTTACTTGTGAAAATGCAGTAATGGAAAGCATCACTACAAAAAGAAGAATAATTTTTTTCATTGTAAAAAAGTATTTGGTTATTATTAATAGATATCTAATCGCTGATAAATATAAATAAAAAAAAAGTTCACCCTAACTTAAAGGTGAACTTTTTAATAACACTTTATTAACAATGCGTTATTTATTCCTCTGATTTATCGGTTTTTTTCGCCTTAACTTCAGAATCTTTTGGTGATTCTTTAGAAACTTCCGCAACGATTTCTTCTGCAACTTCCTCTACCTTTTTAGGTTTTGATAGACCAAGAACATCATCAATACTTTGTTTAGGTGCATCTTCGTACGAATCACCCTTTACGATTTCCACATCTGCTACCTCAGCCTTTTTTGCTTGTTTTTTATGTAAAGAAGCGGGATCAGCATAAATTTCAAAAGGAAGATCTACAATCAATTCTCTGTGTAGTCTAACGCGAGCGATGTACTCACCTACTCGTTTTATATTTCTACCTTCTATACTGATAAATCTCTTTTCAATATCATGGCCTAGTTTTACTAAAGCTTCCGAAACATCTGCATTATTAACAGAACCAAAAAGTTTGATTCCATCTGCTGTTTTAGACATAATTTTAACAATCACATCTTCTAATGACTTTGCAACTTTCTGTGCATCTTTAATAAGTTTAGCATCGCGATGCGCTCTTTGACGCATGGTTTCCGCCAGTACTTTTTTTGCCGATGTCGTCGCTAAAACGGCAAAGCCTTGTGGGATCAAAAAGTTACGTCCGTAACCGTTTTTTACTTCTACTAAATCGTCTGTGAATCCTAGATTCTCAACGTCTTTTTTTAATATCACTTCCATATCTCTAGTCTTTATTATTTTAACAAATCAGTAACGTAAGGCATTAAAGCTAAATGACGTGCTCTTTTAATAGCTTGTGCCGCTTTACGTTGAAATTTTAATGAAGTTCCGGTCAATCGACGAGGTAAGATTTTACCTTGTTCGTTTACTAAATATAGCAAGAAATCAGCGTCTTTATAATCGATATACTTAAAACCTTTTCTTTTAAATCGACAGTATTTCTTTACTACTTTTGTTTCTATATCTAAGGGAGTCAAATAGCGAATCTCCGCTTTTCCTCCACTTTTTGCTTGTTGATCAATTGATAATGCCATACTACTTAGTTTGTTTTTCTTTAATGCGTGTTCTTCTTTTATCCGCCCATGCAGCTGCATGCTTATCCAGTCTTACCGTTAAGTAGCGTAAGATGCTGTCATCTCTTCTGAATTCTAATTCAAAAGGAGCAACAACTTGTCCATCAACTTTGTATTCAAATAAGTGGTAAAAACCACTTTTCTTTTTTTGGATTGCGTAAGCCAATTTTTTTAGGCCCCAATCCTCTTTCCAAATCATTTCAGCACCCTTCGATAGTAAATAGTCTTCAAACTTCTTTACTGCTTCCTTTATCTGCTCATCAGATAAAACGGGATTTAAAATGAAAACAGTTTCGTAATGATTCATTTGATTAAATTTAATTAAATTATTTGTTTTTGAGCCTGCAAATGTACTAATTTAATTAAGAATTAAGGAGGTGCAAATTGATAATTTTTACAAAGTAGATTCATATACACAAAACCACTAGGGTTTTAAGAGTTTTTAAATACAACTTTTACGGCTCTATTTATTGACAGCCTTTACAAGTTCTACTTTTTTCACAATAGCTTGAGCTGTAAATACTCCATAATTAATTAGCAACTTATCTCCTTCAATACGTTCGATAATCCCTTGCGCTCTTCCATCAATTAAGCGTACCGTATCTCCCACCTTGTAGGTATAGTCCATTTTTCTCTTTGACGAAATAAGTTCATTTTTTTTCTTTTGTTCTCTTACTTTGACAACTTCAGTTAGCACTTCCTTTTCTATTTGAATGAGTTTTTTTTGTTTTTTTTGTTTTTGTCTTTTTTCTACTTCTTTTTGTTTCTTGGTTTTTTTCTCAGGTGATTTTTTTTTGATGTATTTAATCCGCTCTACTTCTACCCATTTAAAAAAATCAATATTTAATTGCTTTTTGTTGTTGGTTTGCAAATATTTGTTGAATAATTCGTTAATCTCTCTTCCGTATTGTAACATTTTTTGATTGCTGTCGTACAAAGTCTGAAATTCCTCTAATTTACTTTGAATTTTTCTTTGTTTATCTGTTAAGCCCTTGGTTTTCTCTAATGCGATATCTTGTTCTTTATCGAGTGTTTGTGATTTTCGTTGTAATTTATTACGCTCTGTTTGCAATTTGGAGATGGTTTTATCTAAACGAACTTTAGAACGCGAAACTCTTTTTTTAGCCCTATTGATCAAGCTGTAGGGAATTCCATTTTGACGGGCAACTTCAAAAGTAAACGAGCTACCTGCCTGACCTGTAACTAATTCAAATAAAGGCTCATAACTCCTTTTATCAAATTGCATATTTGCATTGGTTGCAAATTCTAATTCGTCTGCAAGTGCTTTTAAATTGGCATAATGTGTTGTAATTACTCCAAAAGATTTTTTATTGTAAAAATCTTCTAAAAAAACTTCTGCCAAGGCACCACCTAATTCCGGGTCACTTCCCGTACCAAATTCATCAATTAAAAAAAGTGTTGTATCATCACATTTTCGCAAAAAATAATGCATGTTTTTTAAACGATAACTATAGGTACTCAACTGATTTTCTATGGATTGATTATCACCTATATCCGTTAGTATCGTTTTAAAAAATGACAGCTCACTTTTTTCATGTACCGGAATTAACAAACCACTCTGCAACATCACTTGCAGTAAGCCTATTGTTTTTAAGGTAATACTTTTTCCTCCTGCATTGGGCCCTGAAATTACAATTATTCGCTGTTGTTCATTCAACTCGATAGTCTGAGGGATCGTGCTTATGTTTTTTTCATTATTCTGTCGCCATAAAATAGGGTGATATGCCTCACGTAAATAAATCCTCTTTTCACTTGCTATTTTAGGTAAAATAGCATGTATCTCCAATGCATATTTAGCCTTTGCAGCAATTACATCTAACGAGATAAGATAATCTTGATAAAGTATCAAAGCCTCGCGAAAAGGACGTAAACTATTTGTTATATCTTTAAGAATTTTGATAATTTCTTCTTTTTCTTCATATTCTAAACCTTGTAATTCTCGTTGATATTTTAGTGTAGCTTGCGGAGCTATAAACACGATGCTTCCTGTTTTTGAACTGCCCAACAAGGAACCGGATACCTTTTTTCTGTGCATAGCTTGTACCGCTAACACGCGCTTTCCTTCTACTACAGATTCTTTTATGGCGTCTAGATAACCTAAATTCTGATAGCGTTTTAGAGCACGATTAAAACTGACTCCTATCTGTCCGGAAATCATATTGATTCCTTTCCTAATCTCATGTAAAACCGGCGAAGCTTTATCCGCTACTTCCGCATATTTTGTGATTTTTAAAGTAATAAATTCACGTATCTCTACCGCTATTGAAATACTTTTTGACACTTCGTACAAAACCGGATAAAGATCTTTAAACTTTTTTAAGAATCGTGATAAATCCTTTAATAGTTGAATGTTACCAGATACTGCTAGTAGGGACTTCGGCTCGATAAAAGTATTCGCTATTCCCAAAAGGTGAATCACTTTACTCACATCATAAAATGAATGATTGGGAATCCGATTCTGATTTTCAAAAGAGGACAAGTATTCATCTACATTTTGTAAAGAATGCACAACTGTTTCCCAATCTAAAAAAGGCTGAATCTTTTGTATTTCAACCGCTCCTAATTCGGATATAGCATGTGTTTTAACCTGGTCTAAAACCAGATGAAACTCTAAATCATTACGTGTCTTCTTTGTTATTGACATCAGTGCATATTACTTAATTACGTACGAAATAAAAAATAGATCATCAAAAATATCTATTTTTATAAACTCCGTACAACAAGAATACAAATAAACAAATAAACCTAAAAACAAATACACAATTTATCGTATTTTCGTATCCTATTAAATTGTTTTTCAATGACTATAAAAATTGAACCCGGTTGGAATGATGCCCTAGCTCCTGAATTCTCAAAGCCCTATTTTACAAAATTAATAGATTTTGTCAAGTCAGAATACAAAAATTATACATGCTACCCGAAAGGAAAGAACATCTTTGCCGCTTTTGACAGTTGCCCCTTGGACAAACTCAAAGTCGTCATTATTGGGCAAGATCCTTATCATGGTGAAAAACAAGCTAATGGTTTGTGTTTTTCTGTTCAGGATGGGATTCCACATCCTCCTTCTTTGATTAATATATTTAAAGAATTGAAAACGGATATCGGAAAAACCTCTCCAAAAAGCGGAAATTTATCACATTGGGCAGCGCAAGGTGTACTCTTGATAAATGCAACATTAACCGTCAGGGCTCATCAAGCCGGCTCGCATCAAAGAAAAGGATGGGAAACTTTTACGAATGCTGTTATTCGACATATTTCGGAAAACAAACAAAATATTATTTTTTTACTTTGGGGCGGCTATGCTAAAAATGTAGGAAAACACATTGACACTTCTAAACATCTGGTATTAAAAAGCGGACATCCATCCCCATTAAGCGCTAATAGGGGTTACTGGTTTGGGAACAAGCATTTTAGTAAAGCAAATGAGTATCTTGCAAGTAAAGGAATTCCGGTTATTGAATGGTAATTATCTGTTCTCTGTTTTTAGTTATAATAATATAGGCTATTGGCTGCTAGTTATTAATTGGCACAACTTACCAAAACTTCTTCAATTTTCTAGAAGTCATTTTTTGATTAAATATTTCTTCTAGCATTTTATATAATTCCGGATGTTTTCTTTTAAGCAATTGAGGTCTTTCGAAAAAATATTCACTTATCACGGCAAAAAATTCAGCACGATTTGTCGCGCCATAAGGATTGATATCTGATTTTTTATTATAGATCATCTCAATTTCCTGATTCATTAAATCCAACCAAGGAATGCTGTATTGTTTTTCCAACAAACGCTCAGGAATACCATCAATTACAGTATCGGATTTATCAATTAAGTGTACAAATTCGTGAATAGCCGTGTTTTTTTTATCCGATTCATTTGAGAATCCATGATGTAGTGCCGGTTTTGACAGAATCATTCTACCGTTCATAAAACCCGTTCCTACCATTCCTAGCGTTCGCCTTCCTTTTCCTTCTGTTTCAAAATTTTCATTAAACATATCCGGATACAACTGCACCAATTCAAGGTTGTTATAACGCCAATTCGGAAATGCAAATATTGGAATTATGGCACTTGATGCCACGAGAATTTTATCGGTGATAGTTACAGCAACATCTATTCCGATAATCTTATAATTCAATAAGAATTCTTGAACTTTGTGTTCAAAAAGTTTTTTATTTTTTGGAGTAAGCGATTTATAGAATATTACTTTTTCTTCTAATATTTTGCGCCAATCAGGTGGAAATAAGCGCTTAGGTTCTTGCCATTTTTTTCCTCTAATTGATTTGGAAATCACCCAAATAGAGGCTATTAAAACTAGAATTGCTATTGTATTTCCTACCATAAATTATTATTTTACAAAATAAATTACTCCGAGGTAGAACCATCGGGTGAATAAATTGAGTTTGCTTTCGCCCCGTGAATAAATTTCACTTAGTTCCATACTTTTAGTTCTAAAAAGGTAGCTCAAAATCATCGTCAAAAAAGAAATCATCCGGAAAGTCTCCATCAATATCTAAGTCGGGGCCTTTTGGATTCAGAATAATATCCTGATTGCCAATAATACGATTCATCGCCTCGGGTAATGCCTCGATAATATCAGAAGCTATAAATGTTTCTTTATTTCGGGAATATTTTGTAAAACCTGCTGTGATGCCGTGGACATAAACCCCAAAAAGTGCTGCTTTAAGAGGCGAATAACCTTGTGCCAGTAAACCCGTAATAAGACCGGTTAATACATCACCGGTACCTGCTGTTGCCAAAGCCGGATTACCACTGGAATTAAAATAAAACTGATCCTTTTCTACAACGAGCGTATGGGCTCCTTTTAAGACAAGGATACATGTATATCGCTTTGAAAACTTTTCGATTTTTTCGAGTTTGTCATAGTCATTTTTCCATTTTCCTATCAATCGTTCTAACTCCTTTGGATGTGGTGTTAAAATGGTATTCTCCGGTAAATAATCTAAATATTCTTTATTTTTTGATAGTATGTTCAATCCATCTGCATCTATGACTAATGGCGTTTTATTATTCTTTAAAAACTTACCAAACGCCTTCGAAGTTTTATCCGAGGTTCCCATCCCAACCCCTAATCCAATAACGCTAGGATTTACTTTAAAATTAAAAAATTCCAATTGGTCTTCCGCATCTACTTCAACCATCACTTCAGGAATAGCCGTTTGGACAATGGTATAACCACATTTGGGAATATAGGATGTCACCAAACCGCTACCAATTTTTAAAGCAGCTTTGGAAGCCAACACTACAGCTCCTATTTTTCCGAAACTTCCCCCTATTATAAGCGCATGACCAAAACTTCCTTTGTGAGAAAACTTGTTTCTTTTTTTATAAATTTTCGAAATTGTCTCTGCTGTTATGTAGTGATAGTTTGTAGGAATCTTATCGATAAAATCTTTATCCAACTCAATATCCATTATATAAAAATCATTGACATAGCTCTCGTTATCGGGTAGTAAAAAAGCCAACTTTGGTGCTTGAAAAGTAATGGCTAATTTTGATTGGATAACCGCTTGATTTTTATCTATAGCTTTGTCAATATACAAACCGGATGGAACATCAACAGCATAAACGATAGCTCCCGAATCATTTATATATTGAATAATCTCTTTTGCAATTCCCCTTGGCGGTTTGTTTAGTCCCAAGCCAAAGATTGCATCTATAACAATATCTCCTTCTTGTATAACAGGAAAATCATCCACTGAATGAATACTACCCGGAAAAATCCCTACTTCCTCTGCCCTTTTGTAATTACTTACAAAGTCATCAGACATCTTATCAGAAAAATGAACAACATAAGTTCCTGTCATATAATCTTCTTCGAAAAGGTAACGCGCTATAACCAATCCATCACCTCCATTATTCCCCATCCCGCAAAAAATATGAATATACTTATCCTCCACAATTTCTTCTTCAATCCTTCTAAAACAACTATAAGCAGCTCTTTCCATTAAATCAATAGATGCGATGGGCTCATTTTTCATCGTTGCCTGATCGGCAAGTGTCATTTGTTTGGCGTTTAATATTTTCATTTTTTTATTTTTAAAACCGTATAAGACATAGAAACTCACATAAAACTCACTTAAAATTTATATTTACAATTTAATTTATTGAATTAATTATATACTTTGAATTACAACTTGCTCTATAGTTAATTGGTATTATTTCTAACAAATTATCTTTTAAACTAATTTTTGGGAATCGTATTGGTTTAGCATACCATTGCTTTTTGGTATTGGTAGCAAAGCTTTTTAAGTAATCGAGATAATTATATTCGAAATTGTTCATTCTAACTCTAATGAACTATAAAAATAGTAAATTTTTGTATAAGAAAAATCAAAATTGATAGGATTTCTAAAAATAGTTCACATTCTATCTGAAAATACTTTTCTTAAAAAACTATTCCTCATTAAAACTAAATAATTCTTCAATAGTAACCGAAAACACACGAGATAAATCGTATGCAAGTCGTAAGGATGGATTGTATTTATTCTTTTCTAAAAAAACGATGGTTTCTCTTCTAACATTAACTTTTTGGGCTAATTCAGCTTGTGTTAAATCAAACTTTGCTCTATAAACTTTTATTTGATTAGTCATCGTTTAAACCTTTGATTCTGAAAAAATACCAACTTCCAACAAAAATAATTGCCATACCAATAATGCCATATCCTATTAATTGTTCCGTTTCAAATTCAAGTTTATGACTGAAATAGCTGATTAATAACCATAGATAAAGAGAAACATAAAATGAGAGTGATGCTGCTTTTTGCAAAATTTGTTTTGATAATTCATCTTCTGCCGGTTCTCCCTTTTTTGCGGAAATAAAACGTCGAAATGCTACCACAAAACCAAAACTTACTACAATGATAAGAACAAGAGATACTTGTATAACATCGTTGAAATCATGGGATCTTGACATCCAAAAAACAAAAAAACCAATGACAATAACGAGACTTAGTGCAATTCCAATTCTAAATTTATTCATGACAAATTGTTTAGTGTTATATTTTTCTAACACAAAGATAGATATATCTAACATATAAACTCGTTATTTTTTAAATTATTTTAAAAAAACAATAAAGAAAGCTAACAATTTAAAACTATTTCACCTAAAGAAACTAAAAACACTA
>JAOZTK010000015.1:0-24521 GCA_029942185.1 Flavobacteriaceae bacterium
AAGATAATACTTTTACACTCAAATATGTGTTTTATATATGAATTTTTCGGGTTAATACACGTTTGCAGTTCCATTGTAAGCCTTCGCGACGGATCCTTTTATAATACTCATCAAAACCTCGTGTAGGATTCGATTCAGCTAATTCTTTTAGCTTATCGATTACCTCGCTATCATCTTTCTTTGTTTGATAGTACCACATCGAATGTGTAAGGTCAATAACATTACAAGCACGTTTTACTGATACTTTAAACTCATCAATAAGATAGCCTACTCGAAATCTTTTATCGGAAGGCTTTAGAACTTTTTTGACAAAACATCTTTTAACATAATATTGTCTAAGCTAATATCTGCATACATTTGCTTGAGCTTGACGTTTTCAACCTCTAGTTCTTTAAGACGTTTTACGTGTTTTACTTCCATACCTCCATAACGTTTACGCCAATAGTAAAAGGTGCTCGGATCTATGCCTAACTCTCGTGAAATATCTCGTGTACTCCTTCCTTGCTCGTTCTCTTTTAAAGCTTTGATGATTTGACTCTCTGTAAATTTGCTTTTTCTCATAATGACAGTTATTAAAATTTAAAATTAAGTAATTTCTGAATAATAAACTGTCCTGTTTTTAGGGAAGGCTACAAAAAGGGGAAGGCTACAAATTGAATCTGATAATCAAGATTTTAAATATTTATTAGCTCTTATTTATAGAGATCAAGGAAAATTTAAATCAGGGCAATTGATAATGGATGAATTAAGAAAAAATCAAAGATTATCAAATTAATTTATTTCTAAAATAAGATGTTGATTAGCAATTAAATTATTTTTTGTTAATAAGATCTTCCAGTCATTGCTTTCAGTATATTCTAATATTTTTTTTGAAATTTCATCTTTTTTCTTTGCATCTAAGTTTTTAGAAAACCCCATAGCATATAAGGATTGATTAAAAGAGATATTTAAGATCTCAAAATCTTGATATTCTTCATTATTTTTAAGTGCAAATAGTATTAATGGCTCATCATGAGAAATTGCCTGTACTTCATCATATTTTAAACCTTGTAATAATTCATCAAAAGTATGATAGGATTTTATATTATAATAATCTATTAATCTATTTTCGGTTGCTGAGTTTTTAACTGTACCAATTTTAATTTTTTTAAATGAAGAAAAATCATCATTATTTAGGCCTAGTTTTTCAACAGTAAGTGAAGAGGTAATACCTGCAGTTATACTTGAAATCAAGATTATTGCAACAAACATCCATATCAGCCCAATTATTCTACCACCCACTGTTTTCGGTATTTTATCTCCATAACCAACGGTTGTCATGGTTACTGCCGACCACCAAATCCCATTCCAGAAGCCTTTAAATCCTTTACCAAATTCATTATTTTTTTTACGTTCAAAGATCCAAACTAAAAATCCAAAAATAGCCAATAGTAAGAATAAAAACCCCAAGACCTTTAACAATCTCAATATGGAAATTGAAGATAGAAACCTCTCTATTTTTTTTAAACCAGATATTTCTTTAACTACTCCTGTTGAATTAGATACATAATAAGGTATAGAAAAGTCAAACTTTTTACTTCTGCTACTGGTAATTGTCAATGGTGATAATCCTATGTCAATAGTACCATTTGATAACCCTAATAATAAGCTATCTAATGGGTGATTTTCTAATATATAATGCGTTGGATCATTGGCGGTTATATTTTTCCACATTCTATAATTTACACCATCCAGTTTACCATTTTTTATATAAATAAAAGGTGCATTAATATTATAGCCCACAACTAAAGTATCTCCTTTTGTGGATTCACTTTTTTCTTGTGCATGTAAAAAATAGATCCCAAAAAAAAGAATTAACAAAAAAATAGTTTTCTCCTTCATAAATTGTTTGAATTAATAAAAAATAAAAATAGTTATTATATAAATAGCAAATAATAAAATTGGCCAATAACTTATTTTAAATATCAGGTTGTGTTTATATTCTAAAATAGGGTAATCATTAGTTTTTAGATATAGCATTACTGCAGTTGACATAATTGCCAGCATACAATACATTACAAAATAAAATGTTTCTAAATAGATCAAGCCTGGTGTTTCAATATTATTTCTTAATTGAATGTGGGATAGTAATAAAACAAAAAAGAATCCACCTGCAGCCTGAATAATATTTAAGGCGCCACCTTCTTTAACTTCACCTTCTCTTTTATCAACGGTAAAGGGTAATAAAAAAATCATTATTGAAATAATAAATATTGGGATAATATTCGAAATAATCGAACTTATAATCACATTTTTAATAAAAACATTAAAGGTTAATACTGCTGTTTCTTTTAAGCCTGTATTATTTTTTTTTCCTAAATTAGAATAAAAATTATGTTCATGAAATGAAAAATAAGACTCTAATACTTTTGAGTTTGGCATAAAAATATCATAACTAACTCCTGGTATGAATGAAGATTCTATAAATTCATAAGATTGTATATCTGGAGTAAACACTACATTATCTTGAACATGCGGATATGTAATTTGAAGATCTAATTTCTTATAATTAAGCGGATATTTTAAATAATCAAAATTAAACTTTATGGTTGCATTAAAGTCATAACTATATAACCAATAATTATCAATATGTTCTTTTCCCATCGGTCTTATTCTTAACGATATTCCTGTAGCCGAAGTTTGAGGAAAAGTAAAAGTGAACTCATTTCTTAAGTCAAAGTTATCTGGAATTTTTTGCCATATTTTTCCAATTATGGCTACATCATAAGCATTTTTAAAATCAATATCATATAGAAATACACCAGTAGGGATTTCAACAATCTCTAATAAAGGATCAATTTGTTTAAGCTTTTTGTTTCTATCTTTAAGATAATTGTCAATAGTTATATCACTTAGTATTTTAGTTTGTTTATCATAGTCATTAAAAAGATCTTTGTCTATATTAATATACCATATAAAAATTATATTTAGAAACAAAATTGAGCCCAAAGAAAATGAGAATTTCCATAGGTTTTTGGTATTACCTTTCCAAACCTTTAACAAAAGAATTAATAAAGTAATTAGGGTTAATGATAAAAATATTGATATTCTAATTAACTCACTTTTGATTAGATCATTTGAAGATTGTTGAAGGTCAAGTGTTGGAATTACAACTGTTAATACCCAATTATTATGAAGCTCAACAAAGAAATACTCAGCCTCCTCTTTTGCAATAACACTAAATGTTGTAAAAGCACCTTCACTTTTTTCAATTAAAGCATTGAATTCAGGTCTTTTTTTTAATATTTCTTTTGCTATCTCAGGTTTGGTAAGGAGTTCTGTTTTGGGATGAGAAATTAAATATTGATCTTTATTGGTAATAAAAGCAAACCCGGTTTTCCCTAAAGTCACATCATGAAGAAATGAAGATATATAAGACGCAGATAATGTAAAAGAAACCATTCCAGCAATTCTTTTATTTCCTGCTTTATCTTTTTCATAAAAAGGAAGTCCATAATCAATACCCAACTCTTGTGCTACTTGCCCAATAAATGGGTTACTCCAAACAGCTATTTTGTTTTCAATTACTTTTGTGTACCATTGTGAGGTTTTTAATGAATTATCCGTATAATCGTAGGAGTTTTCAATATACTTAATGTCGTCACTCTTTTTAGAATAATAGGGGGCATATAACTGTTTTATGGTATCATTGACATATTTAGGTTCAAAAGCCACTGTAATACCAAGACAAAAATCATTTTCATTGGCAGTTTTTTTAATTATTTTTTCGATCTGCTCTTTTGAATATTCCTTTTCTGATAGTTTTTTTGCCAGATCATAAGTTACAATCTGAATCGTATCTATTGCATTATTTAAAATATCTTTTGTTTCATCTCTTTTACTATTACCCAATGCAAAAGCTTCTTTATCAACACTTACTTTATATTGATAATAATCATATACTGAATAAATAAATAAAAGAGAAAAAATGATTAGGAATGTTGTGTAAAATTTTGAGTTTTTAAACATGCTTCAATAAATTGATAATTAATTTTTAAGTTGTTTGTTTTTTTTAATAAATGTAATTAAGTACATGATTAATGATACAAAAATATCATATAATTTATTTACTGTAAAACTATTACTTACATTTTTTATTGAAAGTGACAAAAGTTGACAGTTTTATCAATTATTAACTAAAAAAATATTATATATTTAAGGCTTTAGCTTAGAAAAGCGTTGTTTTTCTTGTGAATATTTTCAACTGCATAAATACTCCTCTCTAGCCTTTGTGTTTGTTAGGCTAGCTGTAATAACCTCTTTTATATAGCTTCTGTTTTTAAACTTTTCTTTAAATCTAAACCAGTTCAAATAGTTCTGTAAGTATTTTGTGGCAACTCCATACAAATCTTTATTAATCCATTTTTTTAATCTGCTATGCAATGAATTCACATGTTGTATGTGATACTTTCCCTGCTTTACAAATTGTTTTAAATCAGCCCTTAATACATGATGTTCAAGACTATTATCTAATGCAAAGCCTTTATAACTTACCAAACCGTCAGTACACAAAATGGTTTGTTTGCCAATTTTGTTTCCTATAGATTTTTCTATAGCGGCTTTACTCATTCTACCAAAACCTGCAATATCTATGGAAACACTTCCTTTTCTATCAGTTGAGACAATTACCGCAACTTGTTCTTTACTAATACCTCTAGTAGCAACTTCTTTACCTCTTTTCCTTGGTTTCTCTAGCAAACTATCCGAACCTTTCTTTGAGTGCAAAAAAAAAGTTTCATCACTTTCTGTTATTCCTATAAACTCACCATGTTCTACATCTTTTATTGAATTTATTATCTTATGTCTCCAATCAAAAGCTGTCTTTTTATTTATTGATAGTTCTTTGCAGATTTTATCTAAACTTAATCCTTGACCCATTAATTTTAAGTATGCAGGCAATTTATCTTTATGATGAATGTGGGCCATCCATGTACCTGTATAAGGTGTGAATGTGCCATTGCAAGATTTGCACTTGTATCTTTGGACTCCTTTATCTTTCCCCATCTTAACATACTTAATACTACTGCAATTCGGGCAGACGCCTTGCTTTTCATTAAACTGGGTCTCGCGTATTTCTAGTAATTGAAAATCACTCTTTGTTTTAATATTTGACAAACTAGTCAATAAACTATCCTGATCAAATTTTGGTAAACTTTCGAAATACGACTCTATAGCTAATCTATCCATAATTATAAAGGTTTTAACAAATATACAAAAATAAACGCTATCTTAAACTAAAGCCTTATATTTCTATAAATAATCTTTTGCAGCTTCTAAGGCTTTTGATATACCTGCAGGGTTTTTACCTCCAGCGGTTGCAAAAAATGCTTGTCCACCACCACCACCTTGAATGTGTTTTGCCAATTCTCGTACTATTGTGCCCGCATGCATATTTTTTTCAGTAACAAGATTTTTTGATATGTAACAAGAGAGCGTCGCTTTTCCGTTATTTTCATTAGCTATTAAAACAAAAAGGTTTTTCATTTTACTTCCCAAATCAAAAAGTAAATCTTTAACACTGTTCGTGTCCAAATCAAGCTGAGTAGCTAAAAAATTAATACCATTTATTTGTTTAAATTCCTTTTCTAATTCTGATGACAAACCCTTAGCTTGTGCTTTTTGTAGAATAATCACCTCCTTTTTAAGTGTAGAGATTTCCTCTTGCATTTTTAATACAGCATCAACTGGCTTTTGAGGATTATTAAGAAGTTGCATTATTGTTTCAAACTGCTTGGCATTTTCAGTTAGGTAAGCCTTGGCAACGTCAGATGTTATGGCTTCAATCCTTCTAATACCTGCAGCAATAGCTCCCTCTGATGTGATTTTAAAATGCCAAATATCTTTGGTGTTTGATACATGTGTGCCTCCGCATAATTCTTTTGATTCTCCAAATTGAATCATACGTACCGTATCGAAGTATTTTTCTCCAAAAAGGGCAATGGCTCCTTTATCCATGGCCTCTTGCATGGTGATGTTTCTGTGGTCATTACAAGTGATGCTTTCTCGAATTCTAGCATTGACAAAGGCTTCAACATCTTGAATTTCTTCTTGTGTCATCTTACTAAAATGTGAGAAATCAAATCGTAAAGATTTTGAATGCACAGCAGACCCTTTTTGTTCTACATGCGTGCCTAGCACCTCTCGTAATGCCTGATGTAATAAATGTGTAGCAGTGTGATTGCTCGCTGTTCTTTCACGTTGCACTCGGTTGACAACTGCATTAAATTTTTGTGAAAGTTTACCAGGGAGTTCCTTGGTGTAGTGTACAATTAAGTTGTTCTCTTTTTTGGTGTCAATAATATAAGTGGTATTGGTATCGCTGCCTTCTAAATAGCCCGTATCTCCAACTTGCCCTCCACCTTCGGCATAAAAAGGTGTCATGTTAAAAACTAATTGATAAAGTGTTCCTTCTTTTTTTGAAGTTACTTTTCTGTATTTGGTTATATAAACAGGAGTGCTTAACATATCATAACCAATAAATTCTTCCTCGTTATCTTCTTTTAACACAACCCAATCATCTGTTTCCATGCTCGCAGCCGCCCTAGAACGATTTTTTTGTTTTTGCATTTCTACATTAAAGGCATCTTCATCTAAGCCCATATTACGTTCACTCAATATCAAAGCAGTTAAATCTATTGGAAAACCAAATGTATCGTAAAGTTCAAAGGCTTTTTCACCTGATACTGTTTTTCCTTTGGTACTTTTAATAATCACCTCAAGCAGTTGCAATCCTTGATCTAAAGTGCGTGAAAAAGATAGTTCTTCTTCTTTGATAACACTTGTAATTAACTGTTGATGCGTTTTTAATTCAGTGAATACTCCTCCCATTTCTTCAATCAATAGAGGAACAATTTTATAAATAAAAGCTTCTTTTTGGTTGAGAAAAGTAAAGCCATACCTCACTGCTCTTCGCAAAATACGTCTTATTACATAGCCTGCCCCTGTATTTGATGGTAACTGCCCATCTGCTATAGAAAAAGCTACAGCGCGTACATGGTCTGCTATGACACGTATAGCAATATCATTTTCTAAATTTTTTCCATAAGTTGAATGTGTTATGGTCTCCACTTCACGTATCAGTGGTATAAAGATATCTGTGTCGTAGTTAGACTGTACTTCTTGAATAACCATGCACAGACGTTCAAAACCCATACCGGTATCAACATGTTTTTGAGGTAGATTTTCAAGGGATCCATCTGCTTTACGATTGAATTCCATAAATACCAAATTCCATATTTCTACAACTTGTGGATGGTCTTTATTGACTAATTCTTTGCCATGTATCTTGGCTTTATCTTCGTCTGAGCGAATATCAACGTGAATTTCTGAACAGGGTCCACAAGGTCCTTGGGCACCCATTTCCCAAAAATTATCTTTTTTATTGCCCATTAATATTCGGTCTTCAGGTACAATTTTTTTCCAGTAATCATAGGCCTCCTGATCTATAGAGAGCTGATCACTTTTATCTCCTTCAAAGACGGTAACATAGAGTTTCTCTGGGTCAATGCCATAGACCTCAGTTAAAAGTTCCCATGCCCAAGCTATTGCCTCTTTTTTAAAATAATCACCAAAACTCCAATTACCCAACATTTCAAACATGGTGTGATGATAGGTATCTTTACCTACTTCCTCCAGATCGTTGTGTTTTCCGGATACACGTAAACATTTTTGAGTATCGGCAATACGATTGTGTTTGGGAATACCATTTCCGAGGAAAAATTCTTTAAACTGATTCATGCCCGCATTGGTAAAGAGGAGTGTCGGGTCATCTTTTATAACAATAGGAGCAGAAGCGACGATTTGATGCTTTTTAGATTCAAAAAAATCAAAAAATTGTCGGCGTATTTCTTGTGCGTTCATATTTTAAGTAGCTGGTTATAAGTTGCTTTGTTAATTCCACATCTTCATTTTGCTTTTTGTATAAATCTTGAATTAAGCTGTTAAGCATTTCCCAAAAGTAGAATTATCTTGAGCTAAATCAAAACATTTTGTAAATTTGCTCGTTATAGCTTTTGATTTGAAAGCAAAAATAAGATTTTTAAACGAATGGCGAAATTAAAATATTATTATAATCCGGATACACTCTCTTATAACAAGATCGTTCCCAAAAAAGGGAGATATCTTAAAAGAGGATTATTGATTTTCTTTTCCGTTTTATTAACAGGTTTTTTAGGTTTTATTATTTTGATTAATTTCTTTGATTCGCCTAAAGAAAAAGTAATGAAGCGTGAGTTGGAAAATATGAAACTTAATTACGAATTATTATCTAAAAAGACGGAACAATACACAGAACGCATAATGGAATTAGAAGAGAGAGACAACAATATATATCGTCAATATTTTGAAGCTTCTCCTATTCCAAATGAAATTCGAGAAGCAGGTTTTGGTGGCGTTAATCGCTATAAATCATTGGAAGGATTTGATAATTCTAAAATGATAATGGACTTGACAAAACAAATGGATATATTATCTAAACGTATTGTAATACAATCAAAATCACTAGATGATATCATCAAGATGGCAGAGAATAAAAAAGAAATGCTGGCTTCTATTCCGGCTATTCAACCCATCAAAAAAGAGGAATTAACTCGAATGGCGTCCGGTTTTGGTATGCGACCCCATCCTATTCTGAAAATCAGAAAAATGCATTACGGAATGGATTTTATGGCAAAACAAGGAACGCCTATTTATGCTTCCGGGAATGGTGTTGTGGTGCGAGCAGATAGAAGTAGTTCCTTTGGAAATGTAGTTTATATCAACCATGGATTTGGCTATAAAACGGTGTACGCACATATGAAAAGGATAGCTACACGGAAAGGAAAAAAAGTAAAAAGAGGAGATCTTATTGGTTATGTAGGTAATACAGGAAGATCTGTTTCACCACATTTACACTATGAAGTTCATAAAAATGGACGACCGGTTAATCCTATTTATTATTATTATGGTGATTTAACACCTGAGGAGTTTGTTGCGATGCAAAAAGAAGCAGAAAAAGGAGGACAATCACTAGACTAGTGGTGTTAAAATGTAGCAATTGTAAGAAATTAGAAATTTTGAATTATGTATATAGACTTACCCGACAAAATGTATTATAAGATTGGCGAAATAGCCAAGGCTTTTGACGTGAAAACATCCTTAATCAGATATTGGGAAAAAGAGTTTAAAACCTTACATCCAAAAAAAAATAAAAACGGAAATCGTCTTTATACGACAAAAGATGTCGAATCTTTACGATATATCTATTTTTTAGTAAAAGAAAAAGGCTTTACCCTAGAAGGAGCCAAACAAAGAATTAAGGATAAAAGAAAACAAGGAAAAGAAGGGCTTCCTGCTAATCAAGCAGTCATTTCCCGACTGGAAAACATCAAAAATGAATTATTGCAGATAAGAAATCAGTTGCAATAATTTTAAGTAAAAAATGCTGAGAACTTCGAACTCAAAATATATTTTTCAAAATCTTTTGAACAAATAACAGAATAACAATTTTTTTTACGATATTTATCCCTTAAAATAATTCATTAACATAAACTCAATTATTATGAAAAAATGGTTAATTCCTTTATTAGTATTAGTAGCAATAGCATATGCATTATACAGCTGGGCTGTTGGTTTTAATAATACAGCTATTGATTTAAAAGAAACAGCGACAAATATGTGGGGAGATGTTGAAAGTTCCTACCAACGTAGAGCAGATCTTATTCCAAATTTAGTCAATACGGTTAAGGGCTATGCATCGCATGAAAAAGAAACTTTGGAAGGGGTAATCAAAGCGAGAGCAGAAGCTACCAAGACTACGATTGATCCAACCAATATGACTGCTGAAAATATGGCCGCATTTAATAAAGCTCAGAGCGGTTTGACAGGCGCATTAAGTAAATTAATGGTCGTTGTAGAGCGTTATCCGGAATTAAAAGCAGATCAGCATTTCAAAGAGTTGATGTCGCAATTAGAAGGTACTGAAAATCGTATCAATGTGGCTCGTAACCGATTTAATGAAGCGGTTAATCCTTACAATAAACATATTAAAAGATTCCCAAATATGTTATTGGCAAAACTGTTCGGATTTGACAATTTAGAATACTACAAATCAGAAGAAGGTTCTGACGTTGCTCCTAAAGTTGATTTTAACACCTCTAAATAGGAGTGTAAAATGAATAAAGTAAAATCTTTCCTAACAGCTGATCAAGAGGCAAATGTGATCAAGGCGATTCAAGAAGCCGAAAAACAAACCTCGGGAGAGATACGAATTCATATCGAAGATAAAACAGGAAAACCTACCTTGGAACGTGCCAAGGAGGTTTTTTTGTATTTAAAAATGGATCAAACAAAACAGCGAAATGGAGTGTTGCTCTATGTTGGAATATCCAGTAAACAATTTGCTATTCTCGGAGATGTAGGTATTGATAAAGTTTTACCAAATCATTTTTGGGAAGAAGAAACGCAACTTGTGACTGACTTGTTTTCCCATAAGAAGTTTGAAGAGGGACTCATTCAAGGAGTCAAAAAAATTGCTAAAAAACTAATAGAGTTTTTTCCATACCAAGCGGATGATACGAATGAATTACCGGATGCAATTTCTAAAGGATAATGAAATTTCAAATGCTTTTTAGTTTTTATAAGAGTGTCGGCATACGGCTTGTCAGCTGCTTGTTGCTTATTGGTTTTATTTCAACAGCTAAAGCGCAAGACTATTTACCGGCTAAACCTGCGGAACATACTTCTGTTTATGATGCAGCCGGTTTGTTGAGTGCTTATGAAAAAACAGCGTTAGAACAAAAATTAATTAACTACGCAGACTCTACATCTACTCAGATTGTAGTTGCGACAATCAATTCATTAGAAGACAGAGACATCAATTTGTATGCAGCACAATGGGCACATAAATGGGGAATAGGACAATCAGATAAAGACAATGGAATATTATTCTTGGTTGCCAATAAGGAACGAAAAATGGCAATACAAGTAGGTTATGGCCTCGAGCATTTGCTTACAGATGCAATGTCACGAAGGATCATAGAACTAGTTATTGCACCACATTTTAAGTTGGGAGATTATTATTTTGGGATAGATGAAGGCATAACTGCAATGATTGAAGTGCTTGCAGGTGAGTATAAAAATAATGCGACTCCGAGTGAAGACAGTACTTTTTCTTTTATTCTTTTTCTTGTAATTTTTATAATTGTTATTATAATTTTAACAAAATCTAACAATCATTCGAGTGGAAGAGGCTATCGTTCTAGTGGAACAGGACCCATCATACTCGGAGGCGGAGGACGAAGTGGTGGCTTCGGTGGTGGTGGCTTCGGAGGAAGCGGAGGAGGCTTTAGCGGTGGTTTTGGTGGAGGAGGCTTCGGCGGTGGTGGTGCCAGCGGAGGCTGGTAACAATAAAAAAAGTAGCGGCGCGATTTATCGCGCCGCTACTTTTTTTGTACTGTGTCATTGATTTTATAATCCAAATCGTTTCTTGATAGTAACTACATCGTCTAATTTCTCCCAGGTAAATAATTCTACCTCAATTTCTTCTTTAAGTATTTTTCCTTTGGTATAATCAAAGCGTTCAAAACATTTTACTTTTTTTTCAGGAACCCTTCCAAAGTGTCCATAGGTAGCTGTCTCGAGGTAGATTGGTTTCCGTAAGTCTAATTTTTTTTCTATTCCGGCAGGGGTTAAATCAAAGAGTTCCTGGATTGAATCAGCTATTTGTGTATCGCGCAACTTTACTTTAGAAGTCCCATACGTATTGACAAAAACACTAACAGGTTTGGCGATACCGATTGCATAAGCAATTTGTAGTAATAACTCATCAGCAACACCTGCTGCTACTAAATTTTTAGCAATGTATCGTGCCATATAAGCTCCTGATCGATCAACTTTACTCGGGTCTTTACCTGAAAAAGCGCCACCACCATGAGCTCCTTTTCCCCCATAGGTGTCTACGATGATTTTTCGACCGGTAAGTCCGGAATCGCCATGTGGACCACCAATTACAAATTTACCTGTAGGATTTACCTCTAGCTTTAAGTTGTTATCAAATAGATTCTTGTACTCAGGGAAAGCAATTAAAACTTTTGGAATAAGTATGTTCCTGACGTCATCTTTAATTCTCTTCAACATTGTGTCATCATCCTTGTCAAAATCATCGTGTTGGGTTGAAACGATAACGGTGTGTATTTTTATAGGTTTGTGATCATCGGTATATTCCATCGTTACTTGCGATTTAGAATCCGGACGTAGATAGGTCATTTCTTTTCCTTCCTTTCGTATTTCAGCCAATACTTTTACCAATTTATGTGATAAATCTAAGCTGAGAGGCATAAAGTTGGGAGTTTCATTGACGGCATAACCAAACATCATTCCCTGATCTCCTGCACCTTGCTCTTCTTTACTGTCTCGAACTACGCCCTGATTGATATCTTCTGATTGGTCGTGTATAGCAGATAAAACACCCAACGAACGATGGGAAAAATAATACTCATCTTTGTCATATCCGATACTTTGAATGGTTTGTCTGGTAATTTTTTGAATGTCTATATACGCCTTGCTCTTTACTTCACCAACAACAATTACTTGTCCGGTTGTTACCAAGGTTTCAATGGCTACTTTAGATTTTGCATCAAATGCCAAAAAGTTATCTAAAAGCGCATCGGATATTTGATCAGAGACTTTATCGGGGTGTCCTTCTGAGACGGACTCGGATGTGAATAAATAAGACATATTTTTAAAGATTATAAGAGTTGATAAATAAAAAACATATTTTTCAAACAAGGAGGTGCAAAAAGTGTAAGGAAGACTTACCGCTTTAGCATTTTTGAAGAGGTTGCAATCAGTCCAAATTTATCCTCATTTTGATTGGACAAAGATATAAAAAAATACTAGCACCCGAATAAAAAAATAAGAATCTATTTTCCTTGAGCATAAAGGGAGTGATCGGTTTAATAAATTTGATATTCTGCTACGCTGTTTTTATAAGAAATCCTTTAAAGCTTGAAAAGCTCCAAAAACTAATTAAGCCGAACTCAACCCATCGATGTGCAATCCACCTATTATCTTTTTTATAACCTGATTACTAGTTATAGGATAGGTTATAAGACTTTCAAAATCTTGTCTAATATCTAAAATCTAGTAGCGTAGCGGTCTAATATCTTTTATAGAACAACAAGATAACAATAAATATGAATTAAATAAGACTTATGAATTTTGTAAATAACTTTATTAGTAAAAATGATACTTTTTGAATAAAGTGAAATTGATTTTGTTTACTTTTGTCATTTAAAATAATTAAAACCTAAATACTTATAATTATGGCTATTGAAGTAACAGATGCTACTTTTGAAGAAGTAGTTTTAAAATCAGACAAACCTGTTTATGTCGATTTTTGGGCAGTGTGGTGTGGACCTTGTAGAATGATTCACCCAATTATGGATCAAATAAGCGAAGAGTACAAAGATAAAGTAATCGTTGCAAAAGTGGATGTAGATAAGAATCAGAAATTTGCAGCTGAATACGGTATACGAAACATTCCTACAGTTATCCTTTTTAAAGATGGAAAACAAGTTGCGAAACAAGTAGGTGTTGCACCAAAATCACTTTATATTGAAAAACTAGAAGAAGCTCTTAAATAATTAGGACTCAGAATAAAGGAATTTATATTGAGATTCAGAGATAATAAAATATAAGGTTTGGGATGTATTTCTCAAACCTTTTGTTTTTTTGAATTATAGAAATGCAATTAGATCGTTTAAAAAATAAGGAACCGCTTAATAATTTTGAACTACTTGCCAATCAAGTAGTGGAAGGTTTTTTCGCAGGAATGCATCAAAGCCCTTTTCATGGATTTTCAGTTGAATTTGCAGAACATCGTTTGTATAATAAAGGGGAAAGCACCAAACATATCGATTGGAAACTCTATGCTAAAACGGACAAACTTTATGTGAAGCGATATGACGAAGAGACCAATTTAAGGTGTCATATTATTATGGATAATTCGGCTTCCATGCATTATCCTGAAGCTGCAAATAGTTCATTAGACAGTCTTAATAAAATTGGGTTTTCTGCCGTAGCAGCGGCTTCTTTGATGAACATATTAAAAAAGCAAAGAGATGCAGTCGGTTTGAGTATCTATTCAGATAATTACGAGTATTATGCACCTGAGAAAAGTAGTGAAAGACACCACCGTAGATTGTTACATCAATTAGAACCCTTATTGCATACTACGACAAAAACAAGTACGGAAACCTATCATTTTTTACATCAGATTGCTGAGAAAATTCATAGGCGTTCCTTGATATTTCTCTTTACAGATATGTGGCAGGTTACGAAGAATGAAGAGGCTCTTTTCGAAGCCTTGAGACATTTGAAATACAACAAACATGAGGTTGTGTTGTTTCATACTTATGATGGAGAGACGGAATTGGATTTTGATTTTGACAACCGCCCCAAACGCTTTGTAGATGTAGAAACGGGTGCACATATAAATTTATATGCAGAGAATGTAAAGGAACAATATCGTAAAGTGGTAGCAAATTATTTTCAACAATTAAAATTGAAATGTATGCAATATAAGATAGATTATGTCCCTGTTGATATCAACCGGGGTTTTCACAGTGTCTTATCTGCTTATTTGTTACGTAGGAAGAAGTTTAAATAAGTTCACCAATCAATCCAATTAATTGAGCACACTCAAAGGTTTTTTTAAGGATAGTATTATTTACGGAGTAGCTGCTGTATTGCCGCGAGTAATCAATTTTTTATTGGTTCGCGTTCATACCGATGCACTTCCCGCAGCACACTATGCGGAAAATACAGATTTCTATATTTGGGCAGCCTTATTTGCTGTATTGCTCACTTTTGGAATGGAAACTACTTTTTTTAGGTTTTATAAAGATACCGATAAAAAAGACAGTTTAATCGCTACTACTTTTATCAGCATCAGTGTTGGAGTAGGAGTGTTTTTGCTCATTTTTAGTCTTTTATTTGAACCTATTTCTAATTTTTTTGGCTTTGGGACAAATCCGTTGCGCTTGCAACTTTTTATGGCTATTTTGGCTTTAGACACCTTGGCAATGGTGCCTTTTGCCTATTTGAGAGCTTCCAACAGACCGGTTAAATACACTTTTATAAAACTGATTAATGTAGGAATCATTGTAATTGTACAACTTTTGGCATTGAGATGGATTCCAAATTGGGAACGGCATGGGGTAGCCTTACCCGATTGGTTACTGTCTAATTATCCTAAAATCAGCAAAGTCAATTATATATTTATAGCCAATTTACTGGGAAGTGCTTTGAGCTTCTTATTGCTGATACCCTATCTAATACGATTCAAATGGCAGTTTGACAAGGCGCTGTATAAAAAGATGCTGTTGTATAGTTATCCCATTGTCATTGCCGGTTTGGCTTATGTTGTCAATGAAAATTTAGACAAGTTTTTAATCGGGAAATTAATTGACAAAGAAACAGAAGGTCTGTATGCGGCTGCTTATAAGTTGGCAATCTTTATGAATTTGTATATCATGGCCTTTCGATTGGGAGCAGAACCTTTTTTCTTCAATATTTCTCATGAAAAAAATGCCAAGGAAACCTATGCGTTGATTATGAAATATTTTGTGATTATCGGTTCTTTTGTCTTGTTGGGAATTGTCGCATTTTTAGATTTGTTTAAACATTTTATCAATCCGGATTATTGGGTCGCGTTGGGTATCGTTCCTATAGTTTTATTAGCCAATTTGTTTTTAGGTATTTATCACAATCTTTCCATTTGGTACAAGCTGACCGATAAGACGAGATACGGTATGTATTTTTCAATCTTTGGAGCAATTATAACCGTAGTTATTAATCTTGTTATGCTACCGATAATCGGTTTTATGGCATCTGCTTGGGCAACGTTATTCGCTTATGGATTAATGATGCTGGTTTCTTTTTGGGTGGGAAAAAAACACTACCCAATACCTTACGACATAAAGAGAATTCTCAGTTATTTAATAGCAGGAATCAGCATTGCCTATATATCGTACTATTTTTTGGACCAAAGCTGGTTGCTATCCATTATGGAAGTCTTTGTATTTGGCGTAATCATCTTCTATTTTGAACGAAAAGCAATTCGGAAAATAGTCTAATAGGTATCTCAAAAGTTACTGTCTAGGTGCAAAGCACAATGTAAAGCCTAAACCCATCTATCCCCTCACCGAATCCGGAATTTCACAAATAGGTATCGGAATCATTTTATGGCTATTGGCACGATGCAAACGAGTATAAATAGTTAGGACTTCTTTTTTACGTCCGGTAAAATCTGTAGTTTTTTTACCCAAATCTATTTGACGCATCGCCCATTCTAATTCATCGTAGCTAGCACCAATTTGCTCTTCATCTGTTCGATTGTCTCCGAATAAACCATCGGTAGGAGCTGCCTTTAAAATACTTTCCGGAACACCCAAATAGGCTCCTAATTGATAAACTTCAGATTTCATCAAATCGGCAATTGGGCTGATATCCACACCGCCATCTCCGTATTTTGTAAAGAATCCTACTCCAAAATCTTCTACTTTGTTTCCTGTTCCGGCTACGATATAACTGTGTAGACCGGCGAGATGAAACAAGGTAGTCATCCGTAGTCTGGCACGTGTGTTCGCAAGAGAAAGATTTACTTTGTCGATATTGTCGGTAGTGGGAATAACATTTTTAAAAGTTTCAAAGGTAGCGGTTAGATCTACCTTTTCAGCCCTTACTTTTTTGTGCTTCTTTTTAAGAAATTTTATAAGTTCTCTTCCTCTTGACACCTGACTTTCTGCTTGATGAATAGGCATTTCAACGCATAAAAGAGGGAAGCCGGTTTTAGCACAAAGACTGGCGGTAACGGCAGAATCAATTCCGCCGGAAATCCCAAGCACAAAACCCTTAATATTCGCTGATTTTGCGTAATCAGCAAGCCATTTTACGATGTAATTTGTTACTTCTTTTGTGTTCATTTGCATAGATTATTGATTAAGAAAGCTTTTTCTTAATTACAAATATAAATGAATAAGCTTTTGTAAAACAAAAATATTTTGTTTGCTTTGTCGTTTATTAGTACAAAAGTAAGTTTTTATGACGATATCAGGCTTTAATTTAAAATACATCCTTATACTTTTTGTTTTGGCAAGTTTCTTTGCTTGTAAAAAGGAAAAAGATAGTATTGATGTATCTCGAATTCCTATCGCACTCAAATTACAAAGATTTGACCGGGAATTTCACGATACAAATAGGCATACTATTAAAGATTTACAAATGAAATATCCCTATCTTTTTCCGGGTGATGTATCTGATAGCTTGTGGCTGGAAAAGAAAAATGATTCTTTAATGCAGATGCTTTATAAAGAAACACAAGATGTTTTCGGTAGTTTTGAAAAAGAAAAGAACCAACTAAAAGATTTATTCAGGCATGTTACGTATTACTATCCAAATTTTAAAGCACCTCAAATTATTACTTTAATCTCTGGTTTAGACATGGATAATCAGGTTATTTATGCGGATTCACTACTGTTAATTTCTCTGGACACATACCTTGGGAAAGATAAAAAGTATTACGGAAACTATCCGGAATATCTCAGGGATAATTTTGAAAAAACACACATTGCTCATCATGTAGCAACGGCTATTGCATACGAAGTTTCCCCTCATTTATCCTATAGGTTATTTATAGAAAGGATGATTGCTTCCGGAAAATTAAAATATGCTTTACATCAATTTTTACCTAAAAAATCAGAAGCTGAGATTATGGGATACATGCAAAAGAAAATGGATTGGGCTTTCGACAATGAAGAAATGATTTGGAAGTTCTTTATTGAAAAAGAGTATTTATACAGTACGGATAAAGAATTGCAACGCCGTTTTATTGATCCGGCTCCTTTTTCAAAGTTTTATTTGGTTTCAGATAATGAAAGTCCGGGGCAAATTGGTATTTGGGTGGGGTACCGGATTGTAAAAGCTTATATGGATAATAATAGGTTATCTTTACAGGAAATGATGGCAACTCCACCTACGGTTATTTTTAAGAATTCAAAATATAAACCCAGACGATAATGGCGATAAAACACACATCAGACGTAAATTTTAAAATACATCTAGACGAGAATAAAGTTCCTGAAAAACTAGAATGGTCTGCTGAAGAAGGAGGCGTTTCGACAGAAGAAACAAAGGCGATTTTTATCTCTGTATGGGATTCTAAGAAGAAAGAAACCCTTAAGATGGATTTGTGGACAAAAGACATGCCTTTAGATGAGATGAAGCAATTTTTTCATCAAACACTCTTGTCTATGGCCGACACATTTCACAGAGCCACAAGTGATGATAAGATGACAGCTGCCATACGCGATTTTTCGGAATATTTTGCTGAAAAGTTGGAGTTGATTGAAAAGAAAGGATAGCATTAGGTCAATTTTATAGTATTAAAAAACCCGGAACTTAGGAAGCCCCGGGTTTTTTAAATAGTCACAATAAATTAATTACTGATAACTAACTTTTGTGAACTTTGATTTTTTCCATCGGTAACAGTGACAATGTATACACCGCTATTTAAATGAGAAAGATCCATTGTTTTACTGTTTTCAATACTGTTTGAATACACAAATTTTCCTAAAATATCGTGAATACTGATATCAATTTTTCGATCTGTTGTAATATTTAAAATTCCATTTGATGGATTGGGAAAGATATTAAAACTAATTTCATGGTTATGTTCATCTATTCCAATACTTTGGTCCATTCGTATACTAGTCGCATTTTCAATTTGTCCGGTTTGATTGTCTAATACGATCGCAACCAATTCAATTTCATCTTCATTTTGATTTGCGGGTAATGTGTGTGTAAAGGTATATGTATAGCCTGTTCCATAGGCTACACTTGCGGGAATACTTCCGGCAACTCCGGCCCAACCACCGACTAATGAACGCCCCACATGATTGTATACCATGTCTGCAGCGGGAATAGGATTTCCTAAATAACGCCAGTTTATTCCTTCCCAATCAATCATGTCAATTCCATTCGAAGCATAATAATTTGCTTGCGCATAACCACTAGCTGTACCTGTAACACCATCTTCAACAATAATTAAAGCGGCATTATAATCTGCTGAAGCCATATCAAGTGCAAAATTTGTAGTAACTTCTACTGTGATTTCACGAGTTGAAGTATTCCAACTTTTATCAGTAATATCAATTTTTGCAAGAGGAGTAATTGCTCTTTCTGAACTATAAGCACTTTCTAAAGTACTTAATCCTGGGTCTACAGATGATGATTTTCTATTTATTTTACCACTGGGAAAGCTAGAAATTCCCAATGCAGAATTATAAGCAGCATCAACCATAGGATCACCGTTATGAACACCAATTCCAATCCAAGAACCATCATCGTGATAATGAGCCATATCTTTAAGACCAACAAGACCTCTTACACACCAACCACACCATGTTCCGGTACCTTCTTCATAGACTACAGTTCTTGGAAAGATTTCGTTAATAACCATAATAGCTTTGTCAATATTGTCATTGACGGGTAGTTCATCCGTTCCAATACCATTCATATTAGAAACCCATACTGAAAGATTATGAGCTCCGTTTGTTGCTGTCCATGCATCCGCATGTGTAAAGTTATAGTTTTCTCCGGTTGCTAGATCTAAACCTGTAAGTGTTTCAGTATAGGTAGTGCCCCCATCAACTTGCCAATTTACTTCAACTGAGCTAAGTACATTTGTCCCTAAATTCATAAGGGTCCCTTCAATAGCAATTGTGCCGGCTTCAATAGTTCCTTCCATGTTAATGGAAAGCATTCCAACGTCATTGGCTCCTGTTGCACCTCCTACACCTGCTTGTATGTTAAAGTTCCAATCGCCAACTCCTTCTAAAGCACTCCATCCACCACCACTGAAATTATAAAAATTCATACCAGGCACACTTGGGCCTGGGTCAATACCATTGGGATAACCAGCAGTTGTAGTTTCTATATAGTACCCGACGAATAATTCTTCTGTTCCTGTTATTAAATAAGGTGTTGCTAATACGACTGTATTCCAGCCCAGCACTAGTGTAGAAGTATCTAGAGCTTCAGCATAATCAGCGGCACCGGTTAGTGAAGTATAAATTTCAATGTTATAAGATGTTGTTAGGATGCTTATATCTCCGATATAAAATTTTAATTCTTCTATTTGTCTCCCAGCATGTGGGGCTAGCATACTTGTTGTTAATTTAATTTGGGCTCCTAGTGTAAATGAACCAGAACTAGTACCCAAATTTGATGAATTTGTTCCATCACCATGGAATAACCAATCTGTAACTACGCGACTATTAGTTGAAGTGTCAGCACCTCCATTTGAAGGAATAGAAGAGAGTTCTTGAGCTGTTGCAAAAGTTATTGCAAACAAACTGAGTAATAAGGTGATTTTTTGGATTATTGTTTTCATGTGTAATTTGTTTATGAGAATTTAATTAAGAATTATTTTATAATTATTCTGGATAATGATTTATGTCCTTTTTTGTTAGTAAGCACTAA
The DNA here is from genome assembly GCA_029942185.1 of Flavobacteriaceae bacterium. Lineage (GTDB taxonomy): Bacteria > Bacteroidota > Bacteroidia > Flavobacteriales > Flavobacteriaceae > DQTL01. The sequence continues at coordinate 20,560 of JAOZTK010000015.1, forward strand.
ATAATACATTTGTTTTGAAAAAGAACGGATATCAATAGCATGTGTTCCAGATTTAAAGCTGTATTGCTTGATCAGTTGTCCTTGTGTGTTAAGCAAGCGTGCACTTACTGTTTCGTTCACTTCTAAATTAACAAAGTCACTGCTTATAGTAGGGTATAATTTAAAAGCTATTTGAGCCATATCTTCTACAGAAATGGTTCCATCATACCTATACGTGAATGTTATAGGAGTTCCACTCCCATCTACCTCAAAGAATCTAAATACGTAGTCGATAGGATAATTCGTTCCATCACCGGGATCGGTATTAAAGAAATGATCACTATAGCTACCTGTTTCTCCCGGATCTATTTGAGTAAAGGTATTTGTTCCTCCACTAGGAAACACGTCTCCAACATGAATAACACCTGGAGGTAAACAACTACCAAATACGCAAAGATTAGTGCCTGAACCGTCTCCATTTGTCATATTTACATACTCTAATCGCATGTCAATTACGGAGCTACTTGTATTGGTAACATCAAAACTAAGATCGGCATCGGTGCCGAGTTCACTAAAAGTAAATACGTCACCATCATTGATTGGAGTGCCATCATGGGTAGCCACCGTAAATTGGGCTTGGATTGTAAGGATACTTATAAGAAGTATGCTTAGTGTAAGGTAAAGTTTTTTCATTTTATAAATAGTTTTAAGATTAGGGATTTTTATTTAGTGAATAATGGGATTAGTTTACAATCAATTTCTGAGTTATTTTTTTCGTATCTGTTTGTACCGTTACAAAATAGGTGCCTGTATTTAAATTAGGATTTATTGTTGATGTATCCGTTAAAGTTTGGGTGTATACTAATGCCCCCAATATAGTATGAATACTTAAATTCGCATTTTTTAAATTATTTAAACTAATCGTTAATTGTTTGCCATCAAACGGATTTGGATAAACTGAGAATAAAGCTTCTTGTTCAAAATCGTTAGTTCCTATAGAGTTGCAATCAATTATTTCAGGTTCAAAACCTGTTGGAAAAGTAGCTTCTAAAGCAGCAATATTTGATATTGGCCATATATCAAGTTCAATAATTTCATTATTGGCGTTAATCAAACAAATTGTTGGATATTGAGAAGGGTTAAAATTAGTGTCAACTGCAGTTGCACCACCATCTATACTAACCGCTGGTGCATGATTAAAAGAGCCTCCATAGGTATTTTCAAAAGCTTCTACATCCGCATCATGGTCATTGTTAATGCCAAAAAATGAGATGCAAACAACATCACCACTATTACAGCCATATTTGTCGTAAAACTCATTAAAAATGGGTGCGGTACTCTGACATGGGGAACAAGTTGTAAAAGAAAAATCCATAAAAACATATTTCCCTTCGGAAGTGTAAGTGTATAAATTGTGCTCCTCGCCGTGTATGTCGGTTACCGTAAAATCATCCACCACATCATTTAAACCATAACCCTGTATTTGGGCTTGAGTGCTAACAACAGTAAAAAGTAAAAAAAAGATTGTGTAAAAGTGTTTCATAGTAGTAAGTTAGTAGGTATTCTTAATGTTTTTTAAGGGTGTCGCAAGCTACTTAAAAAAAATAAGATAAAGCCAAATAGATTAACGAATTAACAATTTTTTTCCAAAAAGATTGTTAAAATTATTTGCATATAACAAGTTTATAGTAAAAACCTTAGCTTTATGAAACAAATAATTCATTAAGCTATTTCACAATCAATTTGTGAGTTACTTTTCCAAAGTCGGTTTGCACACTTATAAAAAAAGTGCCTGTATTTAAGTTGGGGTATATTTTTTGAATTGATTTTGTCAATGTATGTGTAAATATTTCTTTCCCCAAAATGTTAAAAATACAAATAGTAGCGGTATTGAATGTGTTTAATTGAATAGTTATTCCATTTCCATCTGCCGGGTTTGGATAAATTGAAAAATCAAAATCGTTGACAATCTCTTCCGTGCCAATAGTACATTCCATAGGTTGTGGGTCAAATCCAACCGGAAAAGCAGCTTCTAAGTCTTCTACAGAATCATACGGACTTATATCCGAATCAATCATTGTGTTATCCGGACCGATAACGCATTTTGCCGGATAGTACATTGGATTAAAATCCGTGATAACTGCTTCGCAGCCACCATCTATACTTACTGCGGGTGCATGATTAAAAGCACCTCCATAGGTGTTTTCAAAGGCAATAACATCCGCATCTTTATCTACGCCACTGTTGATGGAAATACAAACTACATCCCCTTCATTACAACCGTATTTGTCATAAAACTCATTAAAAACCGGCATAAAAACTTGGCATCCTCCACAATTAGCATAAAAGAAATCAATAAACACATATTTGCCTTGCGCTGTGTAATTGTATAAATTGTGTGAAATACCTTGCGTGTCAACTACTGTAAAATCATTAACCGTATCTCCATTTTCATAATTATACAGCTGCGCCATACTCACTTGAAAAGTAAGGAAAAGTGATATAAGTAAAGCTATATTTTTCATGTATAGATAATTTGGGGTTACACTTATTTATTTAAAAGGAGGTTGTTAGATTAAAAGTAAGCCCTGTTGCTGCAGGGACTTCTCTACAAACGCCTCCGACACACAGCAAACCGCCTCGTGTTCTCCCCCAACTTAAAGCAAAACGACTTCTGTTTTTTGTATAACTACCACCTATATTATAATAGTGGTCTTGGTGCTCTTCATCATCATTGCCATAATTGTACATATCATTGACAAAAAATGATAAATGTGTGTTTACATTAAATTCTGCTGTTGCCCCTGCCCAATTCTTTTTGTCGTCTTTTGTCCAAAGGTGTTGTGCTTCTAATCTCATAGAAGTTGTAGGTGTAAACTTGTAAGTAACCTCTCCAACTGCAATATTTGAATTAACTACATCCCCTTTTTCTTCAACGACTTTTTTATTGTAAAATGAATTGACATAGGTTAGGATCCCGGAAGTTTTCTTGGAGAATTTTTTTCGTATTTCAAGATTAAAATCTCTAAAATACTGTTCGCCTATACCGAAAAAATTTGTTTCAAGTCTTTGAAATTCTGCGTTGTATTTGGCATCTAAACCATACCAATTAGAATAATTTAAAGCGACCTTCGTCCCATATTTTCCTCCAATAGCTGTTTTTTTATCAAACTTGTAGTACAAATCAATTTGTCCTCCAACTTCTCCTGCCTTTTGTGGGACGGTACTAAAGCTGAGACCTGATTGCGCTTGATACACATAAATATTGGTCAAAGTATAATCATGTTGTTTGGTCAAACCGGGTAGATAATTGACAATTTGTTCGTTATAGGTGTTTCCGGCAGCTTCTCTATCCGAATAGAAATTCATATTTTCTAATCTTCTAAGCGTTGCATTAATTCCCAATCCTTTTTGAGAGTAACCCAATTCTAGTAAAAATGCATTGCCGTAAAACAAACTGTTGTCATAAATAACTCCTTCACTTACAAAGGCATCCTCAGTTTTAACAACTCCTTCAAAATTGGTATAAAAGTTATTTTTCGCAAATTGTATTCTTCCGGAGTACGCCTGTGTATCAGGTTTAAATACAGAATTGTCTGTAGTGATACGCTGATGTCTGTTTACAATGCTTGCCCCTAGCTGAAATGTTGTGTTTTCCGATGAAAGATCAAAATTTGAGTCAAAACCGGCAATAGATCCTTCAGATACTTCGAACCCGACTCTTTGGTTTCCCCATAATGCAGTTAGGGAGATTTTGTCTGTGGGTCTAAATGATGCTTTGGCACCTCTTATGGAATTGTTGATTCCCAGTTGTCGGTCCTCCCAAGATCTATAGACGAGACCATTTCCAAATTGTCCATAAAAATAGCCTAAAGTAAGATCCCATTTATCTCGGGTATAGGCAGCGAAATAAGTACCGGCATATACATGTTCATTATACTTTGGAGAATAGTTTAAAAGGTGTTGTGGTGCGTAGCCTTCAA
>JAOZTK010000015.1:24621-25949 GCA_029942185.1 Flavobacteriaceae bacterium
TGTTCATTATACTTTGGAGAATAGTTTAAAAGGTGTTGTGGTGCGTAGCCTTCAAATTGTACTCCAAATGACAAATAATCCACTCCGTATTCCAATTTTAGATAATTGTTAGATCTAAAACGATCTTCTTCTGTAAAGTCACCGGTTACATCGTCATCCACATAATACTGTGAATTGGATTCGATTCCAATACTGTAATATTCATCTGATTGTGCAAAACTCTTAAAAAAGAATAACGAAAATAAAACTATAAATAAAGTACGTATCTGCATAATATATGGTTCGTTTAATCTACTAGGCTATTGTTATTAGTGTGAAAAGCCTATTGGAAATTTATTTTTGAAAAGATTTGAATTTTTCGTAAAGTTCTTGTTCTGCACCCGGAGTGTAACCAGAATGATAATACATTATTTTGCCATTTTTAACAATCATCACAAAAGGAACTGTAGAAATATTCATAGCGCGTTTAAACTTCTGGTTTGGGTCTAATAAAATTTCATATTCCCAACCTTTCCCGTTTACTAGTGGTTTTACACGTGATTTGGTTCTAGCATCATCTGTAGAAACAGCTATTAATTCAAAGCCGAACTCCTCTTGTAAATCGGTATATTCCTCTGCAATTGCATCTAATTCATTGATACATGGAACACACCAAGTTGCCCAAAAATCAAATACTAAAACTTTGTCTTTGCTAATTTCTTTTAGCGATACCAATTGCCCATCCATATTTTTTAACGAGATGTCAGGCAAAGAAGTTTGCGCATTAATAAACAATGAGGATAAAAGAAAAAAGAGAAAAATATTTATTTTTTGAGTCATAATAGTGTTTTAAAATTGCTAATAAGTTGTGTTTTAAGAATCAATGTGCAATAATACTAATTTTTGATATATTTGCATCGAATTTTTTATAACAAAATCCATTCCAAACTGATGAACACAAAAAAGATTCTTACTGTTTTTATGCTAGTTTTCGTTTTTTTAGGGATAACTTCGTGTAATGATGAGGATATTTCTACCATTACTGCCATTAAGGTGACGCCAAGTGATGCGCAATTATTAATCAATCAAGAGTTTAGTTTTGAAGTCAAAGCTAATAATTTGGATGTAATTACAGAAGAAGCTATTATTAGAGTCGATGGTGTAATTGTTGAAAATGCAACTTTCAGTAGTGCCGATCCGGGAGATTTTACAGTGCAAGCTTTTTACGAAGAGTTTGAGAGTCCAATAGAAAATATAAGTGTGGTTTATCCTTCAGGGTATATTCAAAATGTTTTGGTTGAAGATTATACAGGAACTTGGTGTGTAAATTGTCCTAGGCTTAGTTGGGC
>JAOZTK010000016.1:0-1612 GCA_029942185.1 Flavobacteriaceae bacterium
AAATCAACACTAAATTTTGGCGAATTCAATATACAAACTTGTGGACCTGGTTACGAGATGTCAATACAGAAACTGCAGATGATGAACCCTATAAAAGGAAATATATGGCTGTACACTATCTCAGCTGGAACGCTACCAAAAACCTAAATATTGGTTTGTTTGAAAGTGTTACTTGGGCTAAAACTCCTGAACGTGGGTTTGATGTACACTACCTCAACCCCGTAATAATTTATCGTGCTTTGGAATATTCAAACGGTTCCAGAGCAGGAAATGCATTGTTAGGATTAAGTGTTAATTACCGATTTAAAAATAAAGTGCAACTCTATTCACAATTTGTTTTAGATGAAATGACATCAGAGTTTTTCTTTTCAGGAGATGGGTATTGGGCTAATAAATACGGTTTTCAATTGGGTGCAAAATATTATGATGCTTTTAAAATTCCTAATTTAACGCTACAAGCGGAATACAATCAAGTACGACCTTACACCTACTCACATAGCAAGCCTGTTTTAAATTACGGACATGTCAACCAAGCATTAGCACATCTATGGGAAAGTAATTTTAAAGAGTTTACTGCCATTGCAAGCTATCAAAGAAATAGGTGGTTTGGTAGTGTAAAATTGATAACGGGTATTAAAGGCTTTGACTATCATACAGAAGCAGATTCATACAGTTATGGAGGAGATCTTTTTATCACTTCTAATGAAAAACCTAGCGTGTTTGGCGTTAGTTTAGGGCAAGGAAATAAAGCAAATATCTTAATTGGAGAATTACAAGCAGGTTATCTGATTAATCCGGCTACAAACTTAAAAATATTTGGAAATATCTTGTATCGCGATTTTAAAACCCAACTACCCGACGCTGTATTTGAGAATAAAACTACTACTTGGTTTAACTTTGGGTTACGAACAGATATTAATAATTGGTATTTCGATTTTTAGGCTTAACCGCAAGGAACACTAAAAATTATCGTAAAGAGCATAACGATTTTCTTTAAACACGTTAGCATCAATTTTAAATAACAACAAAGCTTTCCTGTGTCTTAAATCGAAAGGAGTTCTACTTCTTACTCCTCCAATACTGTGGTGGTGTTTTGCTAGTCTTTTGATTCCAATAGTCTTGAGTGACTATACGTCCATCCAATGTTTTTAAACGACGTTGAAAAATAGCTAGGGTTGGATTAAAAACCATATCAGTCACACCTATTGTGTATAATTGTGGGTCTTCTTCACTCTTTCGTTTTTCCTCTTTAACGACTACGTCAAAACTATTGTGTTCGAGAAGCTTTTGTAAAAAGTCTTTACGATTTCCTTCTATTTTTTTTTCAATAAAAGTTACTCTTGTTTCGTCTAATGCTCCAAATTGGTGTTTTCCTGCTAATGCCATTTCTTTATTTTTTTCTCGCTAAAGCGCTATACTGCGTGGTTACTCTTGTGTTTTTATCTCGCAAAGACGCAAAGGCGCTAAGCTGTATTTTATACTCTTGTGTTTTTATCTCGCAAAGACGCAAAGGCGCTAAGCTGCATTTTATACTCTTGTGTTTTTATCTCGCAAAGACGCAAAGGCGCTAAGCTGTATGTTTTACTTTATAAGTGTTTCTCGCACTAAAACT
>JAOZTK010000016.1:1712-11639 GCA_029942185.1 Flavobacteriaceae bacterium
CGCAAAGGCGCTAAGCTGTATGTTTTACTTTATAAGTGTTTCTCGCACTAAAACTAATGCTTTATAAATTATTCACTATTCTAGTTATTCCATTTTTTATTAATGGAACATTGAAATTTATTAATAATCCTAGTTTTAGGCTTGTCAATTTCAAATAAGTCAGCAACTGCTTTGGATGAACAGGAGCAATTACTTCAACAGATTTCAATTCAACAATAATCTTATTTTCAACTATCAAATCGGCTCTAAATCCAAGTTCCATTTTTCTATTATTCCAATAAACCGGGATTATTTTTTGCCTCTCAACTTCCAACCCTTTTCTTGTAAGCTCAAAGAATAATATTTCCTCATATACAGATTCTAGCAGGCCTGGCCCTATTTCAACATGAATGTCGTAACACGTATTAACAACAATCTTTGCTATTTCATTTTCTGTCATCTTTTTCTTTATAAAGCCTTATGCCTAATTGCTTATTCTTAGTATCATTCTCTAATAAACGTACTAAGCGGAACGAATTAACACAATGTTCTTATAATATAATTCTTTTTAATATCTTTATTTCATTTCCTCTCTTTCAGTACTTTGCGTCTTTACGCTCTGATAAGAAACACTACAATACGCCTGCGCTCAACTCCACGATATAATTATACAACGGACTATACAATCCTAATACAAATATCCCTAATACCGCAATCACTAATCCTGCACGCATCATCAATTTACTTTTAAAATAGGGTATTGCGTCATCACTTTTTCGCAAAAACATAACTCTTACAGGTAATAAATAGTAGTACAAAGAAATTGTTACGTTCACCACTGCTAAAAACACTAATAAATAATAACCTTTAGATGCCGCTGCCGTGTACAAGAAAAACTTACCAAAGAAACCGGCTAAAGGCGGAATTCCTGCTAATGAAAATAAAGACAACAACAGAATCAGTGCTAATTTTGGATTGGTTCTATACAAACCTGTATAATCATCCATGTTTTCTTTTCCGGTTTGTGATGAGATGGCTTGTACAACACCAAAAGCTCCCAAATTAGAGAATACATAAACCAACACGAAATATACTACTGTTGCCACTCCTAACTCCTCAGCATTAATGATACCCATCATCATAAATCCGGCCTGTGCAATAGATGAATATGCCAAATAACGTTTCATATTCTTTTGGCGTATGGCAAATAAATTTCCTGTAAACATCGTGGTAATTGCCAAAATATAAACTACTAATTTCCACGCTTCAGACAGTATGGGTAAAACGCTAAACAAAATGGCCATCAATATAAATATGGCGGCTCCTTTTGATATGACAGATAAATAAGATGCAATTCCGATAGGTGCTCCTTCATATACATCAGCTGTCCAGAAATGAAAGGGCGCCAATGAAATTTTAAAAGCTAATCCGGAGAAGAAAAAGACCATACCGAGGATGGCCAAATTAGACGATTGTAAATTTTGTGCGATTACTTCAAAATACAAAGAGCCTCCTGTTGCATACAACATTCCAATACCAAATAATGATATCGCTGAAGCCAATGCTGCTGATAAGATTAGCTTGATACCTGCTTCCGTTGATTGTTGATTAAAAGAATCGTAAGCGATCAGTGCAACTAAGGGTAATGTAGATAATTCTAATCCCAAATAAAACAGTAAGAAATCACCTGAAGAGATCATAAAGTTCATTCCCAATAAAGAAGAAAATAACAATATAAAAAACTCGGGGATCTTGTTAAAATGTGCTACTTTATTTCGTAACCAATCCGCGGATTGCAACAAGATAATCAGTACACCTATATTGAGTACGCTTTTATAGAAATGTATTAATCCTGTAGTACGGAAAGAACCTCCAAATAGACTACTTTCTCCTATTGGAAAAAAGCCAATCACTGTATGGATAAAAAACAAGCCAACCGCTATATTGATTATGTGCTTTTTTTGATTCGGTTTCGTGAAAATCTCAAATATCAATAATGCTAAAATCAATACCAATAGTATAATTTCATTTCGCATTATAAAAAAACTAGTTATGTTCATAATTATTTTCTCTTGCTAAGACGTAAACCTGCCTACCTATAGACGGAGACGTCGAGCTTTTATATTAATCTTTGAATAAATGGTAAAATACTATCGTTAATCATATTACTCAGCCAAAGTGGGGCAACCCCAATTCCTATTACAGGAATCAACAATAAATAAATTCCTACTCGTTCAAACCAAGTTACTGTTTTCAAATTCTTATAATCTTCATTAGGTATCGGTCCCATCAACATCACGCCAACGACACGTAAGATATATACTGCCGTAACCACAATAGATGAAATTACTAAAATACTCATCACCCTGTGGAAAGTGTCGGTATGTTGAAATGCTCCTGCAAATATGTTCATTTCTGCTACAAATCCACTCATTCCCGGCAAACCTAAAGAAGCCAAACCTGCGATTACATAGATCATGGAAATAAAAGGGATTACTTTTAATAAACCACCCATTTGCGGTGCCATTCGCGTGTGTGTTCTCCCATAAATCATCCCGATTAAAGCAAAGAAAAGAGCGGTCATAAATCCGTGTGATAAAGACTGTAAAATTGCTCCTGTCCAAGCTGTTTTATTAAGCATCAGTAGGGCAAAAATTACCATTCCCAAATGGCTCACAGATGAATACGCATTGATGTATTTCAAGTCGGTTTGTTTAACGGCTGCCAAGGCTCCATATACGACGCCAATTACGGATAATACAATAAAGAAAGTCGACCAGTAATTAGTCCCTTCCGGTAATAAATACATGGCTACACGGAAAATTCCATAGCCTCCTAATTTCATTAAGACTCCTGCGTGTAACATAGAAACCGCTGTAGGTGCCGAAGCATGACCGTCGGGCGACCAGGTATGAAATGGGAATAAAGCTCCTATGGTAGCAAAACCTATAAAGGTCATTGGAAAAAATAATTTCTGAGCTTCAAATGGAATGCTTACTTGTGCTATCTCCAGAATATTAAAAGTCAAAGCTCCTCCATCCGCGTTAGAATTAAAATAAATTCCTAAAATCCCAACTAATAAAACCGCCGATGCACCCATCAGCATTAAAGTCAATTTCATCGCTGCATATTCACGTGGGCCACTTCCCCAAATCCCAATTAATAAATACATCGGAATTACCGCTATTTCGTAAAAAACGAATAATGTAAATAAGTCTATCGAAATAAAGAATCCATAAACACCTGTCGCTAAAATGACTAAAGTTATAAAGAACTCTTTAGGCATTTCGTCAAGCATCCAAGAAATAAATACGCCTGCTAAAACAACCGTAGCTGTAAGTACAATCATCAAAACCGATATAGCATCTACCCCAATACTATAATGTATGTTGAATGTTTCAAACCACATCAGATCTTTAGTAAATACCATAATAGCATCATTGGCTGCACGTTCTTTAAAATAGGCAAAGACCAAATTGATAGCCATTCCAAACTGAATAAGCATTCCAATCATGGTCGTAAGACGTGCTTGCTTTAAGCCTTTGGTAAATAGCAAAGCAATTGCCGTTAAAATGGGAACAACAATAAAAAGCGTTAAAATATCCATATCTTTAAAAAATTCCAATTATCAATTATCAAATACCAAATGTTTAAATTTCTAAAACTAAATCCCTAATTCTTATTCTCCTTCTGGATTAATCTTTTAGGATTTGGGATTTTATATCATATAAATTACTATTAATACTAATACAAATACACCTCCTGCAAAGGCAAAGGCGTAATCTTGAATTCTACCCGATTGCGTTCCTTTAATCACTTTAGAAAGCGATACGGTTGTATTACCAATCCCATCCATCGTTCCATCGACTACTTTTTTATCAAACCATGCGAATGGTGTTGAAATACGTTTAAAAATAATTTGTTTTGTGACAAACAAATACACTTCATCAAAGTAGAACTTATTAAAAGCCCATTTGTATAATCGTCCAAATGCCGCACTCACTTTAGCCGGATAATCAGTAGGTTTTTTGTAGAAAAACCAAGCTATTGCTATTCCGAGTAAACCTGCTGTAATCGCAATTCCTGCCATGTCCCAATGAATTACTCCAAGATTTGAGAACAAACCAATATGACCGTGTAAAGCTTTGTGATCCGCTGTGACCCATTCGCTAAACGGCAAATAACCTGTTGCGATACTCATAAAAGCCAAAAACAGCAAAGGAATAGTCATGGACCAAGGTGATTCGTGTGGTGTATGTTCGTATTCTTTTTTCTTACCCCAAAAAATTCCGAAGTAGAGTCTAAACATATAAAAAGCTGTGAGACCTGCTACAAAAAGAGTAATAAAATAGATTGCTTTGTTATGTTCAAATGCTGCTACTAAAATCTCATCCTTACTAAAAAAGCCTGCTGTAAGCGGGAATCCTGAAATGGATAAGGCTGCGATTAAAAAGGTAATATTCGTAATGGGCATGTATTTCCGTAAACCACCCATATCTTTGAGATAATTACTGTGAACTGCATGAATTACCGAACCTGCACCCAAGAATAATAGGGCTTTAAACATAGCGTGTGTAAATAAATGCCACATAGATGCCATATATCCAAGCCCTTCATGTCCGTCGTATTTTGAAACCCCTAATGCCAACATCATATACCCAATCTGGGACATGGTTGAAAAGGCTAAAACACGTTTTATATCTTTTTGTGTAAGTGCGATAAATGCCGCAAATAAAGAGGAAATAGCTCCTACCCATGCCACGACATGTAACGCAAAACCATCTTCTACAAAATGAAACATTGGAAACATTCTTGCTACCAAATACACACCCGCTACAACCATTGTTGCTGCATGAATTAATGCCGAAACAGGTGTTGGGCCTTCCATCGCATCGGGAAGCCAAATATGAAATGGCAACATCGCAGATTTACCGGCACCTCCCACAAACATTAAAATCAACGCCCATGTAATTACCGACAATCCCATAAATGATGTGGATGCCCAATTCATAATAGCAGGACCTTCGGGATTATTCAACTCCATAAAATCAAACGAACCTCCATAATATCCCATCAATAAAATACCGATTAAAAAACCTAAGTCAGCAAAACGTGTTACTATAAAAGCTTTTTTTGCTGCTGCCACAGCAGAAGGTTTTTCGTAATAAAACCCAATTAACAAATAAGAAGACACGCCAACCAATTCCCAAAAAATATAGATTTGAAATAAATTAGTCGCAACTACTAATCCCATCATCGCGAACGTAAACAAGGATAAGAAGGCAAAGAATTTGGTATAGCCTCGATCTCCTTTCATATAGCCTCTACTGTAAATATGCGCCATTAATGAAATAGTAGAAACCACTACTAACATCATTATTGAAATAGGATCTAATAAAATACCCATGTCAATTCGTAAATTTTCGGTAAAATTCATCCAATTGGCTTGAAAACCAAAGAATGTTTGAAATTTACCATCAATTTTTCCTACATTAAAAAAATATTGATAGGCCGTATAATAGGACAATCCGGCAACGACACTCAATGCTGTTACTCCAATCCATCCTGAAACGGCCGGTTTAATTCTATTATAGAAAAAACCCAACAACAAAAAAGTTGCTATTGGAATGATTAAAATAAAAATTGTATAACTAAAGTTCATAATTCAGAATTGAGAATTGAGAATTGAGAATTGAGAGTAAAAACTCTCAATACATATAGCTCGCATCTATTTATTAATATTTCATCGTTTCAGTTTCTGCAACATCTACTGATGTTTTTAAGCGATATAAATTGATAATTATTGAAATTGCCAATGCTGTTTCTGCTGCGGCAACTGCAATAATAAATATCGAGAAATACACACCTTGTAACACATCAGGATATAAATACTTGTTAATCACCACAAAATTGATAACAGATGCGTTTAATAACAACTCTATTGACAATAACATAGTGAGTAAATTTTTTCTTGTTAAAAACCCGTACAATCCTATAAAAAACAGAATTGTAGTTAGAGTTAATAGTTCGTATATACTTACGTTTTCAATCATTTCTATTCGTTTTTAAAGTGGAAAGTTAAAAGTGAAAAGTTCGGGAGTCTTCGTTTTACGCTTTGTAAAACTCGAACTATATGAACGCTCTGCTTTATAAACTTTACAAACTTTTTACTTTTTAACTTCTTTTTTCTGTCCTTTTGCTATTATTATCGCTCCAATCATCGCTGCTAACAGCAATACACTGATCAGCTCAAATGGCAGAATATATCCTCCTTCTCCTATTTCCAAAAGACCTTTCCCAATATCTTCTACTTCAATGATTCTCGATGATTGTACTTCTTTAAAATCATACGAATAAATTGTGACCAATGTGACACCTAATCCCAATAAACTCAATACAGCCATTCCAATCTTTCTTCCTATTGACGGCTCTTCCAATTCTCCTTCTATGTGATGTACCAACAAAACAGAAAATATAAAAAGGATAATAATTCCTCCTGCATAAACAGCCATTTGAACAGCTCCTAAGAAAGTGTAATCTAACATAAAATACAATGCTGCTATTGCTAATAATGTCATCAATAAATAGATTACTGCTCTTAAAATCTTTTTGCTGGTAACAGACGCAATTGCCATTACAACTATGATTATCGCAAAAATGTAAAATATAACTTGTTCCATACTATTCGGTTACATCAGACCTTACTTTAGATCCGGGTTTGTTTAATATTTTTGTCAATTCTGAACGATCAGTGACTGAATGCTCAAAACCCTGTCCCCAAACAATAGCGTCAGTCGGGCATGCTTCGATACATTGACTACACATCGTACACATAGATAAGTGGTAAATATGCTTATCTATAGTCTTCTTTTTCTTGCCTGTTTCTTCATCTAAAATTCTATCCCAAATGATCTCTATAGAACCATTTGGACAAGCAATTTCACAGGCTTGGCATCCTGTACAGGCATGCTCATTATTTTCATCATGCGGCATGATGACCTCTCCTTTAAAACGGTCAAAGATTTGCACTTCTTCCTCCGGGTATTCTACCGTAATAATTTCTTTACGCGCATGAATAAAGTACTTCCAGGTAACTTTAAAACCATTGATTAAAGTTCCTATTCCTTTATATATATCTGAAAAATATGACATCTTCTTTTCTTTATTGTCTTATTAAAATGGCCATGGAATTGTCCAACCCAACCACACCACAACTGCCATGAATACGATATTCATCAAATTTAGAGGCAGTAAGTATTTCCATTCTAATGTTAATACTTGATCGATACGCAACCTTGGATAAGTCCATCTAAAGAACATCATCAAAACGATAATGATTCCCGTTTTTAAAATAAACCAAAAGGGTTGTAACCAAAACACGTTGTCAAACAAATCAAAAGGTGCTAACCAACCTCCAAAAAATACGACAACTGCTATTGCTGCTATGATAAACATATTGATAAATTCTGCTAAGAAAAAGTAAGCAAATTTCATCCCTGAATACTCTGTGTGATATCCCGCTCCTAACTCTGATTCTGCTTCCACCAAATCAAAGGGTGCTCTATTTGTTTCTGCAGTACCGGCAATCATAAAAATCATAAAGGCTATAATCGCCGGAATATGACCTTGATAGATTAACCAACCTCCTGTACGCTGTACTTCAATAATTTCGGATAGTTGCAAAGATCCTGTAAGTAATACCATCGTCAGCAGTGATAATCCTACGGATAGTTCGTAACTGATTACTTGTACACCGCTACGCATAGCACCAATCAAGGCAAATTTGTTATTACTCGCCCATCCTCCTAATAGAATTCCAATAACACCAATTGATGATACAGCCGTTAGGAAAAACAAACCAATATTGATATCAAAGGCTTGTAATGTTTTTGAAAATGGGAAAACACTCAAGGCAATTAAGGCCGCTACAATTGGGAAATAAGGAGCTAAATTATATAAAAACTTATCCGCTTTTATAGTTCCGGTCAATTCTTTAGAAACCAGTTTTATAGCATCGGCTATTGTTTGGAAGAGTCCCCAAAATCCAACACGATTAGGTCCTTTTCGCAATTGAATCCATCCGGCTACTTTTCGTTCCATCAGCACTAAATACAAACCGGCTATAGCAAAAAATGCTAAATAAGCTATTGCGATTAATAGCATTTCAATAATACTGACTGCTGTTGCCGAATTTGGCATCCAGCCTGTCAATAACTCATGAACCCACTCTGTTGGTAATAGTAAAGGTATGTTCATATTTTATATATTTTTTACTGCTTCGATACAAGACACAAAGCATTCTAATTCAATATTTCGCTTTATCTGTCAATATCCGGAACCACTAAATCTAAAGTTGCCATCGTCGCAACTAAATCTCCTATCTTACTCCCTACCGTCATATGTTCTAATGCTGAAAGATTAGAAAATCCCGGTGATCGAAATTTCATTCGATAGGGACTTTTCTTCCCATCACTATTTATATACACGCCAAATTCACCTCGAGCAGTTTCTACGCGTTGGTAGAATTCTCCTTTGGGTAATTTTATAACAGCTTTTGTAGGTTCTTTAATATTTCCTTCCGGTATATTGTCAATTAATTGTTCGATGATATTCATTGATTCCCACATTTCATCGATACGTACTTTGTAGCGAGCCCACGCATCGCCTTCTTTGTATAATGGTTCTTTAAAAGCTACTTTATCTAAAGCGGAATAGGGACGGATTTTACGAATATCACTAGGAACTCCTGAACCACGGGCAACAGGTCCTGACACTCCAAAACTGATGGCATCTTCCGCACTTAAAACACCCACACCCTTCATGCGTTTTTGGAAGATGATATTACCGGTAAGTAATTGGTCGTATTCGGGTAATTTTGATCTAAAATGAACGATAAAATCTTTGACTCTTTGAACAAAATTCTTATGGATATCGTATCGAATTCCTCCGGGGATAGAATAATTCATCGTCAGTCGTGCGCCACAAGTTTCTTCAAAAATATCATTGATTAATTCACGATCTCGAAAACCGTAAAAATAGGTGGTTAAAGCTCCTAAGTCCATTCCCATTACACCCCACCACAATTGATGTGAGGCCAATCTTGTCAATTCACCTATAATAGTTCGGATGTACTTAACACGATCCGAAACTTCAATTTCCAAAGCTTTTTCAACAGCTAAAGCGACTGCTTCATTGTTGTTGTGAGACGATAGATAATCCAATCTATCTGTGAGATGAATAATTTGTGGATAGGAATCATATTCGCACATTTTTTCAATCCCTCTATGAATGTAACCTAAATCGAGTTCCACTCTCTTTATAATTTCACCATCTATTGTTAAATTCAAACGCAATACACCGTGGGTAGCAGGATGTTGTGGCCCCATGTTTATTTTGTATTCTTCCGTTTTGAATTGATTCCTTTTTATTTGTGCTTCGTAATCCATGTTATTCATTTTATTGAGACGTTGCTCATTTTGTTAAGACGTTGCATGCAACGTCTCTATCATTATCGTTAATAAATTAACGAATAATCATATTTACTTCATCCACATAATCTTTACGCAAAGGATATCCATCCCAGTTAGGAGGAAGGATTAATACTTCCATATTTGGGTGGTTATTAAATTCAATTCCAAATAAATCATGAATTTCTCTTTCGTGTAATTCGGCTGTTCTCCAAATATCACAAACTGTATCAATTTTTGCAGCTACACGATTCTTGGTTGTTACTTTTACGACCATTTCATGTTTGTGTACAGTTGAACGTAAGTGATATATAACCCCTAAAGCTTCACCCCAATCCATACCTGTTACACAAAACAAAAAATCAAATTGTGTCTGTGTATCATTTTTTAACTTTTCGGCTAATTCATGTAAATTTTCTTTCGGCACAGTAAGCGTTAAAAATTCTGTTGCTTCCTCTGTAAACTCAAGGTTTTCAAACCA
>JAOZTK010000016.1:11739-23783 GCA_029942185.1 Flavobacteriaceae bacterium
CAGTAAGCGTTAAAAATTCTGTTGCTTCCTCTGTAAACTCAAGGTTTTCAAACCAAGGGCTAATTTTATTTTTTAGTTGTTCGTTTGTCATATTGTTGTTGTTGAGGCGTTGCATGCAACATCTTTACTTACCTTCATCAAATCCATCAATAGGATTGACCATATTAAGAGCGGGTTCACTCATTATTTTTTCTTGCAACTTAATCATCCCTTCCAATAATGCTTCCGGACGTGGTGGGCAACCTGGCACGTAAATGTCAACCGGTATTACATGGTCAGCTCCTTTTACAACTGCATAAGTATTATAGAAAAACGGGCCACCTGAAATAGCGCAAGCTCCCATGGCAATTACAAATTTTGGTTCTGCCATTTGATCGTATAAACGACGTAATACAGGTGCCATTTTATTTGTTATAGTACCTGCTATGATAATTAAATCTGCTTGACGTGGAGAAGGACGCGCTACTTCAAATCCAAAACGAGAATAATCGTTTCTTGCAGCTCCTGTTTGCATCATTTCGATGGCACAACAACTGGTCCCAAAATAAAGTGACCATAACGAATTCTTACGCCCCCAATTTATAATTTTATCAATTGGTCCTACGATAATATTACCTCCATTTCCTGCAGGCATTACCTTCCCGGGAAAATCAGCAGGAATATCATTTCCCTGTTGTACTTTCTTTTTTATTAATCCCATTTTAATGCTTCTTTTTTCCATGCATACGCTAAGCCGAGACCTAGAATAATCAAGAATATTAGTACTTCTACTAAAGCTATAGCTCCCATATCTTTAAAAACCACTGCCCAGGGCACTAAAAATGCCACTTCAACATCAAATATTAAGAATAAGATTGCGTATAAATAGTAGCCTACTTTAAATTGTACCCAAGTAGGACCTTGCGTGATCATCCCACTTTCATAGGGTTCACGCTTAGATGGATTATCTGATTTAGGTGAAATTAAGTTAGCTAAGGCATTCGCACCTGCAACAAGCACCACTCCGGATAGAAAAAAAACTATAATTGCAATATTTCCCATTTGTACTATTTGTTGCAAAATACAAAAAAGTTTTAAAAAGATGACAAATTTGTTACTTTTTAAAACTTTTTTAAAGATTTCATATTGCTTGTGAGACTCTAAAAAAATATTTCAATTTTTTAGAGAGTCAAACCTGCCGGTAGGCAGGCTAATCTCGCTTTTTCAACAGGATATTGGTTTATAAACTATCTGCCGACACAAAAACTTTGTAAGATTTAAAAAAAATACAAAACTTGTTTCGGAATAATTATATTTTATTTCACTTCGTAGGTTTCACCCGTAAAGAATAAATCATCGACATTGTTAAGTTTCACCTTTTGTGAAATAACATTTACTACATCTCGTTCTCTTTCTCCTAACGTGGGTTCTTTCACACTTCTAATGATTCCTGTTACAATCGGATCTAATAATTTAGCCAACATCAAGTGTAATGTGTTATCCGATTCTTTGGCATCGTGTACTAAAATATCATCCTCTGTAATTCCATTTTCTCCGATAGTTACCACTTTTAGTTTTAACCCCTCTAAAACTAAACCTTTATCGCGTTCTTTACCAAATATCATTTTTTTGCCGTGTTCCAAATACAATTGTGCATCTTCTCTCAGATTTCGGTCTGTATATTTTGCAAAGCAACCATCATTAAAAATAACGCAATTTTGTAATATTTCTATCAAAGAAGTTCCTTTAAATTTTTCTGCTTCTATAAAGACTTTTGTCATTTGCTTAGCGGCATTACCACCCAAACGTGCAAAAAAACGAGCACTCGATCCAATAGCCAATTCTCCCGGACTAAAGGGAGGTTGTGTATTTCCGTAAGGCGAAGTTTTTGTTTTTTGCCCTAATAGAGAAGTAGGAGAAAACTGACCTTTAGTCAATCCATAAATTTCATTGTTGAATAATATATAATTCAAATCTACATTTCTCCTCAAAACATGAATAAAGTGATTACCACCAATAGCCATAGAATCACCATCACCACTGGCTACCCAAACACTTAAATCAGGATTTGCCAATTTGACACCTGTTGCAATAGCAGCGGCCCTACCGTGAATACTGTGCATTCCATAGGTATCCATATAATATGGGAAACGTGAAGAACACCCAATACCGGAAATAAAGACAAAATCTTCTTTCTTTTTATTCATTTCGGGTAATGCTTTTTGTATGGAACGCAGGATTACATAATCATCACAACCCGGACACCAGCGTACTTCTTGGTCGCTTTGAAAATCCTTATAAGTATATTTAATAATTGTATTTTCCATGATTATATAAGTTGCTTAAATTTTTCAATTAATTCAAAAGTAGTAAAAGGTAAACCTTGTATTTTATTATATTTCAAGAAATCAAATTCACTGAAATTCATTTTTAAAACAATAGACATTTGCCCTTTATTCAATTCACAAACAATAATTTTTTTAAATCGTTTAAAAACCTCTTGGGTGTTTTTTGGAAGTGGATTGATATAGTTAAAATGCAAATGACCTATTTTATATCCTTCTTTATGCATGCTATCAACAGCCGTATGAATACTACCATAGGTACCACCCCAGCCTACTACCAACAAATCACCTTCTTCAACGAATTCTGATTTTGATTCGGGTATGTAATTTTGAACACGTTTTACTTTTTCAGCTCTAATGTTTACTTGATATTCATGATTTTCTGGATCATGAGACACATTACCTGTTAGTTTATTTTTCTCCAAACCACCTACACGATGTTCCAGCCCTTTCATACCAGGTATTGCCCAATTACGAGCTAAAGTTTTTTCATCTCTTTTATAAGGAACATAATCTTCAATTCCTTCTTTGACAAGATGGTTATTAATCGGTGGTAACTCGGCTGCTTTTTTAATTCTCCAAGGAGCTGATCCGTTTGCTATATAACCATCAGTTAATAAGATAACCGGAGTCATGTGTTCTAAAGCTAATTTAGAAGCTTCATAGGCAAAGTCAAAACAATTATCAGGAGTACTTGCTGCAATAACAACTACGGGACTTTCTCCATTTCTTCCGTACATAGCCTGTAACAAATCCGATTGTTCTGTTTTTGTAGGAAGACCTGTGGAGGGACCTCCACGTTGTACGTTTATAATCACCAAAGGCAACTCTATCATCATGGCAAGACCTATGGCTTCACTTTTTAGAGCTAAACCGGGTCCTGAAGTTGTAGTAACCGCCAAACTACCCGCGAATGCAGCTCCTATTGATGAGGTAATACCGGCAATTTCATCTTCCGCCTGGAAAGTTTTGATACCGTAACAGTCACATTTGTGTTTAGACATTTCATGTAAAATATCTGTTGCCGGAGTAATGGGATAAGAACCTAAATACAATTCGAATCCGGAGTTTTGAGCTGCAGCCAATAAACCCCATGCAGTTGCGACATTACCATTTAATATTCGGTATGTTCCCTTTTCCATTTTGGCGGGAGCTACTTGATAGGTAGTCGATATTAATTCTAAAGTATTCGCATAGGAAAAACCTGCTTGTAAAACCTTTGTATTAGCCTCAACTATTAGCGGTTTATTTTTAAATTTCTTCTGGAAAAATTTAATCGTATGATTAACAGAACGATTAAAAATAAAATACACCATTCCTAAAGCAAACATATTTTTACTTCGCAATACTGTTTTAGTATCCAAGCCCATATCTTTTAGAGCTTCTTTTGTATGCGTTGTCATCGCAACCTCAACAACTTTATAGTTATCCAAACTCCCGTCTTTCAAAGGGTTGTTTTCATAATGCGCTTTTTCTAAATTCTTTTTAGTAAAAGAATCAGAATCTACTATTAGCATATTGCCGGGCTTTAACGAGCTAATGTTTGTTTTTAAACCCGCAGGATTCATGGCTACCAATACATCAACTTTATCACCCGGAGTTGATATTTTGGCACTTCCCATATGCACTTGAAATCCGGATACACCGTACAAACTGCCTTGAGGTGCTCGAATTTCAGAGGGATAATTTGGGAAGGTTGCTACATCATTTCCAAACATAGCTGCCGTATCCGTAAACTGCATGCCTGTAAGCTGCATACCATCTCCTGAATCGCCGACAAAACGAATCGCTACGTTTTCCATTGCAATACTGTTTTTCGCTTTGGTCTTGCTTTTATTTTCTGTTGTCATAAAAATGTAATTAAACCTTGTTTTTGATAAGGAGCAAAATTACTAAAAATCTATAGTAAATAAGTTTTTAGCCACTTTTTTTTTAAAAAATAAACAAATCGTATAATTGGGCATTATTATTTGTATTTGCTGTAAATTCTAAAGGTATTTTAACGCATTTTATGTGCTAAATGTTACTTATTTATCTCGCTTTTTTTATTTATAAAAAGAGTCTATTTCAAAGCTGTTCAAATATAAATGTCCGCAGTTTAAAGCAAACTATAATCAAGAAAAAACAATTTACTATTTAGAATCATTCTAAATTTCACAGAACTGCTTTTTAACCTAATATTTTAGTTATTTTTGCCTTAATATATAAATTATAAAACCAAAAATTATGGCAATTAAAATAACCGACGATTGTATAAGTTGTGATGCGTGCATCTCTGAATGTCCAAATAACGCAATTTACGAACCCGATCAAGAATGGTCTTATTCTGAAGGAACTAAATTAGATGGAACTGTTACTTTAAAAAGTAATGGGGAAGAGGTAGATGCCGGAGAAGAGTTTGAAGCTAAATCCGATGAATTCTATTTTATCATCACAGACAAGTGTACCGAATGTCAAGGATTTCACGATGAACCTCAATGTGCTGCCGTATGTCCTACTGATGCTTGTGTACCTGATGAAGATTTTGAAGAAACTGAAGACCAATTACTTGCTAAAAAAGCATGGTTACACGGAGAATAATCTTTTTATAGCTTATTTATACCAATAGTAATCGAACACATTTTTTAAATTTAAGTAGTGTTATCTTTTTTGTAGCACTACTTTTTTTTATGTTTATAAATTAAAATGTCTGTCTAGCATTTTATGCTACACGAAAAATGAAAGGAATTGAACTAATCATCCAATTTAAGAACCGCCATAAAAGCTGATTGTGGAATTTCCACATTACCTACTTGACGCATACGCTTTTTACCTTTTTTCTGTTTTTCAAGAAGTTTTCGCTTTCGTGTAATGTCACCTCCATAGCACTTTGCGGTTACATCTTTACGCAGCGCTTTGATTGTTTCTCTTGAAATGATTTTTGCACCAATAGCGGCTTGAATCGGTATATCAAATTGCTGTCTTGGAATCAATGAGCGTAACTTAGATACCATCTTTTTTCCGATGGAATAAGCGCTATCCGTATGTATTAAGGCAGACAAAGCATCTACCATATTCCCATTTAATAAAATATCTAAACGTACTAATTTGGAATCTCTAAATCCGATAGGGTGATAATCAAAAGAGGCATATCCTCTTGATACCGTTTTAAGTCGATCGTAAAAATCAAAAACAATTTCTGCCAAGGGCATATCAAAACTCAACTCAACTCTTTCGGTTGTCAGATAGGTTTGGTTCGTTATTATACCTCGTTTTTCGATACACAAGGACATTACGGGACCTACAAAATCCGATTTTGTAATTATAGAAGCTTTGATATAGGGTTCTTCAACTCTATCAAGAAATGAGGGATCCGGTAAATCAGACGGATTGTGTACTCTTATAATTTCATTTGGATTTTTTCTGATATAGGCGTGATAGGATACGTTTGGCACCGTAGTTATAACGGTCATATCAAATTCTCGTTCCAATCTTTCTTGGACGATTTCGAGATGTAACATCCCTAAAAATCCACATCTAAAACCAAAACCTAGTGCGGCTGAACTTTCCGGAGTAAAAACAAGCGAAGCATCGTTGAGCTTTAATTTTTCCATCGCATTGCGGAGTTCTTCATAATCATCCGTATCTACCGGATAAATTCCCGCAAAAACCATAGGTTTCACATCTTCAAATCCCTCGACAACATCAGTGGCAGGATTTGCAGCATCGGTTATAGTATCTCCAACTTTTACTTCTTGAGCTTCTTTAATTCCTGTTACCAAATAACCTACATCTCCTGTTTTGACAACTTCCTTTGGCACTTGCGAAAGCTTTAATGTTCCCACTTCTTCTGCAAAATATTCTTGACCGGTAGCGACAAACTTAACGCGTTGTTTTTTTCTAATCTCTCCATTTAATATCCTAAAATATGTTACTACACCTCTGTAAGAATTATAAACGGAATCGAAGATTAAGGCTTGTAAGGGCGCATTTGGATCGCCACTTGGAGCCGGCACTTTTTCAATTATTGCTTTGAGAATTTCTTCAACTCCCTGTCCTGTTTTACCACTTGCGTGGATAACTTCTGAAGGATCACATCCCAATAAATCGACGATATCATCTGTAACCTCTTCAGGATTTGCACTGAGCAAATCCACTTTATTTAAAACCGGAATTATCTCCAAATCATTGTCGAGCGCTAAATATAAATTTGAAATCGTTTGTGCTTGAATGCTTTGAGCTGCATCCACTATTAATAGTGCTCCTTCACAAGCAGCTATTGAACGAGACACCTCATACGAAAAATCAACATGACCCGGTGTGTCTATTAAATTAAGAATATACTGTTCCCCTTCATACTCATAATCCATTTGTATTGCGTGACTTTTAATAGTAATACCTCTTTCTCGTTCCAAATCCATCGTATCAAGCAATTGATCTTGCTTTTCCCGCTCAGTTACGGTGCCCGTAAATTCCAACAAACGATCTGCCAAGGTACTTTTACCGTGGTCTATATGAGCGATTATACAAAAGTTGCGTATGTTCTTCATCGATTATTTTAAGTGGTGCAAGATAGGGAAATGAATTCAGAATGCAGAATGCAGTAGTTAGAATCGATAGCATCAAGTAAATTACTTAGTTTTGTAGTTTCTAACAAAGGTAAAAGTGATGACATTTAGAACTATTCTCAATCAAAATGAAATTCAAAAATCAATAAAACAAATTGATTATCAGTCAAAAATTTGTTTGATAGGCTCTTGTTTTGTAGAAAATATTGGTAAGAAATTATCTTATTATAAATTGAATCATCTTATCAATCCGCACGGAATCTTATTTAATCCCAAAGCTATTGAAAAGGCTTTAACTGATATTGTTGAACAAAGAGTGTACACAAAATCCGACTTGGTATTTGAAAATGAACAATGGCATAGTTTACAACATCACTCTGATTTTTCAAACACGGATTCATCCATTGTTTTAAAGGATATAAATACTCGTATTTTACAGACAAAAGACTATTTAAAGAACACTTCTCACTTTATAATTACGTTGGGAACTGCTTGGGCTTACCGTCATATAGCAACCGATCAATTCGTCGCTAATTGTCATAAAATCCCACAAAAGAACTTTGATAAACACCTTTTATCAATTTCTGAAATCACGGATAGTTTAAAAAACAGTATCAAATTGATCCACAAAGTGAATCCCTCTACACAAATAGTGCTTACCTTGAGCCCTGTACGCCATCTTAAAGACGGTATGCTTGCTAATTCTCAGAGTAAAGCGCATTTACTCACAGCGATTTATAAAGTAATTAACAATCCTAATATTTATTATTTCCCATCTTATGAAATCCAAATGGATGATTTAAGAGACTATCGTTTTTACACATCTGATCTATTGCACCCCAATAAAACTGCGATTGATTATATCTGGAATTTTTTTAAGGAGCATTGGATTGATTCGGCTGTCTTTCCAATTATGAAACAGGTTGCACAAATACAAAAAGGTTTACTTCACAAAGTTTTCAACCCTGATTCCAAACAACACAAAGTCTTTCTAAAAAATTTAGAACAACAACAGAAAACACTTTTAAAATCTCACCAAATTAAATTTTGAAATATGCAGAATTAAACTATTTTTGCGGGATTTTTAAACCGAATTAGCATGAACGAATTAATTACATTTGGGATTTTAAGTTTTACCTCATTTTTCACCCTGATCAATCCATTGGGAACGATGCCTATTTTTATGACCATGACTTCAAACTTGGATCAAAAGCATCGTACAAAAACAGCTAAAAAAGCTTCCATTATTGCTTTTCTAACCATTATTTTATTTGCATTTGCCGGTCAATTATTGTTTAATTTTTTCGGCATCTCTGTCAATAGTTTTAGAATTGTCGGTGGTGTAATCTTCTTTCTAATGGGTATGGATATGTTACAAGCGAGATTGGGAAAAGTGAAAGTTAAAGAGTCAGAAATAAAAAGCTATGTCAATGACATTTCAATAACGCCCTTAGCCATTCCGATGATTAGCGGTCCGGGTGCTTTGACAAATGCAATCGTTCTAATGGAAGATGCTGATGACTATCCTACAAAAATCGTACTGATAATAAGTATCCTATTAGTTATGATTCTGACCTATATTATTCTTTACAGTTCTTCTCGAATTATAAAGTTTCTAGGGGAAACCGGAAACAATGTACTGATGCGCTTAATGGGATTGATTGTAATGGTAATAGCTGTTGAGTTCTTTTTCAGCGGATTAAAACCCTTCCTTATCAGCATTATTGAAGCGACTAACTAGTGAATAACCTGAGTTAATAGATTTCCAAAAAGTTCCAATGCTTTTTCTACAGAATGCACCTTGTCAAATCGGATTAATAAGCGTAATCCTTTGGGTGTTTGTTTTTCTTTTAAACTACATATTTTTGGATGCCGTTGTGCAAATTTTAAAACCTGACTAAAGATTGTAGAATTGTAAAACTCCGATTGTTGATCGGACACAAAATACCCAAGGAGTGTCTGTTTTTTTAAAATTAATTTCTCCATTCCCAATTTTTGAGCCTGCCATTTGAGTTGTACACTGAGCAACAAATTTGACACTTGTTTGGGTAAGGCTCCAAACCTATCCATCAAGTGAACTTCAAAATTATTCAGTGCATCAAGGGTTTTTATTTTACTTAATTCGGTGTATAAACTGAGACGTTCTGAAATAATATTGATATAATCATCCGGTATTAGCAATTCTAAATCCGTATCAATTTGTATTTCTTTGACAAAAGTCTTTTCAGCAGTTTCCGACTCGTTGTACAGGGACTTAAATTCTGTCTCCTTCAATTCATCAATGGCTTCATTTAAGATTTTTTGATAGGTTTCAAAACCAATATCATTGATAAACCCACTTTGTTCACCTCCTAATAAATCTCCTGCTCCACGAATTTCTAAATCCTTCATCGCGATATTAAATCCGCTTCCCAAATCAGAAAAGAGTTGAATTGCTTCCACGCGTTTTCGAGCCTCATTCGTCATTACGTGGTACGGTGGTGTAATCAAATAACAAAAAGCCTTTTTATTGGAACGTCCAACGCGACCGCGCATTTGATGTAAATCGGACAGCCCAAAATTATTGGCATTATTGATAAAAATAGTATTGGCATTCGGAACATCCAATCCATTTTCCACAATGGTCGTAGATACTAATATGTCAAATTCATTATTGATAAAAGCCAGCATCAGATTTTCTAATTTCTTGCCTTCCATTTGTCCATGTCCAATTCCAATTTTAGCATCGGGGATTAAACGTTGTAACATTCCCGCAACTTCTTGGATATTTTCAATTCTGTTATGAATAAAGAACACCTGTCCACCTCTTGATATTTCATAGTACAAAGCATCTCTAATAATTTCTTCATTGAGGCGGATCACTTGGGTGTCGATTGGGTGCCGATTGGGTGGTGGCGTATTTATAAGTGACAAATCACGAGCTGCCATCAATGAAAACTGTAAAGTTCTTGGGATAGGAGTTGCTGTTAAGGTTAAGGTATCTACATTCTCTTTTATGGTTTTGAGTTTGTCTTTGATATTGACTCCAAATTTTTGCTCTTCATCGACAATTAATAATCCTAAATTTTTAAACTTCACCTTTTCTCCCACCAGCTGATGCGTTCCAATTACAATATCTAAAGTGCCGTCTAGCAAGCCTTCCAAGACATCTTTACGTTGTTTTGTAGTTCTAAAACGATTTAAATAATCTACCGTAACGGGAAAGTTTTTTAAACGTTCCCGGAAACTTCGAAAATGTTGAAATGCCAAAATAGTTGTAGGCACTAAAATTGCGACTTGCATTCCGTTATCTACCGCTTTAAAAGCGGCGCGTATTGCTACTTCTGTTTTACCAAATCCAACATCGCCACAAACCAAACGATCCATAGAACGTTCACTTTCCATATCCTCTTTAACATCTTGAGTTGCTTTAAACTGATCGGGTGTGTCTTCATACATAAAACTCGCCTCTAGCTCGTGTTGCATATACGTATCCGGATGGTATTGAAAACCTTTTTGTCGTCTGCGCTTGGCATACAACTGAATTAAATCAAAGGCGATTTCTTTTACACGTTTTTTTGTTTTTTGCTTTAATTTCTTCCAAGCTCCGGAACCCAATTTATAGATTTTTGGAGGCTTTCCATCTTTGCCGACATATTTAGAAATTTTATGTAGCGAATGTATGCTGATATACAAAATATCTCTATCGCCATACATCAATTTTATCGCTTCCTGAGGTTTTCCTTCTACATCAATTTTTTGCAAACCACCAAATTTTCCAATTCCGTGGTCTATATGTGTTACGTAATCTCCTATTTGCAGGCTGGTCAATTCTTTCAGCGTGATTGCTTGTTTCTTTTTAAAACCTGTTTTTAATCGAAACTTATGATAGCGTTCAAAAATTTGATGATCCGTATAACAAGCTATTTGCAACTGAGCATCAATAAATCCTTGATATAGCGGAAAAACTAAGGTTTCATATTTTACTTCTTCATCGATATCTAAAAAAATATCCTGAAAACGTTCCGCTTGTTTTTTATTGTCACAGAACAAATAATTAGTGATATTATTATCTGTATTATCTTGTAAATTTTTAATCAACAAGTCAAATTTCTTATTGAATACAGGTTGGGGTTTAATTTGCCATTCTATAATCGGACTTTCATTTTCTAATGGCATTGAACTCAACTTTTTTTGACGGGATAACTCTTTTTTAAATCGCTTTCCATCAATAAAAATACTACTTGGTTTGCTGTGGTTTATAGGTGAATTTAATGTCTTAAAAGTTGTTTTTGCCTTGGCGAATAAATTGTCCAATCTATCAAAAAGCAAGCTTTCATTTTGTGTCCAAATTAATGTTTTATTACCCAAGTATTGTAAAAAACTTTGACGTTTTTCTTTCAGGTACTTATTGGCCACATTAGGTACAATACTAATGCTTTTCACCTTATCTAAAGAAAGCTGTGTTTCAATATCGAAAGTTCGAATACTTTCAATTTCATCTCCGAAAAATTCAATACGATAGGGTTCTTCATTGCTGTATGAAAACACATCGATGATTCCACCTCGAACGGCAAACTCACCGGGTTCGGAAACAAAATCTGCTCTTTGAAACTCATATTCAAAAAGCATTTCGTTGACAAACTCCAAGGATAACTTATCCTTCAGTTTAATTTTGAGCGTGTTGCTGTTTAATTCTGATTTGGTGAGTACTTGTTCAAAAAGCGCATCTGGATAGGTGACGATTATTGCCGGTTTACGTCGCGAATTAATTCGATTGAGTACTTCGGTTCTCAATAAAATGTTGGCGTTATCCACTTCTTCAATTTGATACGGACGACGATAAGAACCTGGAAAAAACAACAGATTATCAACTCCTAAAAGTTGTTCTAAATCATTTAAATAATAAATGGCTTTTTCTTTGTCGTCAAAAATTATAAGCAGTGGTTTCTCTACTTTTTTAAACACAGAGGTAATCAGAAAAGACAAAGAAGATCCCGCCAAATTAGGGATTGTAATTTGGTTATCTTCTGACTGAATAGCGTGTACGATTTGCTGTGTTAAGCGTGCTTTATCATACTTGCTAGCAATAGCTCTTAAGCTCAAATCTTATTAAATTTATGCAAATGTAATAAAGGAGAACCGCAAAGGCACAAAGAGGCTTGCTTTTTTTGGTTTCGTTATAGATTCTTTG
>JAOZTK010000017.1:0-5280 GCA_029942185.1 Flavobacteriaceae bacterium
CATCGCACATGTATGGACTATCCGATAACTATTCTGACTGTATTCTATTCTTTGGCAATGACTTTCTTAAATCTTCCTTAAAAGTCGGACTGTTTTTATCGACCAAACCGTTGTGAATTAAGTGGTCTTTTTTTGTTTGCTCAAAACTTTTTCCTGTATCGATAATTTTTAAATCGTACAGAACCTCATCGAAATAACCCGGAAGTATCGTTTTCCAAGTAATCGGAAATTTTATATCAGACATTTCTTCTACAAGTCGTGTCAATTCGTTAGCACAGTTGTGCAAAAAGGTGTTATAAATACGAGGTGTTTTGTAGATTGAATTTATTTCATGGGAAACTAAACGAAATAAATCTTGAGCTTGCTCAGGAGATGCTTGGGTCGGATACAAATACACACGTTCATGCCTTACATTCGTGCGAATGCCAATAACATCTTTTTCAGAAGCGACAACATAAATGATTTCATATTGACGTAAGATTCCTAGAAGTGGGGAAAATTCTTCATCACTTTCTCTACGTGTTTCCAAAGACACGACTATCTGTTCTCCAGTTTGAAACCCAAAACTTAAAAATATATGTGCAAGTCCTTCAAAATCACTGAAATGCGAAATTACTACACTAATAGATTCTAGTGCATCTAATTCAAAAGTTCTGGTTTCGTAATTAACCGCTGCTGTTTCGTCTTCTTTCCAATCAAAATTTCGAAAATTTTCAATAGTTATCTTTCCATTCTTATCGAATAAGATATGTGGGAGTTTTTCTTGCCCGAGTTCCCAAACCCGATCTTGTGAAGGGCGATATATCAATTTTAATCCAATTATAAATACTAAAATCCCCCCTAAACTCCATATAATAATTTTTCTTGTGTAATGTTTTTTCATTTTCTTGAATCTTGTTTTTTAGCCTTAACAGCTGCTATTCGCCAGGAATCATTCTGTTGTGTGTTAATTCTGACAGCTATCGGGATGACATATTTTATTTGTAAAAATCTATTTTATTTTTTAACTTTTCAATATCTTCATGTAAGCTATTAACTTGATTAATTAGATTGTTAATCACATCCAAACCTTCAAAATTGACATTTAATTCATAATGCATTCGCATTAATCTTTCAATTCTATTAATTTCTTCAATTTGAATATGATTGGTTTTGTCAATTATTACAATTCTTATCAAATCGAAATTTGATAACGAATCGACAAAGCTTTCCGGGATATTATAATGTATACAAAATTGCTGTACTGAAATCGTTTTCATATCTACTTTAGTTTTGATAATTCCGTAAATAAATCTTTTTCTTTTGCACTTAAATTTGTGGGTATTTTAATTTTATACGTTATGTACAAATCACCAAATTGTCCCTCTTTCTTATAAACGGGAAAACCTTTGCCCTTCAACTTAACTTTTGCGTTATTTTGAGTTTCAGGTTTTACTTTTAGTTTTAGTTTTTTTCCATCAATAGTAGGAACTACAAGGGCTCCACCTAATACGGCTTTGTATAAATCTAAATCAATAATCGTGTGCAAATCATTATTATTGCGTTTAAACTTCGTATTGTTAAAGATATTAAACTTTATATACAAATCACCATTAACACCTCCGGCTCCAACTTTCTCTCCGTGATTTTTAATTTTTATCACTTGCGCATTTTCAACACCTGCAGGAATGGTCAAACGAATTTTTTTCTTGTTGATGGTCAGTGTTTGTTTTTGAGTTTTTAATACATCCGTCAAATTGAGTTGTAGTTCTGCATGATAATCTCGCCCTTTAAACTGTGCTCTTCTACTTCCACCTTGTTGTTTCTGATCACCTCCAAACATCGTACTAAAAAAGTCAGAAAAACCTTCTTCACTAAATGAGCCGTATCCTTGATGTCCACCATAAGATTGTCGTTGCTGTTGCTGCTGTCCCGCTTTTTCAAACTCTTCTGCGTGTTTCCAATCCTTCCCGTATTTATCATATTTTTTTCGATTTTCCGAATTTCTTAAAACTTCGTTGGCTTCATTTATTTCCTTAAACTTTTTTTCAGCCTCCTTATTATTCGGATTTACATCCGGATGGTATTTTCGAGCTAATTTTCGATAGGCCTTCTTAACGTCTTTTTCAGTTGCATTTTTTGTGACTCCTAATATTTTATAATAATCTATATATTCCATTAAATTGTAATTATGATTATTTTATAATTATCTATTCCTTCTTCAACCAACAGGCAACAAATCCAAAAACTAAATGTCCTTTTCTCCCGTCGGAATTACAAAGATAAGCATCTAAAATTATTCACAGCAGTATTGCCCTAATTTAAACCTGGCTAAAACTGAGGTTTTTTTATAAACATTGCTTATCAAATAGAAATTTTTGATGTAGTTTTTGCTAAAATTCCGTATTTATTTCAGATTTAAATTTTGATTATTTTGGCACACAACTGATTTTGTAAAAAATATTACACACTTTTTTAAACGATTTTAACAAACAATGTAATATCAAAACCTTATTTTTGTTGTTTAATACTCAATCATGCAACTCAAACAAGCAAAAAAAGAAATACAAACCAAGGGTTTCTTGGATATTCCAACGAGTAAAATTGACTATATCAAAGAAATAAACCGTCTGCGAAAAGAAAAAAATGCAGTGATTTTAGCACACTACTATCAGATACCGGAAATACAAGATATAGCCGATTTGGTAGGTGACAGTCTATCTTTGGCACAAGAAGCCGCCAAAACAGATGCAGATATGATTGTGTTTGCAGGTGTTCATTTTATGGCTGAAACCGCTAAAATTCTCAATCCGAGTAAAACAGTAGTTTTACCTGATTTAAATGCAGGCTGTTCTTTAGCTGATTCCGCTCCAAAAGAGGAGTTTGAAGCTTTTGTAAAAGCACATCCCGATCATATAGTTGTTTCGTATGTCAATACCTCCGCTGATATTAAAGCACTTACAGATATTGTCTGTACCTCATCAAATGCAAAGAAAATTATTGATTCCATACCAAAAGACAAACCCATTATTTTTGCTCCTGATCGTAATTTAGGCGATTGGTTAATCCGACAAACAGGTCGTGATATGCTGCTTTGGGACGGAGCTTGTTTAGTACATGAAGCATTTTCGATTGACAAAATATTAGCACTACACCGTGAAAATCCGAATGCCGAAATAATCGCACATCCGGAGTCACAAAGACACTTGCTTAAAGTAGCAAAATATGTGGGCTCGACTTCCGGATTATTAAATTATGTAAAGGAGAGTCCGGCAAAAGAGTTTATTGTCGCAACCGAAGTCGGAATTTTACATAAAATGCAACAATTAGTGCCTGAAAAGGTATTGATTCCCGCTCCGGTTGAAGACAGCACTTGTAGTTGCAGCGAATGTGAATTTATGAAAATGAATACCATGCGAAAACTGTATCTCTGTATGCAATACGAACAACCGGCAATCGAAATTGACGAAAAATTACGATTGAAAGCCTTGAAATCTATCGAACGTATGTTGGAAATTTCATAATTCCCGTTTAAGGAATGCATTTTTCTCTCTCAAGATGGAGAAATCAATAAAAGGCATTAAACCTCAGGGTATCCCTATAGCTATCGGGACTGAACCCAATAACCCGCTGAAAAAGCGGGATTAATTCGACTAACTAAAAAATTGAAATAATTTTTTAGAGTCTCACGAATAAAAGAAACTTATGACAAACCATGCAGACATACTCATCTTAGGTTCGGGAGTAGCCGGATTATCTACCGCTATTAAATTGGCAAAAGCCTTGCCCGAAAAAAAAATAATTGTAGCGACAAAAGACACAAAAGATGAGAGCAATACGAGGTATGCCCAAGGTGGAATAGCTGTAGTTTGGGACAAGCTTGATTCTTTTGAGAGTCATATTGCCGACACTTTACGTGCAGGTGATTATGAAAACGACAAAGAAGTTGTACGAATGGTTATTGAAAATGCTCCGGAACGCATACGAGAACTGATTAGTTGGGGAGCTGATTTTGACATCAATGATAAAAATACTTACGACTTAGGAAAAGAAGGTGGGCATTCTGCCAACCGAATTTTACACCATAAAGACATCACCGGTTTTGAAATTCAAATGACCTTATTGCATCAAATTGAGATTCTTCCAAATATTCAATTATTACCACATCATTTTGCAATTGATTTGATTACAGAACACCATACAGAAGGCAGAAAAACACATTTTGGAGAGAAGAATATCACTTGTTTTGGAGCTTATATCATGGATGAGAAAACCCAAGAAATTGACACATATACCGCTCCTGTCACAATTTTGGCCACAGGAGGTGCTGGTCAAACTTACGCGTCCACAACAAACCCTATAATCGCTACCGGAGATGGTATCGCAATGGCATATCGTGCACATGCAAAGGTGTCAGATATGCAATATGTACAATTTCATCCGACTTCTTTATACGAGCCCGGAAAGAGCCCGGCCTTCCTTATTTCAGAGGCTGTTCGTGGTTTTGGTGCTTATCTGCGAAACCAAGAAGGAGAACGTTTTATGCTTCCTATTGATGAAAGAGCAGAATTAGCCTCCAGAGATATCGTTTCCAGAGCCATTGACATGGAATTAAACAAATCCGGTGCAAGTTGTGTGTATCTCGATTGTACACATTTGGATCAAAAAGCTTTTGTACATCACTTTCCCAATATTGTCGAAAAATGCCGAAGCTTGGGAATTGATGTAGCCAAAAATCTTATCCCTGTAGTTCCTGCCATGCACTATATAATGGGCGGTGTAGTAATTGATAAATGGGGGAAAACTTCTATTAATAACTTATACGCCAATGGTGAAGTAACGTGCTCAGGACTGCATGGAGCAAATAGACTGGCATCTAATTCTCTTTTAGAAGCTTTGGTATTTGGACATAAGGTCGCAAAACATATTGTAGATCATCAAGATGTTTTTAAAAAGAACTTACCGTCAATTCCCGAGTGGAACACAGAGGGAACTACGGAGCCCAAAGAAATGATCTTGATCAGTCACAATCGAAAAACAGTAAAGTATACAATGAGTGATTTGGTCGCAATTGTCCGCTCAGATGAACGCCTAAATAGAGCCTTAGGTCATCTTAGATACATCTATGTAGATACGGAAAAACTGTATAAAAAGGTAATCTTATCCCCCCAAATTATCGAGCTTCGAAATATAAACGCCTGTGCTTATTTAATTGTAAAGCAATCCTTAAAAATGAAGGAAAACAAAGGAGGTTTTTACAGTATAGATCTATTATAACCTATCTCAATCAGCTTATCAAAA
>JAOZTK010000017.1:5380-8203 GCA_029942185.1 Flavobacteriaceae bacterium
AAACAGCTGATATGTGCATCACAAATTGATGGACTGTATTCTATTTTATGGTTTATAAAACTATACTGCTTTCAAACTCAAATCCATATTATAAACCGAATGTGTCAAAGCACCGGATGAGATATAATCTACACCACAATCTGCATAAGGTCGCAATGTGTCCAGTGTTATGCCTCCAGACGATTCGGTCTGACATTGGTCTCCAATCAAAGCAACTGCCTTACGTGTGTCCTCGTAATTAAAATTATCTATCAGAATACGATGCACACCTCCAGCTTTTAAAATGGTTTTTATCTCTTCTAAATCACGTGCCTCGACAATAATTTTTAAGTCTAAATTATGCTCTTTTAAATACATCTTTGTCTTTTCGATCGCTTGTGAAACACCTCCTGCAAAATCTATATGGTTGTCTTTTAGCATAACCATATCGTACAAAGCAAAACGATGATTGACACCTCCTCCAATTTTTACGGCCCATTTTTCTAAAGCACGTATCCCCGGTGTTGTTTTTCTGGTATCGAGAATTTTGGTTTTGGTTCCTGCCAATTTTTTTACATACTCATTTGTTTTTGTAGCAATCGCACTCATACGTTGCATCGCATTTAGCACCAATCGTTCTGCTTTTAGGATACTTTGTGAACTTCCCGAAATATAAAAAGCAATAGCACCGTATTTGACAGGATCACCATCTTTGAGTAAGGCTTCAAAAACCATCTTACTGTCTACGTATTCAAAGATCATTTTAGCAAAATCAATTCCGGCAATAATACCATCTGCTTTTACTAAAAGCTCGGCTTTTCCTTTTGCTTCTTTCGGAATACAAGCCAAGGAACTGTAATCACCCGGACCTACATCTTCTCGAACAGCATTGGCAATAATAAGTTGCAATTCCTTTTGAAATTGTTCATTGCTTATCATGGTTTCTTGTTTTTTTAGTTAAAAATATGCTTACTTTTGTAATCGATTGGAAAATTTCCAATTTATTGATGCTTAGCAAGAAATCTCAAGTTCGAGGCTTGTGAAATTTTGAAAACAGAATTCCGGCGGCAATCGGAATTACCGACCTAAATAATCATTTTCAGAATCAATATCACAAGGAAGTTGTCAATGTCTTGCAAGCAGTAAAAGTAAGAAAACAATGTCAAAGATAGTTTCCGGTTTTTCAAAACTCACCAAACAAGAAAAAATTGATTGGTTGACGGATAATTATTTCGAGAAACCAATCACTGCCAAAGAGACTTTACAGCAGTATTGGAATGACAATCGGATTCTACAAGAATTACACGACGATTTTATTGAAAATTCGCTTTCTAATTTTTATTTTCCTTTTGGGATCGCCCCCAATTTTGTCATCGATGGTGTCGACTATACAATTCCCATGGTAATTGAAGAGAGTTCGGTGGTTGCTGCCGCATCTATGGTAGCAAAGTTTTGGAGTTCTCGAGGCGGATTTAAAACTAAAATAATCGCTACGACAAAAGTTGGACAAGTTCATTTTATATATCGTGGCGACGCGGCCGGTTTACGGTTTTATTTTGATAAAATGAAACCTCAATTACTAAGAGCTACCGAACCCATCACCGAAAATATGCGTAAAAGAGGTGGCGGAATTCTGGATATTGAGTTGCGAAACAAAACAAGTGAACTAGCAAATTATTATCAAATTCATGCGACTTTTGAGACAAAAGACAGCATGGGTGCAAATTTTATTAATTCGTGTTTAGAAGCAATTGCAAACGAGTTTAAAAGACCCGATATAGAAATTATAATGAGCATCCTATCCAACTATGTCCCCGAGTGTTTGGTTCATGCTGAAGTAAGCTGTCCTATTGAGGAATTATATGAAAAAGATGCCGAATTATATGCGCAAAAATTTATTCAAACAATACAAATTGCCAATGTAGAACCCCACAGAGCGGTAACACATAACAAAGGGATTATGAATGGAATAGATGCCCTTGTATTGGCAACCGGCAATGATTTTAGAGCAATAGAAGCAGGTGTTCATGCTTATGCAGCGCGTGATGGGCAGTATCGAAGCTTGAGTAATGCCGAGATTAAAGAGGGAATATTTCGATTTTGGATAGATATACCCTTAGCGCTAGGTACCGTAGGTGGTTTGACAAAATTACACCCACTGGCAAAACTGTCACTAAAACTTTTACAAAATCCAAGTGCTGAAAAGCTGATGCGCATAACTGCCGCCGCCGGTTTGGCACAAAATTTTGCGGCTTTACGTGCCTTGACTACAACAGGTATTCAAAAAGGACATATGAAATTGCATTTAAACAACATCATTAGACTTTTAGACGCCTCAGAAAAAGAAAAAGAATTTTTGATTACTCACTTTGAAAATAGAACGGTAACACATAATGCTGTAATCAAAAAATACAACGAGATTAAAACGCTTGAGTAAAAGGTTTACAGCTCGCTAAAACAATAAGTGCATTTTATTTTTTTTTCGCCATCCCGCTTGGAATTCATAATCAACAAAAAAGATCGTTAAGTCTGCTTGACTTTCATAATCAACAAAATATATTTTGGTATCGGCTTGACTTTCATACGCTACAAAGAACCAAGTTCCCTCGTTATGACCTACTTGTGAGGAATAAGCTACTTTGTAAACTTTTAAATCAGCCTGACTCTCATAATCTACCACGAAAACACTTATATCCGCCTGACTTTCATAGTCTGTACTGAATATATTCTGTGAAAAAAGAGTTTGGGAACTGATGCTGAGAAAAATAAAAACAAGTATTTTTTTATACATAATTAAATGATATTTACAAATTACACACAAAAACCTTACCAAATTTTAGAGAA
>JAOZTK010000017.1:8303-23592 GCA_029942185.1 Flavobacteriaceae bacterium
ATAATTAAATGATATTTACAAATTACACACAAAAACCTTACCAAATTTTAGAGAAATATTAGAGAAGTATTAGTTAATAATTGCAATTTTTGTCATGGCTGTTTCAGAAGAATCATCCGTGGTCAAAAGTACAATATAGATTCCTGAAGCCACTTTTCTTCCTGCTAAATTGGTCTTATTCCAAACTACTTTTCCTCCAAATTGTTCTTGTCCTGCCACAACATTCGTTTCATAAACAAGTCTACCGGCAGCATCTAAAATTTTTACGTTAGATCCATTGGGTATGTGAGTTCCGTTACGACCATCAATGGTAACAAATTCATGATTCTTTGTCACAGGATTCGGATAGGCATAAACCTCTTCTAAATGGGCACCGTAGGGTGCAATATTACTGTCATACGACACAATACCCATATCTGTTGCAAAATATACTTTTCCCGTATTTTCATCAAATACAATATGAAGAATTTTATTTGAAGGTAAAGGGGAGTTTGATGTGTCAAAATGCAAAAAAGTTTCTTTTCCCGATGAATTTGTATATAAAACACCTCCTGTATCAGTCCCAAACCATTTGTTATTTGCACCATCTACACAAATAGCATTAATTCTTTGGCTTCCCAATAAAGCAACTCCAAAGCCATCATCTTCTCCGGAGGCGATTACTACCGGCTGTGCCGCATAGGTAGCCTGATCAAAAAAGGATGTAGAACTGTTAAATGTAACCAAACCTTCTCGTGTCCCTATCCAGATAGTATTGTTGTCATCTACTGCAACGGCTCTTACATTGACATGTGGAATATTACCGGCAATAGGATTCTTTGTCAAAGCTTTCATTTTATCGACATGCTTGGTCACTGCCCAAGCACCACTTTGTCTTGTTCCCATCCATATATTGGACGTCTTATCGATAATCATACTTTTCATACCCCAACCGCCACTTTGCAATGAACTTAAATTATAACTAGACCAAACACCCGAAGTACTGTATTTTTTAAGTCTATCCACAACACCGATATTGGTAATCCAAAGACTGCCCTCTGCATCAAAAACACTATCTCCTATTCTCACACTTATATAGTTTGGATTACCCGGATCTACAACCGATTCCAACGGACTATTTGTTTGGTTCCAATGTGCGACGACTTCATCATTTTCAATGACCACCATCCCATCAGCAAAAGAACTGACATATACTTTATTGTCATGAAAAGGATCAATGCTGACATACACCAGATTTCTTTCGGTAATTGCATCCTCTGCAAAAGGTATTGTCACCCATTCTTCTCCATTATAATGACTTGCGCCTTTTTTTACATTAAGTGGCGCAAACGAAGCACCGGTACCACCATAAACAACCCATATATGATTGTTGCGTTGACTTATTGAATATACTTTATTTGAAATTGGACCTTCCGGATGTAACTCTTCAAAGCTTTCAATAGCAGAGAAATTACTTTCTAATATTCCAAAATCCTCTGTCCCAATATACAAGTTGTTATCATACACTTGTGCTGTATTTGCTGTATATGGAAATATATCCCCTACTTCCGATACCACTTCATGCGCTAACAGAAGATTGGTGCCATAAATTCTGATGTACAACTTTGTTGTAATGCACATATATTCTTGAGTAGCCGTTATATCCCTGATAGCTTGATATTGTGTATTTATTAGAGTCAAAGTGTTGTCATTGCCAATTCTAAATAATGACTGATTCTCTGAAACGAAAATACTGTTATTAAAGCTTTCAATATTCGAAAAGTTCTTTAACGAATGATGTTGTGTCCAATTTTGCGAATCAACTAAAAAAGGTTCGTTTAGGTCTGCTATAAAAACTCCATTTTCTGTAGCTGCATAAATTTTATTATCAAATATCTCAATTTCATTTACTGATACTTCTGATGAAGATGCACCTATAAAATAAGTATCCGCAAAATCATTGGTCTCTAAATCAAAAGTTACGATACCAAAAGGAACAGATAAAAACAAAGTTGTTCCATCAACAGCAATATCATTGATACGTTTTGATCCGGTAATACTAAAATTTAAAATATCTGGTTTTATTGTAACCGAACGATTTTCATCTATTATTTCTACTAGACCATTTTCATAGCCAATTACAATTTTATTTAAATTTTCATCGTAATAAAAAGCACTTGTTGTCATACCGGACAGACCATTTACAGAGGATATTTTTTCAAATTCTTTTAAAGATAAATCGTGTAAAAAAATGGCATTATCTGAAAGTGCTATTATATTACTGTCCGTAAGCACAAAGTCTACAATATGATTATAAGAATACAAGTCCTCCCAACTCTTAGTATAATCAATTTGTGCCTTTACAAATAAGCTGCTAAAGGATACTACGATTAGGATTATAAGTCTGTACATAATTTTGATACTTTTTTTCAAGATTCTTATAGTATAACGAATGTATTAAAATGATTATTATAAAAAATAATTAATTTTGATATACTTTAGATTTATCGGATTGTGGCTTTAAGAATATACGTGATTGTTCTCTAGGAATACTATCTTGTTTGACAGGCTCCTTTTTTTGGTCTTTTTTAAGTCCCATTTTCCTCAACAATTCTTTTACATCATCAAAATCAACATGCCAGGAAAGTCCCATTCCCTGCGTATAACCTTCTTCTTGATCGGTATATTGTATTTCATTTTGTCTGTTAAAAACCTTCATCATAAGTGTTTCTTTTTTATTCAGAGGCAACTCAACCGAAACACTACCGGCAATATGTGCATTTGATTGACTTCCGGTCGGAAGATTTACTTCACCATTGATAATTATTTTTTCATTTTTTCCTAATCGTGTGGCGACGGAAATACCTAATTGATTTTCAGTATCAATAATTTTATTCCCTTGTGTGTAATCAAATCCAAATTGTAGTTTGTCATTCGAATTAGAAAAAATATTTAGCAATGCATTAGAAATAGCTTTATATGCACTTGCTCCAACTTCATTACTAATCATAGATCCGGCATTGCTTACATTTTCTCCGATAAAATTCCCCAATGCTAGTAATGAAACAAATTGACGCATCATATTACCTGTATCATTATCATTTAAAATAAAACGCAACTCTGTACTTAAATCCAAAGATGCATTCGGTATTTTAATATCAAACTTTTGTCTTGAGTTAAACAATTCTCCTGTTATTTTAGCTATAAGTTCTACGGGGATCTTTCTATTTGATTCATATTCAGGCAATAACACTTTAGGACTTGCTTTTACTTTATAAACAGCTTCAATATCCAATTCTGCTTTTGTTGGATCTCCTGTAAAAGAAATGCTACCTCCTTTATTGACGATAAATGATTTATTGATAATTCCACCGTATTTAAAACTATAAATACCTTTATCTACTATAAAATCCCCAAACATTTTGAAGGTTCCTTTTGTATCTATATCCATTCGAATAGTACCTGTTCCGTTCCCTTGTATATAACTACCTGTAGTTTTATCAATAATAATTTTTAAGGTGGCATCTTTTGTTATTCCTAAATCAAAGTCCATCGTTACTCCCTTAAAAAGGTCGGCAATTTCTTTGTGCCAATTAGAAGCAAGTGTATTGTCATCCGTTTTAGGAACTTTAAAATAAATCAATCTAGAGGCTTCAGCTGTTTTCAAATCACTCATCGGGATGGTAATATCGGTCCCCGGATTGGAACTACCATTGATAGCAATATTTATACTACTCATCTCCCCTTTAAGAGTGGCATTTCCCTTTAAATAACCCGTCCCAAAAAAAAGGCTTTCCTCTGTCTCGGTTGTATTGACCGCCAATAAATTCTCCGTATCGATCTTTATATCTAAAGCCCAATTTTTAAAAGATTGATGCAATATAGAGCCCGAAATACGACCTGTTGTATTATATAAGGTATCGTACAACTCGGTATCTTTAATGATAAAAGACTTATTGTTTAGCAAAATTTTACTGTCGTCTACAAGAGCATAATCCACATTGATATATGGAATGGTAACACCTGTTTTATTAAGTGACAACTCTCCGGAAAAATCAGGGTTCTTTAACAAGCCTTTTATGTTTGCTTTTCCAATAATTTCACCTCGTAAATTTTCCATAGATCCTTTTGTCAAAGCACCTAAAATATCCAATTGAAATTTATTAAAATTAAGGTCCAAATCAATTGTTGGTTTCTTTGAAGAAAAATCTACAGCTCCTTCTACAAGGAAATTTTTAAACTCATTTTTTTCCATTGAAATATTTATGAGATACTTTTTATGAGAATTGCTTCCCTTTATCTCTCCAATTAAATCACCTTGCAACTTGTCATTAACATAAAAATCCAATATTTGAATATCCACTGTTGGAACGAGTATATTATTGCGTTTTTCAATCCAAATACCACCATTAATCATTCCCTTAAAATCAAAGTTTTTTATTCCGGAGGTTAATTCTGTCAAATCAATACGTTCCAGATCTATATTGTAATTCTGGATTTTTTTTCCTTGCTGTTTTCCATAAAATAAAATTTCCTGTTCTCCTGCTACCATTAAAAAATCATCAAAATTTATTTCACCCGTTCCTACATCATATATCAGTTTATTCTTCGAGTCGTTCTTTGGATTAATTTTCCAATTTAAATTATTTATTTTTAAAGCTGATTTTTGAAATCCTAATATAGATTGATGCTGCTGATTAATGGTGTGATAAAATGCTAAAGAAAACTCATCTTTTAGGTCTTTTCCTCCACGGAACTCGGTTCTAAAATGCAAGGTGTCGTTTAAAGTAATATTGACAAGGTTTAAATCTGCTATATCATAAAACTTTGTTTTGACACTTTCGACAGAAAGTTGCGTGTTAAATAACGGGTTCTGATTGTCAATTTGCATTTGTATTTTTTCAACAAGATTATTGTAAGCTAACACTTCAGGTGATTTAAATGTCAGCCTGAATAAGTGCTCATCTGAATTAATCTCTCCACGTATTTCGGTTTTTTTGCCAAATTTAATTTCGGGGAAAAAGACGGCGATAACCTGATTGTGGATTTTAAATCGAAAATCCAAAAATTGTTTTGGGCTCACTTCATAGGGTTTGTAATTCGTGTAAATACTTCCGAAAGCATTTTGAGCGAGTTTCATCAGATCTTTATAAACAAATCTACCGCTTAATCGACCATTAACAATGTCTGTCGAATTTATCATCAATGTTTGAATACTATCTTTGACAGCAGAAGTAATCGTAAAATCTTTAAAATTGTAATCTTGTATTTGGTTGGTATAAATCGCATTGTTAAATTGGATACTACCATCCATATTTTCAAGGGTATTACCGATCATAG
This sequence comes from Flavobacteriaceae bacterium, assembly GCA_029942185.1. Taxonomy (GTDB): domain Bacteria; phylum Bacteroidota; class Bacteroidia; order Flavobacteriales; family Flavobacteriaceae; genus DQTL01. Next base: position 13,623 of record JAOZTK010000017.1, read on the forward strand.
CAATTTTAATATCACCTTTTAATATCGCTATAGAATCTCTTTTAAATAAATGGAGTTTATTAAAATTTGCATGATCCACGTGCATTGTAAAATCGAACTTATATTTCTCTTTTGAAAGATCTGCCAAGCCTTCAAAATCAAATTTTATATTTGGATCGTTTGCATCAATTTCTCCCGAAAACAACTTATCTTTTACCCTTCCTTCGATACTTATATCCTGATATGTATAGCCTTTATACTGATGTTTTGTAATTACTCCATTTATTTGCGTATCGAGATGTTCCAGCGTAAAACCTTTCCCCATTACATCTGCATTCATCGAAAACTCCCCTACCAAAGGGTCTGCAATCAATTCTCCTAACTTGATATCTTGTAAAGAAATCTGACCTTGATAAGTAGCTTGATTAATTTTTTTAAAATTTCGAATCTTTAAGTCCGATTGTATAACACCAATGTCAGACTGTATCTTTAATTTAGCGTTGATTAGGTCATTGGTTACATTCGTCTTTCCTGTTATTATAAAATGTCCCAAATGTTTAAAAGACTCGGGTAATGCTTTACCGATAATATTTGGAAGTAAGCGCTTCAGGTGATTATAATCAGATTCTATTTTCTTTATATCTGCAATGAGCTGGAATTCTTTTTCGGAATTAAAACCATTAATAAATCTTAAATTTCCATTTACTTTGGTTTTTTTATCAAACGAAATTTTAAGGTTCTCTGTCGTGAGATCGTTGAGCGTTCCCTTTACATTAGAGGACAACTTAATCACATCTTTACTTCCTAGTTTATCGTAGAATATTTTTAAATCTCTAAGTGAAATAGTCGCCTCAGGAATCACCGCATCTATATGCACCTTATTTACAAAATCACTAAAACCGCCCGCTTCGTAGTTCAGTTTTATAGTAGCAACTACATGAGATGAAAGCGTTTGTATTCTAGTGTTCAACAAGTTCATATTCGTACTCGAATACGAAAAATCTGTTGCCAGATTCTTTACCTTAAGTCCTTTTATATCGACAAATTGCACATCTCTTAAGGCAGCACTTATATCGGAACCTTCAATTTTAAAATCATTAATTTTTCCATAAATCTCCTTATAAAAAACAACAACAGGAGTCTCTTTTTTATTTTCATTAATTATTTTAAAGCGACCCTTTTCTAAAATAAGCTGATTCGATGACAACAAAAATTGCGAAGGTTTCTTTGTTTTTTTCTCAGTATTAAATTTTTTGACAAATTTCGTCAATTCATTTTCTTTTTCTCCGAGATAGGTTCGCATAACAATTGAAAAATCAGAAAGAAGTATTTTACTCAAGGGGATTTCTCCTTTTAGGATTCCACCAAACTTTAAGAAAGATGTATTTAAATCTTTTACATAGATAATGGTATCTTTTTGTGTGTCCTTGATAAAAACATCTTCAAGTTTAACTTGTCCAATGTATGAAAGATTAACTTTTTTTATATTTATATCCGTGTTGTACTTATTATTTATATAATTTGAAACACGCTTTGCCACATAATTTTGCACCTTGGAAGAAGAAAAAAGAACACTCAAAAACAACAGTAAAACTAGCAGTACTGCGAATATTTTGAATATTATTTTTAAAAATCGTTTCATGTATGCTACTTTTTAAAGGTACTGCGTAATGCTTGTCCTCCCTATCTACAGAAAACAAACCGGAAGGCAGGTTTGTTACGAATCATCTATTTATGTATTAAAATTTGTCACGCTCGATTGATATGTTTATTTTTGCTTTTTACTGTCACAAAATATATGCCTTAATTAAAGTTGATAGCTTATCAAACAATCAGTCTACATATTAGCGATAGAATCGTCTTGCGATGACACCGGTGCCGCTGTATTACACAACGATAAAGTGTTGTCAAATGTTGTAGCTAATCAAAAAATACACACTGAATACGGCGGTGTAGTTCCGGAGTTAGCTTCACGAGCTCACCAACAAAATATTGTACCGGTAGTACAACAAGCTTTACAAAGGGCAAATATCGTAAAAAAAGACCTATCTGCCATCGCTTTTACCAAAGGACCCGGTTTAATGGGCTCTCTATTGGTTGGAACCTCATTTGCTAAATCCTTGGCGCAGGCATTACAAATCCCATTGATAGGTGTAAATCATATGCAAGCGCATATCTTAGCCCATTTTATTGATGATAAAACACATAAGCTTCCCCAATTTCCTTTTCTTTGTTTAACCATTAGTGGCGGACATACAGAAATTGTTAAAGTTAAAGATTACTTTCAGATGGAAGTTTTGGGCAAAACATTAGATGATGCCGTCGGTGAAGCTTATGATAAATCTGCCAAAATCTTAGGCTTGGGTTATCCCGGAGGACCTTTAATTGATCAACATGCCAAAAAAGGCAATCCACTTGCTTATAAATTCACCAAACCAAAAGTCGGCACTTTAGATTTTAGTTTTAGTGGGTTGAAAACAGGAATTTTATATTTTATTCAAAAGGAAGTCAAACAAAACTCTAACTTTGTCGCTGAAAATTTAAATGATATTTGTGCTTCAATTCAGCATACTATCGTTTCAATTTTGATGGAAAAATTACAAAATGCAGTAAGAGAAACAGGAATAACACAGGTGGCAATTGCCGGAGGAGTCAGTGCTAATAGTGAGATTAGAAAAAGATTAAAAGAATCCGAAAAAACGATGGGATGGATTACGTATATTCCCAAATTTGAATTTACGACAGACAATGCCGCTATGATAGGAATCGTCGGCTATTACAAGTTTTTAGAACAATCCTTCGATGCGAATACGACAACAGCAACAGCCAGACTAAAAGTAGATGAATAATCGTTTTTAAACGAATTGAACTTTTAGCATTAAATATCAAACAAAGTTTATAATTTTAATGCCTTTTAACAAATCCAAATGATAAACCATTCAACCATAGATCAAATTTTTGAAACTGCTCGGGTAGAAGAAGTTATTGGCGAATTTGTGAATCTGAAGAAGTCGGGTACTAACTTTAAAGGTTTGAGTCCTTTTACAGAGGAAAAAACACCTTCTTTTATGGTATCTCCCGTCAAACAAATTTGGAAAGATTTTAGTTCCGGGAAAGGTGGAAATGTCGTTGGTTTTTTGATGGAGCACGAGCACTACACCTATCCGGAAGCTCTTCGTTGGTTGGCTAAAAAATACAATATTGAAATTGAAGAAACCCAATTGAGTGACGAACAAAAAAAAGTACTTGACGAACGGGAGAGTATGTATGTAATCTCCGAATTTGCCAGAGATTATTTTCATGATATTTTACTGAATAATGAACAAGGAAAGGCCATAGGCCTCAGTTATTTTAAAGAACGTGGTTACCGAGAGGAAACCATCAAAAAGTTTCAATTGGGTTATGCGTTAGACCAATGGGACGCTTTTACCAAAGCAGCTTTAAGCAAAGAATACAAATTGGAATACCTGGAAAAAACGGGAGTTACAATTGTAAACAACGACAGGAAATTTGATCGCTTTAAAGGACGCGTAATCTTTCCAATCCACAGTATGGGTGGACGTGTCTTGGGCTTTGGAGGACGTCTTTTAAGCACGACGGCAAAAGCTGCGAAATATCTTAATTCACCCACCAGTACTATCTACGATAAAAGCAAAGTATTATACGGTATTTTTTATGCAAAACAAGGTATTTCTAAAGAGAATAATTGCTATTTAGTAGAAGGTTATACCGATGTAATTACACTGCATCAATCCGGAATTGAAAATGTAGTCGCTTCATCCGGAACAGCCTTAACACCAGAGCAAATACGATTGATTAAAAGATTGACTCCTAATATTACCGTACTCTTTGATGGCGATGCGGCTGGAATAAGAGCTTCGATGCGAAGTATTGATTTAATTCTAGAAGAGGGAATGAATGTAAAGGTTCTTACTTTTCCTGACGGCGATGATCCTGACAGTTATGCGAATAAGGTATCCTCAGACGAGCTTAAGGCTTATCTCAAAGAGAAACCTCAAGATTTTATACGTTTTAAAATATCCATGTTGCTAAAAGAGGCACAAGCAGACCCTGTTAAAAAGGCCGATTTAGTGCGTGATATTATTCGTAGTGTTTCCGTAATACCCGATAGAATTCAACGTGAGATTTATGTCAAGGAATGTGCTAATTTAATGGATGTTTCTGAAGAGGTATTGTTTAGCAATCTAGCACAACAAATTACAAAAGCAAACCAAACTAAAAGTGGGATACAACGTACGCAACAAATAAAAAAAATGGAAGTGGTACGTCAACAATCGCTTCAAAAAATAAATCAACTTGAAAAATACGAACGAGAAATTATCAAGATTTTGATACTTTATGGCAACCAAAAAGCCGATTTTGCGGATTGGATAGAAGAAAAAGATACTTTAGGGAATCTAAAAATAACTAAAAAAATATATGAAAATATTGTCGCGCAAGAGATTTATCTAAACTTACAAGAAGATGAAATTGCCTTTACAAATACATCTTTTCAAAAAACATACAACACTATTATTCATCTGTATAATCATACGCAATTCATCGATACACAAAAATTATCGCAACATGAAGAGCCCTCTATTGCCAAGATTACATCGGATATTTTAATGGATGATGAAAAATATATACTGAGTGATTGGGCTCGTAAAGATATTGTTGTAAAATCAAAAGAATCTTATATTCCTAAATTGGTCAATGATGCAGTTCTCAATCTAAGACGTATATTGATTGCCGAAAAAATTGAAGAAATCAAACAAAGAATTGAAGAAAAAAAATCAGAAAGAGAAGACCTTGAAGGGGTGATGGGCTACACACAACTACGAAAATTATTGTTTGATAAATTACATCGAGTAGTGTAATTTGGCAGTGTCCTATTTGTTGCAACTTGCATGCATAACCTTATAATTTTTATTGTAAATATGAAATTAAAAATAAATATCATCAATCGATCCAAGCACGAATTACCCTCATACGAAACCATAGCTTCAGCCGGGATGGATTTGCGAGCAAACCTCGACAAACCTGTAGTGCTACAAGCTTTAGAAAGAGCAATTATCAAAACAGGCTTATTTATAGCCTTGCCGACCGGTTATGAAGCACAAGTTCGTCCGCGTAGTGGACTAGCCGCTAAAAAAGGGATTTCTGTTTTGAATGCTCCCGGCACTATTGACGCTGATTACCGCGGTGAAATTGGCGTAATTTTGGTGAATCTTTCCAAGGAAGTATTTATCATAAATGATGGCGAGCGCATCGCACAAATGATCATCGCCAAACATGAACGCGCCGATTGGAATGAGGTTGATGAATTAGAAGTGACCAGTCGTGGCGCAGGTGGATTTGGAAGTACAGGAGTTTGATAAAAAACTTTTTTCTATATGTGTGATTTTGATAAAAGTAAATATATTTATCAAAGTTTTTGGTTTAAAAACGAAATAAAAGAACGCTATTACGCAGGGGATGCATTCCTTAGCTATCGAGATAATATGGGTCAGGAAGAATTAATTAATCTCGCTAAAGAAATGGCAATAGACAAAAATGCTTTTATGCCTACCTTAGTAAAACAAATAGAATCTTTGATAGGCTTAGAAAATTGCCGTTCAGATTTTTGGGAGTTTGGTGGTGATGGTTTTTCATTGTATTGGTTCATTAAAAAAACTGTTTACAAAGAAAAACTAAAACTTATTCGTGCATGGATTCTCTACGAAGAGCTCGATGAATTGGTTTGGTTTGAAGAAGAAACGAAAATTTAAAATTACAGATGCTACAATAAAGTTTTTTACAATATTTAAATATTACTTAACAATGAGACTACTAACACTTTTATTTGCTATTACATTCCTTTTTTCTTGTTCTACAACAAAGAAACTGCCAAAAAATAGCGACAGAATCGCTGATGAACTTCAAATTCAAAAAACAAAAGGAGCAGCGCCCTGGACGAGTTTAGATTTAAATAATAAATCGGATAAATTCCATTTTGCTATTGTAACTGATCGGACAGGTGGACACCGTGAAGGTGTTTTTATGGATGCCGTAAACAAATTAAACCTTTTACAACCCGAATTTGTAATGAGTGTAGGAGATTTGATTGAAGGATATACGGAAGATTTGGATGCACTCAATTTACAATGGGATGAATTCGATGGATTTGTTCAAAAACTAGATATGCCTTTCTTTTACTTACCCGGCAACCACGACATAACCAATCAGGTGATGGAAGATCTGTGGAAAAAACGTTTGGGCCCGTCTTATTATCATTTTGTATATCACAATATTTTGTTTTTAGCTTTAAACTCAGAAGACCAAAAAAGAGGAGCCGGAAGAGGAAGTATTTCTGATGAACAATTTGCTTATGTAAAAAAAGTTTTAACTGAAAATCAAAATGTAGATTGGACGTTGTTATTTATGCATCAACCTTTATGGAATCAAAAAGACACCAAGCGTTGGAACGAAGTCGAACAACTACTAAAGGAGCGAAAGCACACTGTTTATACAGGACACGAACATAGATATGTAAAATACAAGCGCAACAATGCAAACTATTATGTCTTGGCAACTACAGGTGGAGCTTCCGGAATGCGAGGTGCTAAAATGGGCGAATTTGATCATGTTGTATGGATAACAATGAGTAAAGAAGGACCGATTATGGCAAATCTATTATTAGATGGGATCTATGACGATTCCGTTTTTACAGAAAAAATGCGGGAACATATCGAAAAATTAGGGAAACACAACCCCATTCAAATTACTCCTTACTATATAGAAGAAGGCGATTTTGTCCAAGGAAGCGTTCAGATTAAAATTACCAATGATGAAAATATCCCAATGCATGTGAAATTTGATGAAAACTCAAGTATAGATCTTATCGGGATTATGGAAAAAACAAGTATGACTATCCCCCCAAATTCTGTTAAAATTCTTTCGATGAAGATGCAAAAAAGGCACTTTGGGCACGATGAACCTTTGGAACTTAAAGCATTTGTTTCTTTTAAACCGGACAATCTGCAAACAACTATTGAATACCCTTATATTTTTCGTTTAAAACCCTTACCCAAATATAAACTGCCCAAAACTAATAGAAAAATTATATTGGATGGCAATTCGGAAGATTGGCATGACTTTAAATATTCATATACCGCGAATGAAGGAGAAATGACTGTGAATTTTTCTATCTGTTATGATGATAACTACGTGTATTTTGCTGCAAAAGTACGGGATACAGATTTAAAATCATACGGAAGCGGCGCGGCTTGGGCGCAAGATAATATCGGCTTTGGCATCAGTGCCTTACCCATGACAAAAAGTGCGATGAGTGTTGGAAGACAATGGTATAAAGATGAATTTTACCAATTACTCACACCCAAAACAAAGGATGTTAAGACTGTGCAGTATCGCAAATTTCCTGATGGCGCCGATATGATTTGTGTAGCCACTAAATACGGCTATTTTGCAGAAGGAAAATTACCCATCAGTTATATTGAAGAAAAACAAGGCAAAAATTGGAAAACCATTCGTTTACAAGTTGTTGTAGATGATAAAGACGGCTCGGAGATTAACCGCTATTGGTGGCAACCAAATTGGATGGATAAACAAAATAATATCGTAGGTTCAGGCATGTTTTTTAGAGAATAATTCCTCTCAACAACTACTTGATCCCCTATCACCATCAAAAAAGGGTTTGTTATGAACAAACCCTTTTTTTTTTAATAATAAAGCTATTATATCAATATTTGATAAACTTTTTAGTGGCTATCAAGCTTTTTTTAGCATAGAATTCAATAATATAAATACTGCTTTCTAAATAACTAACATCAATTGGAGTTCCTTGTTGAAACACATTTTGCACTAAAACTCTTCCTAAAGAATCTGTGATTTTATAGGAATTTATAGTTTGTGATATTTCAACATTTAAATAATCTTTTGTAGGATTTGGGAAAAGTCGGAATAAACCTAATTCACCTTCGTCAACACCAATTCCAGGATCACAAGTATATACATTATGTGGAAGCGGATTTTCAAAAAAGAAAATAGGTTCTGACATGACATCATCGATATTGGATAGTACTACAGCGGCAAAATATTCTAAAGCTAAAATATTAGGAGAAAAATCTAAATTTTCACAATCATTCATTTTGTCCCCTTTTGTTTTTACTAATTCCACTTCAGTAAAATTGACAGAATTTCGAGTTCTATATCCTACGTGATAATAATTAACCATATCACTAGATAGGCTAGTAATTTCAGGATAATAAATTACAGGCATTTGTATATTCCAAAAATTAAATTCATCCGGTTGAGGTTCGATATGAGGCACTAAATATTGCAATGCCGGTGGTTGCATAACTCCTGTATTCATATCAAATTCATATACAAAGATATTGGTTTGTCCGTTTTGGGTAACGCCATCGTCATCGACCCAAGTTTCATCTCTATCATATCCGGATATCAAAAGATTGTTAGGATTCATCACGGAATTTCTAATGCTAAATCCATATTTATCTGGATTATCAGTATCAATAGCAACCCACGATCGTGTCAGGTCTATAACACCCGTTACATCATCAATAGTTGTATTTCCAAAATATGTTGTATGTTCATAATTACACAACATAAATAACTTTTGTGTTCCGGTATCATAGTAGGCATCAACACTAAGGTTATTCATATCTGCAGTAACATTCACATAACTTGAATCCCATATAAAATTTCCCGAAAAATCAATTTTATGCGCCAAGACACCTTGTACTATAGCGGAATTTGTTGTTAAAGTAGTCGCACCACCTGTCAAGAAAAACCCCGTTGGTGTTTCTGTTACGTGATTGACCATGTCAAAATCAATATTTGCTCCTGTAACATTGGTATTTACAATGGTATTCCAAAAAGGATTTAACATGGCATCAGTACGTACCACAAATCCAAAATTTGAATTTCCGGGACTAAAGGGATACTGGTCACTGGCAAAACCACCAACGGCATAACCAGGACCAAGATCACCGGATTCCGTAGTAATAATATGTAAGCCCCTAGCATGGAAAGTAGGAACTACTATATCATAATATTTTGAATTAAAAAATACACCGCTTGTAGAACTAAATTCGGCTATAAACATTTTATGAATGCCTTGTATGTCTGCTGAACCGGTCATAGCGATGATATCACCATGAACAACAATATCAAAGCATCTGGCTTTTTCCATTTCGGGAGCCATATAGTCCATAAACCACATTACATTTCCTGCGTTATCAACACGCATAAGAAAAGGGTAATAGTTTTGCATGCCGGAATCAAAAAGATTCCCGGCTACAATAAAATCATTGGTACCATCGTCGGAGAGTTCGATGTTTAAATCGTGAAAATGACGGTCATCTATTCCTTTTGTTACTTGAAAAGTTGGAGTTTGGCCGTAGACAACCACCATTGACAAAAAAAGAAAAATGTGTAAAAAGTATTTTGGTTTCATTTTAAAAAATCTTTCAATTATACCTACTCTATCTGCTTTTCGGTAACCGCATAACTTACCTACTGCGTTTAAAGAAAGATTTTTTGAGATGTCTGTCGGAAAACCAAAAAGCAGTTAGTTTTCCACTACAAAGACAAAGTTACAAGTTAAATATTTAATAATCAAGAAAATATTTAAAATTATTTTAATCACGATTGTCCGACAAAAAGATATTAGGATGTTATTAGATGTTAAATTTGCTCAAATAAAAGGTGTTAAACCTCAGGGTATCCCGATAGCTATCGGGACTGAACCCAATAACCCGCTAGATACTGAAACAAGTTCAGTACAGACAGCGGGATTAATTCGACTAACTAAAAAATTGAAATAATTTTTTAGAGTCTCATGAATAAAAGGAATCGACCTATCACGCCTTTGTCGTGACAGGAAAGGTCGAGGCACCTACCTGTCGTCAGGCAGGTTAAACCAATAACCTGCTGAAAAAGCGGGATTAGTCATGCTTGTAGCTTGATT
>JAOZTK010000018.1 GCA_029942185.1 Flavobacteriaceae bacterium
GAGCAGTCTAATATCTTTTATCGGACGACAGAGATTGTTTTACACAAAAAAGATTGCCTTACGCTAAATTCAGGTTAATATTCTATATTGATTGGGATTTATTACAAGTAAATCGTAAGTTTGTGCACGCTAAAAAGTCGTTTTTATGATAGAAAAACTCCAAATAATTCGTCAACGTTTTGATGAGGTATCTGATTTAATCATTCAACCTGATATTCTCACCGATCAGAAGCGCTATATAAAGATTAATAAAGAGTATAAGGATTTGAGTAAAGTCCTGAAAAAAGCCGATGAATATGAATCTTTATTAAATACAATAACAGAAGCTAAGGATATCATTAAAGAAGAAACCGATAGTGAAATGTTGGAAATGGCAAAGATGGAATTAGAGGAAGCAAAAACTAAAATTCCAATTTTAGAAGAAGAAATAAAACTGATGCTAATTCCTAAAGACCCCGAAGATGCTAAAAATGTAATTGTAGAAATCCGAGCGGGAACAGGAGGTGATGAAGCCAGTATTTTTGCCGGAGATTTGTACAGAATGTACACTAAATTCTGCTCAAATCAGCGTTGGAAAACTGAAGTAGTCGATATAAGTGAAGGGACTTCCGGAGGCTTTAAAGAGATTATTTTCAGTGTAACCGGACAAGATGTTTATGGTATTCTCAAATTTGAATCGGGTGTACATCGCGTGCAACGTGTTCCACAAACGGAAACCCAAGGTAGAGTTCACACCTCAGCTGCCACAGTTATGGTGTTGCCAGAAGCAGAAGAGTTTGATGTACAAATAAATCCTAGTGATGTTAGAGTCGATTTCTTTTGCGCCTCAGGGCCTGGTGGGCAATCGGTAAACACTACTTATTCAGCCGTACGATTAACCCACGTCCCTACAGGTTTAATCGCCCAATGTCAAGATCAAAAATCACAACATAAAAATAAAGAAAAAGCCTTTAAAGTACTTCGTTCTCGTTTATACGAAAAAGAATTAGCGAAGAAACAAGAAGCTGACTCTATGAAACGAAAATCAATGGTTTCTAGTGGTGATCGTTCTGCCAAAATTCGCACATACAACTATCCGCAAGGAAGAGTTACAGAACACCGTATAAACCTTACATTGTATGATTTAAGCAATATAATTGATGGTGACATTATAAAAATTATCGATGAGTTGCGCTTAGCAGAAAACACGGAAAAACTCAAGGAAATTGGAGAGAGTTTGTAACACTTAGCTACAAATAATTCTAAAAAAAAGCATTACATAAATCATTCTAAAAAAATGGAAAACGAATTAAAAAAAATAAAAACAGCGCTAATTTCTGTCTTTCATAAAGAAGGATTAGAACCTTTAATACAAGAATTGTCAAAACATAATTGTCAAATAATTTCTACAGGTGGTACAGCAACTTACATTAAAAATCTAGGCATTCAAGTAACTGAAGTTGCAAGTTTAACAGACTATCCATCAATTTTGGGCGGACGTGTCAAAACGCTACATCCCAAAGTTTTTGGTGGAATATTAAGCAGACGTGCCAAACCAGAGGATATAAGTGAATTAGAAACTTATAAAATACCGGAAATCGATTTAGTAGTTGTCGATTTATATCCTTTTGAAGAAACGCTTGCTGGTGGAGCTTCTCAACAAGAAATTATTGAAAAAATTGATATTGGTGGAATTTCATTAATAAGAGCTGCCGCAAAGAACTATCAAGATGTTTTATGTGTTTCACAAATGCAACAATATAAAGAAATCACCACTATTTTATCTGATAATGCGTGTATGACAGACTTGAATACACGAAAAGAATATGCCGCAGCGGCTTTTTCTGTGTCCAGTCATTATGACACACAAATTTTTCATTTTCTGAATGCCGAAAAAACACTTTCATTTAGAGAAAGTTTTACGCAGAAAACGACTTTACGTTACGGTGAAAACCCACATCAAAAAGGTTATTTCTTTGGTGAATTAGCTACCATTTTCGACAAATTACACGGGAAAGAATTGTCATATAATAATTTATTGGATGTTGATGCAGCTGTTAACCTTTTGGCAGAATTTAAGGAGGAAAAGCCCACATTCGCCATTCTAAAACACAATAATGCCTGTGGTTTAGCGCAAAGAGATACGCTTCTAGAGGCCTATAAAGACGCTTTAGCCGGAGACCCTATTTCTGCTTTTGGAGGTGTCTTAATCGCTAATAAAGAAATTGATCTTCCTACAGCTGAAGAAATACACAAGCTTTTTTGTGAAGTAGTTATCGCTCCTTCATTTTCAACGGAAGCCTTAGCTATTTTAAAACAAAAGAAAAATAGAGTTCTCTTGATTCTAAAAGAAACAAAAATACCCAAACACCAGTTCAGAACAGCTTTAAACGGTGTATTATACCAAGAAAAAGATCAAAAAACAGATCGTTTGTCTCATTTAAAAACAGTTACAAATAAACAACCGACACAGCGAGAAATTGATGACTTAATTTTTGCTTCCAAAATTTGCAAGCATACAAAATCCAACACGATTGTATTGGCAAAAAACAAACAACTTATCGCGAGTGGTACAGGACAAACATCTCGTATAGACGCTTTACAACAAGCCATTGATAAGGCAACTAATTTTTCTTTTAATCTACATGGAGCTGTGATGGCAAGCGATGCTTTCTTTCCCTTTCCGGATAGTGTAGAAAAAGCGTATAATGCTGGAGTTACAGCAGTTATTCAACCCGGTGGATCAATTAAAGACCAACTATCTATCGACTTTTGCAACGCAAATAATATGTCTATGGTATTTTCGGGAATTCGACATTTTAAACATTGATTTCAAACAATTATTCCAATTTTTTTAATTAAATTTGCAGAGCTACTTTTTATCCAAAACAACACTTTAAACTAATGGGCTTTTTTGATTTTTTAACTGAAGATATTGCCATAGATTTAGGCACAACCAATACTTTAATCATTCACAATGGAAAAGTGGTTATTGATAGTCCGTCAATTGTAGCAAAGAATCGTACTACCGGAAAAGTAATAGCTATAGGTAAAAATGCGAGCCTAATGCAGGGGAAAACACATGATAATATCAAAACTATTTGGCCCTTAAAAGATGGCGTTATTGCTGATTTTGACGCATCTGAACAAATGATTAGAGAGTTTATAAAAAGCATCCCATCCATAAAAAAACGTTTTATTACCCCATCATTACGTATGGTTATTTGTATTCCTTCGGGTATTACAGAAGTTGAAAAAAGAGCCGTTTATAATTCTGCTGAAAAGATGAAGGGGAAAGAGGTACATTTAATACATGAACCCATGGCAGCAGCTATAGGTATAGGAGTAGATATTATGAAACCTAAAGGGAACATGATTATTGATATTGGTGGTGGCACTACAGAAATTGCCGTTATAGCTTTAGGGGGGATTGTCGTTGACAAATCAATAAAAGTCGCAGGAAATGTTTTTAATAACGACATCTCCTACTACTTGAGAACACAACACAATTTATCTGTTGGAGAACGTACAGCCGAAAAAGTTAAAATTCATATCGGTTCAGCTACAGAAGACTTGGATAACCCACCTGAAGACATGTACATTCAGGGGCGTGATTTATTGAGTGGAAAACCTAAGCAAATCCAAATATCCTTTAGAGAAATTGCAAAAGCACTTGACAAGTCCATACTTCGAATCGAAGATGCAGTGATGGAAACACTTTCTGAAACTCCTCCGGAATTATCGGCAGATATTTATAATACCGGAATTTATTTAGCAGGTGGAGGCTCGATGCTCCGCGGTTTAGACAAAAGATTATCACGGAAAACTGATTTACCTGTATATGTAGCAGAAGATCCTTTAAGAGCAGTGGTTCGGGGTACTGGCATCGTACTAAAAGACTTGGATAAATACAAAAGTATATTGATATAATATTGATTCGATTTTTTTAATAAAAACCCTTTAAACTCTATTTTTCTAACCTATTAATTAGCAACTTATTGTCTCGGTTACAGCAGTGATTTTCAGCACTAGATAGCTGAAAAATAAAATAGAATATTGCACATTTAAGAATAAGCCACTGAATAAATAACTATGTTTCAACTTTTTAACTTTTTTTTGAATAATAAAACAGGTTTATTATTTATATTTCTTGAAGTTATGGCATTTGTTTTTGTTTTAAATAGTCATTCTTATCACCAAAGTAAGATTCTAAACTCTGCCAATATTGTCAGTGGAGCTATTCTAAAAAAATCAAATGCTATAAACGATTATTTTTCACTAAAAAACAAAAACAAAACACTCGCCATAGAAAATGAGCAGCTAAAAAATAAACTTGAACAGCTTGCAAATAAGAATACAGCAGTGAATAAACCCCTAGTTCAATACGGACATATTGCAGCAACTGTAATTAGTAATCCTTACACTAAAAAAAATAATGTATTGACTCTTGACAAGGGAAGCCTTGACAGTGTTCAGCCCAATATGGGCGTTGTTTTATCAAATGGAATCGTGGGAATTATCCTAAACGTATCCAAGCATTATGCTACGGTATTATCCCTGCTTAATAGTCAATCAAAAATAAATGCAAAAATGAAAAACAGCCACCATTATGGTAGCCTATATTGGAACGGTCAAGATTATACAAAGGTAAATCTTGAAGACTTACCCATTCAAGCAAATATCAAGATCGGAGACACAATCATAAGTGGCGGAAAATCAATTCTATTCCCGGAAGGTATTCCTATAGGGAGTATTTCAAAGTTTCATATTGACAACAAATCTTACTCAGAAGTTAGCGTTGATTTATTCGCCGACTATAGTGCTTTACACAATGTCTATGTAGTGAAAAATCAAAGAAAAAAAGAACAGTTAGAATTAGAACAGAAATCTATCCATGAATAGCGATTTATTTAAATATGGTCTACTACTCCTGTTTCTCCCAATTTTACAGCTGAGTATTTTTAATAATATTAATTTTTTGGGCTATATCAATCCCCAAATTTATATTATTTTCATCTTTGTCTTTCCGATTAAGAACGAGAAAATTATTCTATTAATAAGTAGTTTCTTACTGGGTTTATTTATTGATTTCTTAACTAACGATGGGGGAATTCACGCCTTTTCATTAGTATTTATCAGTTATATACGTTTATTTGTTTTAAGAATAATTTCCGGAAAATCTGATTTGGATAAAGAAATATTAAACATCCGGAAACTCAATTTCCCTACACTTATAACATGGATTACAATCTTGACATTCATACATCATTTCATTTTATTCCTTTTGGAACAATTTTCCTTTGCTCATTTTACAAGTCTTTTACTAAAAACTTTATTAACTACACTTTTTAGTGTTGTTTTGATTATATTTGGCTTACAATTATTTTTGAATAGAAAACCAAATGCATAATAAGGGTATAATCTTAATCCTACTGACCATTTTTAGTGGTTTGTTTTTTATTGGCAGATTGTTTTATTTACAAATAATCGATGATTCCCTTCGTAATAATCCTTTAAACAACGCAGCAATTACGGCTAAATACGACTATCCTAAACGTGGTTATATTTATGATAGAAATGATAAGTTACTAGTTGCCAATCAGACCTCTTATGATGTTATGGTTGTCCCTAATGAAGTGAAAAATATAGATACACTGGAATTCTGCAATATTTTATCCATAGACAAGGACTATTTTATAAAACAGATTAAAAAAGCAACTAAATACTCCCCACGATTGGCTTCTATTTTTGTAGAACAAGTCTCTAAAAGTGATTACGCTGTTTTACAAGAGAAAATGTTTCTATTCAAAGGCTTCTATATTCAAAAGAGAATATTACGCAACTATCCCTTTAACTCAGCGGCTAACGTATTGGGATATATCAGTCAAGTAAATGAGGAAAAAGCAAGAACTAACTCCTATTACCAACAAGGTGAACTTATTGGCACACAAGGTGTTGAAAAACAATATGAAAACGTCTTAAGAGGCGTTAAAGGAGTCAAATTTTTCAAAAGAAATATTCATAATAGAATAATTGGTTCGTATAAAAATGCTGAATACGACACTTTAGCAGTGGCAGGAAAAGACATACAACTAACTTTAGACATTGAGTTACAACAATATGGCGAATGGTTGCTGGAAAATAAACGTGGTGGTGTTGTGGCTATAGAACCGGAAACGGGAGAGATACTTGCTCTTATAACAGCACCGAGTTACAACCCCAATCTTATGGTTGGGAGAGATCGTTCAAAACATTTTAATAAATTATATTACGACAAAATCAACAAACCCCTATTTGATCGTAGTCTACAAGCTCAGTATTCTCCGGGTTCTACTTTTAAGATGGTAAATGCTTTAGTCGCTTTACAAGAAGGTGTTATCGGAACACAAACAAAGACTCGATGTTATGGAGGCTTTAAATATGGATATAAAGAAAGTGCTTTTATGGGTTGTCATTGCAACTCATTAGGAAAACCTATGAAACTTACTGAAGCAATATACAAATCATGCAATACGTATTTTTCTAACAGTTATATAAAAACAATTAATAAATATACAACTACGGCTGAAGGGATGGATCGGTGGAGTAATCGTGTTAAGAAATTTGGTTTGGGGAATTATTTGGGTTATGATTTACCGGTTGGGCAAAAAGGTTTGATTCCGGATGCCAATTACTATAACCGTTATTATCCGAAAGGTCGTTGGAGAGTCAGTTATACAATATCTAACGCAATTGGTCAAGGAGAAGTCCTTACAACACCTATTCAGCTTGCCAATATGACCTGCGCTGTTGCAAATAGAGGGTTTTATTACACACCACATATTGTCAAAAAAATAGAAAACACACCCATTACCAATCCTGAATTTGTAACGCCAAAAAACACTGATATAGATTCGAAGTACTTTGAGTATGTTGTAGAGGGCATGTCTAAAGTTTTTACACAAGCAGACGGTACTGCCTATTATTCGCAAGTAGATGGCCTCGATATTTGCGGAAAAACAGGTACCGTAGAAAACTTTATAAAGGTGAATGGAGTAAAAACAGCCTTAGCGGATCACTCAATTTTTATTGCATTCGCTCCAAAAAAAAATCCAAAGATTGCAATAGCAGTTTTTATTGAAAATGGGGGATATGGATCTGTGGTTGCTGCTCCTATAGCTAGTTTAATGATAGAAAAATATCTTAATAAAAGCATTCAAAATGCATGGCGTGAACAAAATGTTCACGATAAAAATTTATTTGAATTGGAATACAACAAACAATTAACATTACTACAAATCAAAAATGAAGTTAAGCAGTAGACCCAATTTTTTATTAGAATTGGATTGGATTCTTATTCTATTATACTTACTCTTAGTAATCACAGGTTGGTTTGCCATCTATGCAACTACTTTTTCCACAGAACAAATAGCGCTGATAAATCTCACAACACACTATGGAAAACAGCTTGTATGGATTGGCTTTAGTTTAATAATAATAGTTTTTATCTTCTCATTAGAAGCCTCTGTTTTTGAAAAGTATTCAAGTATTCTTTATATCATTTCTCTATTGATGTTGCTGGGGCTTTTTATCTTTGGAAAAACTATCAATGGTCAAACGGCTTGGTATTCATTTGGAGGTTTCAGCTTGCAACCATCAGAATTTGTAAAGGCAACAACAGCTTTAGCCGTTGCCAAGATAATGGGTGATAATTTATTCAATATTAAAAAATTAAGTGATTTGAGAAATGTATTAATCATTTTAATTATTCCTTTAATACTTATTATGTTACAACCGGATTTCGGTTCTGCTATCATCTATTTTTCTTTTATTTTTGTGCTACTCAGAGCAGGTTTATCAATTCAATTATTTGTTAGTTTGTTTGTAATAATGCTAATTTTTATCAGTACAATAAAATTGGGAATAAAAAGCACATTAATCACTTCTTTATCACTTATAGGAATCTTTTTTTTCTACGCTTACAAACGCGAAAAAATGTTTTTTAGAAAATATTGGCACTATGTGATTGGCACCGTTCTTTTAGTTTTTATTTTGATTTTTAGTGGAGATTTGGTCTATAAAAAAATGCTTAAACCACATCATAAAGATAGACTGGTACTTTGGTTACGTTTGGAAAAAGATCCGAGTAAAATCAAAACTCTAAAACGCAGCTTTGGATTTAATAACGATCAATCGATTAAAACCATCGCATCAGGAGGACTTACCGGAAAAGGATTTTTAGAAGGTGATCGAACAAACGGAAAATTCGTTCCCGAACAGCACACCGATTATATATTTAGTACGATAGGAGAGGAATTTGGTTTTTTAGGAAGTAGTTTTGTCATTATCCTATTCGTCCTGTTAATACTGCGTATCCTTCAAAAAGCAGAGATGCAAAAATCAAAATTTAGTCGCATATACGGATATGGTGTAGCGTCCATATTCTTTGTTCATTTTGCGATTAATATAGGTATGGTATTAGATCTACTCCCTACGGTTGGTATTCCGCTTCCGTTTTTTAGTTATGGAGGATCTTCTCTGTGGGGCTTTACGATTCTACTATTTATTTTTATAAAGTTAGATGCGAATAAAGCTAATGAATTCTAAATCTGAACACCACCTAAGCTGGTAATTCAAAATATATTTTTTGGTTTTAGAAAAGAGAAGTTTGTCCGTCTTGATCAATTTCAGGCTTAGAACTATCTGTGTCTTCATCAGGCAAATGTCCTTGTTCAGGTTGATTATCAATAACATCCTCATGTACTTCTAATTCATCGATGTCAGGTTTCTCATAAGGCAATGGATCAAGGGCGTTTACTTGTTTAATTTTCTCTTTAGTCAACAAATTTCCCAAAGCAGAAATTCCTTTCGTGTCGATAAAATCTTCCGCATTTATCACTATTGCATCTAGTAATCGTTTCCTAAAAATTACTTCAAGTAAGGGTCTGTAATCCGTGGAAACCATCTCTAGTTGTGAGTTCGGATGATCTGAAATGACAACTTCTAATTTATCCGGATTTTCAATCAAAAATCTTTTTAAATAATATCTTTCTCTTTGTCCGTCATAATATACCACCGTAACTGGTTTATCCGGTTGCCATTTTTCTAGAATGATAATGTCTTCATCAAAGTGCATGGTCATATCGGGAATTGCCGTTTTAAGATTCCCGTGTTGATTGATTACTAACAAACGATCTTTAGGTTTAAATTCTCCCAAAAGCTCTCCTCTATCATCCAAATTCAATCGCATAACCGAATCATCAAACCATATTTTTCTCGGCTTTAATGTAGAAATACCTTCTTCTTTTAAGACAATTTTCTTTACGGAATTCTTTGTTACGGTATTTCCTCTAACTCCTCTACTTTTAATGGCTAATTCAGAAAAATCAATTTCCCATTTCAATTTTTTTATCTTGCCAAGAGCTCGTAAATGAATGCTAATTATTTCAGCCTCACCATTAGGATTAGCTGTAAAATACAAAACCTTTGATGTTTTTTTTCCTTTTGTTAAATCGTATTCCTTATCTCTGGTTACACCTGAGACATGAAAACGCTTCATATAGCTCGCCCCACGTAATCCATCACGATAAATCATGTTATAAACCGTTCGTTTGTCATTTTTCTTAAAAATGGCAACATGAATAATACCCTTACCTACAAATGTTTTTGAATCGACCTTTGTAACCATCATTTTTCCATCGGCACGAAAAATAATTACATCGTCAATATCGGCACAATCTGTTATAAATTCGTCTTTTCGAAGAGAGGTTCCCACAAAACCCTCTTCTCTATCAACATAAAGTTTTGCATTGCGCATAACTACTTTTGTCGCTTCAATATCATCGAATAAACGTATTTCTGTTTTACGTTTTCGCTCCTTTCCATATTTCTTTTTAAGATTCTTAAAATAATCAATGGCATAGTCGATTAAATTATCTAAATATTTTTTTACAGTGGCAATCTTGTCTTCTAAAGATTCAATTAGTTGATTTGCTTTATCGATATCAAACTTTGAAATTTTCTTAATACGTATTTCAGTCAGGCGTACAATATCTTCTTCGGTAACCGCTCTTTTTAAGTGTTTAACATGTGGCTTAAGTCCTTTGCCAATAGCTTTGAGAACCCCTTTCCATGTCCCCTCTTCCTCAATATCGCGATAGATTCTTTTTTCAATAAAGATTCGTTCCAAAGAGGCAAAATGCCATTGTTCTTGTAACTCAGCCAGTTGAATTTCAAGTTCTTTTTTTAATAAATAAACCGTGTGATCTGTGGAACGTCTGACTATTTCTTTTACATTGATAAAAACAGGAGTATTGTTGTCAATTACACAACACAATGGTGAAATAGAGATTTCACAATTTGTAAAAGCATACAAAGCGTCAATTGTTTTATCCGGAGATACATTGTTAGGTAAGTGAATTAAAATTTCAACTTCAGCCGCAGTGTTATCCTCAATTTTATTAATCTTTATCTTTTTCTTTTCATTCGCTTTTAAAACACTGTCTATTAGTGAGGAAGTTGTGATACCGTACGGCAACTCAGATATTACCAGCGTTTTTTTGTCCAGTTGAGTTATTTTAACACGTACCCTTACTTTTCCTCCTCTTACTCCGTCCCTATAATCACTAATATCAGCTATCCCTCCTGTTTGAAAATCAGGAATTAAAGTAAAACTTCGACCCCGTAAATGTTTTATTGAGGCATCGATAAGCTCATTAAAATTATGTGGTAAAATCTTGGTCGAAAGCCCAACTGCTATTCCTTCTGCTCCTTGAGCTAGTAGGAGAGGAAATTTAACAGGCAAATTAATGGGTTCCTTTCTACGTCCATCATACGTGGATTGCCACTCTGTTGTTTTGGGGTTGAAGACCACCTCAGAAGCAAATTTTGACAATCTGGCTTCTATATACCGCGGTGCCGCAGCTCGATCACCTGTAAGAATATTTCCCCAATTCCCCTGCGTATCAATTAGTAATTCCTTTTGCCCCAATTGAACCATAGCATCAGCGATGCTGGCATCGCCATGTGGATGATATTGCATGGTATGTCCGACAAGATTAGCCACTTTGTTATACCTACCATCATCTAAATCTTTCATCGACTGCATGATACGACGCTGAACGGGTTTAAAACCATCCTCTATAGAAGGTACCGCACGTTCTAATATTACATACGAAGCATAATCTAAAAACCAATCCTTGTACATTCCCGTAACTTTAGTTATGGTGTCTTGTGATTGATTCTGTGTGTTATTATGTTGGTTTTCTTCTGGCATTTACTGTTAAAAAAAATAGAATAATTTTATTATAAAATAATGATTTGAGCTTTCATATTATATTTATCCGGCGATCATTACCCCTTTATATCATTCTATAACATCCAATTCTACTTTTAAGTTTTCTATGATAAACTCCTGTCGCTCAGGAGTATTTTTTCCCATATAAAATGCTAGCATTTCATCTATACTCATTGTCCTATCTAGCATTACAGGGTCTAAACGTATGTCATCTCCAATAAAATATTTAAACTCGTTCGGAGATATTTCTCCCAAGCCTTTAAAACGCGTAATTTCCGGTTTTCCTTTTAATTTTTTAATAGCAACTCGCTTTTCCTTTTCAGAATAGCAATAAAAAGTTTCTTTTTTATCACGAACTCTAAACAAAGGCGTATCTAAAATATACAGATGTCCTTCCTTAATCAATTCGGGGAAGAACTGTAAAAAGAAAGTGATTAACAACAAGCGAATATGCATACCATCCACATCTGCATCCGTTGCAATTACAATATTATTATAACGGAGGTTTTCAATACCGTCTTCAATATTCAAAGCGGCTTGCAACAAGTTAAACTCTTCGTTTTCATAGACTATTTTTTTTGTTTTCCCATAAGAGTTCAAGGGTTTCCCACGCAAACTAAAAACAGCTTGCGTATTGACATTTCGCGATTTGGTTATAGAACCACTCGCAGAATCTCCTTCTGTGATAAACAAAGTACTATCAAGACGTGTTTCCTTTTTCATATCTCCCAAGTGTACACGACAATCTCGTAATTTTTTATTGTGTAAACTTACTTTTCTCGCTCTTTCTCGCGCTAATTTTCGAATCCCCGAAAGATCTTTTCGTTCCTTTTCCGCTTGAACGATTTTTCGTTGAATACTAGTAGCCGTGTCCGCATTCTTATGTAGATAATTATCTAATTCTGTTCTGATAAAGTCGTTGATAAAAACATTGACACTGGGTAAGCCACCTCCCATTTCAGTAGAACCTAATTTCGTTTTCGTCTGACTTTCAAAAATGGGCTCCATTACTTTAATACTAATAGCAGAGACTATAGATTTACGAATATCCGATGCATCGTAATTCTTACCAAAAAATTCTCTAATCGTTTTTACCAACGCCTGCCTAAAAGCATTTTGATGTGTTCCTCCTTGTGTAGTATGCTGGCCGTTTACGAAAGAATGATATTCTTCACTATATTGTGCTTTACTATGTGTTAATGCAACTTCGATGTCCTCAGCTATCAGGTGAATAATCGGATATTGCATACTTTCTTCATTAATCTGCTCTTCCAACAAATCTTTTAATCCATTTTCAGAAGTGAACTTCTCTCCGTTAAAAACAATAGTCAATCCTTTATTGAGAAAAACATAATTCTTAATCATCTTCTCAATATACTCGCTTCTATATTTGAATTTTTTAAAAATACCTGTATCCGGAATAAAAGTCACCTTTGTTCCTTTACGCAAAGAAGATGCAATTACAGGGGCATCAGAAATTAAATTTCCCAATTCAAACTCGACAATTTTAGTTTTATCATCTCTTATCGATTGCACTTTAAAATAACCGGATAGTGCATTTACAGCTTTTGTTCCAACTCCATTTAAACCCACTGCTTTTTTAAAAGCTCTTGAATCATATTTTCCTCCCGTATTCATTTTAGAGACAACATCAACAACTTTACCCAAAGGAATTCCACGACCGTAATCCCTGATGGATACCGTGTTCTCCTTTACAGAAATTTCAATTGTTTTTCCGGCTCCCATCACATATTCATCGACAGAATTATCCATGACCTCTTTGATCAATATATAAATACCATCATCGGGAGAAGATCCATCTCCCAATTTACCAATATACATTCCGGGACGCATTCGAATATGCTCCTTCCAATCGAGTGAACGAATATTATCTTCTGTATATTTTGCAATCTTTGCCATCTGTGTTCTTAACAAAACAATGGACGAAAGTACGGCTTATCTACCAAAATTAAAAGCGGAAATAGGGTAATTTATTAACAAGTATAAAAACCTTGCTATCGATTAAGGGCTCTATAAAACAAAGGGATTAATCATTCTTCAATGCTAATTTGTCGAATGGCTTTTTTAGGTGTAAGGATATTATATTCGTTCCAAAAATTTTTATCATATGCATTAAATCTACCTATCTTAAAATCATTCTTTTGTTTCAAATCTTTATACTCCGATTCAAAAATTGCTTTTGGCTGCTTAAAAACAATTTCTTTTACATCGTGATTATGCATTGAGATAATCATCCGTAAGGATACTTTATTCTGTGTATTCCTCCCTTTTACATATTTGTTCTTCTCAATTATCTGGAAAGGTCTGTTAATTCCTACCTCTTGAGTAGTTTCCGTTCTTATATATTTTATGTGATACCTGTCATCTATTTCCTTTTTAAAGAATACTGTGTTCTTATAAGTGAGATCATTTGCTTTAATACCAAAAATATTTATATGTTTATTGAATATCTTTTTCGCTCCTTGTACTTCACTTTTTACAATTGCAAAATCCGTTGTGTTTATATAGAGTTTTCCTTTATACTTTGAACTTCCTTTTGGTTTAAATTCTATGACATAGGCCAATCCATTTTTTAATTCTTCATAACCTATTTTGACAAACCTATAACGCCCCGGCTTACTCAAAAAATCCATAGAAGCCTTCTTGTTAAAAAACAAATTCTCAACTAGTTTATTCAAAACATTATTCCGGCGTTTCTGGGTTGTTAATCTCTTTTTCTTCACCTCTTCTTTAGTCATCGTATTCGTCTGATTTACGATAGAGTCTATAGATTCTGTTTTATCCAACCTAAGAACCCCTGACTTTATAATAAGATACGAATCCGGTCTTGTATTGTCTCTTAATGCTTGTAAAAAATCGTTTTGCACTCTTTTTACGGAAGACTTTTGATGTTTGCTCTGTATAATCATCGCCTTGATTAATTGTATCTTTCCTGCAGAGTTATCATATAAATAGGCATCTCCGTACGACTCGATTAAAGATGTAAATTTATCAGGAATTTTATTGATTATCGAGTCGAATAAATCTTGATCAATATTATCAATCGTGGAATTCTTTAGGTCAAATCTAAACTCATTAAATTGTTGTTTATAGGTTTCTCTGATAAAAACTTGAACTTTTGTATAACTCGTCAGATAATTCTTGGCAAGATTCCTCTTAACTTTATCTATGATTTCATTAACTGTCATTTTATCATTCGTCAACACAACAGGGGCAATTGGGAAAATTTCTGTATTTAAATAAATAATATCGGGAATGGGATCAAGCAAGCATAGCTTTTTTGTTTTAAAGCCCATGGAAAAAATCTCAAGTGAATCCTTAACCGTTATTCTCTCAGGTTTTAGAAATTCGAAAGAACCTTCTTCATTAGACATTGTTCCTTCCTTCTCGGAAAACTGAATGCTTGCAAAGGGAATTGGTTCGTTGTTTTCTTTATTCAGCAACTTTGCAGAAACCTTTTGGGCATCACTTTTAAATACCACGCCTAATAGCAATAATAAAACACAAACAAACCGTAATTTTATTGAATATTTTGTCCTCATCTATTGTATTCAAAAGTGCTTTTACATATATAAGCTACCCTAAATCAGAGTTATATCTACTTACCACACCTACAACAACTAAACCGATAGGTAAGTCAGACTCTTTTGGTATTGCCAAAACTAAATAGTTGAATATCTTTAAAACAAAAACACCTTTATTTATTTCCGGCGAGTACTAAAAAAATTATACATTAAATCTAAAATTCATCATATCGCCATCTTGTACAACGTATTCTTTTCCTTGAACGGCAAGCTTTCCTGCTTCCTTAACTTTTGCTTCACTGCCGTACAAAATAAAATCATCGTATTTTATCACCTCAGCACGAATAAAACCTTTTTCAAAATCAGAATGTATCACGCCGGCAGCTTGTGGTGCTCTATCTCCAAAATGAATCGTCCAGGCACGAACCTCTTTTTCGCCAGCCGTAAAATATGTTTGTAAATTCAAAAGTTTATAGGCGGATCTAATCAATCTTGAGGAACCTGTCTCAGTCAATCCCAATTCATCCAAAAATAATTGTTGTTCTTCGTGGTCTTCCAATTCTGCAATATCTGCTTCAGTAGCAACTGCCAAAACTAAAACTTCGGCTTCTTCGTCTTTTACCAACTCTTTAACAGCATCTACATAAGCGTTCCCCTTGGTAGCAGAGGCCTCATCAACATTACAAACATACAGAACAGGTTTGTCCGTTAAAAACTGTAAAGGTTTGATATATTCATCTCTTTCATCCGAAGTAAAATCTAAAGCTCTGATAGACTTTGCGCGTTCTAAACTTTCTTTTATTCTTTCCAAAACAGCTAATTCTTTTTTGGCATCTTTATCTCCTATTTTAGCTGCTCTTTTTATCTTATCCAACCTTTTTTCTAGACTTTCTAAATCCTTTAACTGTAACTCTATATCTATTGTTTCTTTATCTCTCACCGGATCAATGCTCGTATCTACATGCGTGATATTATCATTATCAAAACAACGTAAAATATGAATAATTGCATCAGTTTCTCTAATATTTCCAAGGAATTTATTACCCAAACCCTCTCCTCTACTTGCTCCCTTAACTAAGCCTGCAATATCGACAATTTCAACAGTAGCTGGTTGTACGCGTTGAGGATTTACAATTGCAGCAATCTTTGTCAGGCGAGAATCCGGCACATTTATAACTCCGATATTAGGTTCAATGGTACAAAATGGATAGTTTGCGGACTGTGCTTTGGCATTGGACAGACAATTAAATAAAGTTGATTTTCCTACGTTGGGTAAACCGACAATTCCTGCTTTCATAAAATGATGATTTGTGCTTGCAAATATAAGTTTTTTTTTACTCCGTATTGAAGTAATTTCAAAGCGAATCTTACTTGAAAATAAACAAATTTAGTAACTTGCGTGTGTATTGATACAAATCACCATTACATTTTTATCATTCAAGACAAAAAATGATTCAACAAAAATGAAAAATAGCAAATTATTTATATTTGGAATTATTATTACGATTGTAATTGATTATCTCGCTTTATCTTATGGGAATTTATTGAATTTAAATAGTAGTTTCTTTCCCGGTTCTTTTGGGACACATACATTTATACTTTCCTTATCAATCATTGCAATTATTTTATTAAAAAAATATGTAAATTATAAAATAGCAATTCCAAAGTTTAAGCAAATCTTAAAACCTGTTCTTTTTGGATTTCTCACGAGTCTTATTATGAACATGATCCTGATGAGTATTCTTGCAAGCATTGGGAAAAATGATAATGTTGAAACGCAAATGCCAACATCAAATATGTCGGTTTTGCAAATATTTATTTTTGTATTTATTTATGCTAGCCTTGCTGAAGAAATACTTTTTCGTGGTTTTCTGCAAAATTTTTTAAGCCCATTAAAAGACAAAGGGCTAACATTTTTAAAACGGAAACTTAGTTTGCCCGTCATGATAAGTGCTGTAGTGTTCGGATTATCTCATCTGATTCTACTGAACCCTGAAAGAAATAATCTTTTTGTAATTGGAATTATAATTTCTGCTACTGTTTTAGGGTTTATTGCAGGTTATTATCAAGAAAAATACAATAACAATGCGTATGCGATCCTTGTACATATGGCAGGAAATTTAATGATTATAATTGGGGCAACTGTTATGAACCTGATAACCTGACTGGATAAAACAAGCACATATTAAAATATTACAAACTCAATAAAAACTTCAAAGTATCTACTCCGTCCGCATAATCCCATAATTGAGGTTGTTGTGTTTGTCCAAAGGGAATTCGATTTTTACTTTTAGCTGTACTGACGATGCATTGAATCTCTTCTTTATCTTGTTCTAAGATTTTATTAAGAGCATTAGGTGAGTCGTAGTACTCGTAAAACAAAGTAGCAATTGGCGATGCATACGTCGCATCTTCTTTGAGTAACAAAAAACCATTTTCAAGTAAAGGTATTTGACTCATCAAATAGACCGTTTTATTATAGTCGTAATTGTTTTTATACTTCCTGTACGACAAAATATCTTGTTGCTGAAAAACGCCTCTGAATAATTTATCAAAATCATAGTTTTTTGGAACGAATATTTTAGACACACTACGACAACCCAGGCCAAAATATCTAAAAACATCATCCCCAAGTGCCTCCAACTCAGTTTTTGTTTCTGCTCCGGTTAACACAGCTACAGCATTTCTATTTTTTCGAATAATACTTGGATATTTCTGAAAATAATATTCAAAATAGCGAGCTGTATTGTTGCTGCCTGTTGCGATTACAGCATCAAAATTCTTCAATCTCTCATCGATAAAAGCGATATGATTTTTAAATTCAGGCTCAATGCATTTTAAATAATCCGCCAAAACAGGAAGCAATTTTTGATCGCTTGACGACTGCTTAATCACTAGATTATGACCCGCTAATAGAACGGAAAGGAAATCATGAAAACCTACGAGAGGAATATTTCCGGCAGTTACTATTCCAACAGTCTTAATTTTTACCTTCGAGAAATCATAAGCAGCTACCCACTTTTCAACATTTTTTTCTGTTAGTACATCCGCCCAACTTTTTAAAGCAAATAATACATTTTCTTTTGTAAACCATCCATTGTGATTGACTGCTTGAATTACTTGTGCCTCCAATTTAGAATAGAAAACTTTATTACAATTAATTGGTTTGTCCGCAGCGAGAAACTGACTGATAAAACTTCCTAAAGTTACAAAAGCTTTTTTTCGTTTATCTAAATTCATAAATCCTATTCGTTAGTTCGTTAATTCGGATTCAACAAATACATTTTTAAGAACGAAGTCCACAAAAAGAAATTCGTAAGAACTTAAAGTTGCTATTGTCTCCAACAAAAATAAGCTACTTTTCGATAATAAAAAAAGGGATAAGTTTTAAACCAATCCCTTTCTTATTTATGCTACTATTTTATTAACTTATTCTTCAGACTTTTTGTCTTCTGAAGTTTCTTTCGCTTTAGTTTCTTTAACTTCGGCTTTAGCCTCTTCAGTTTTTGCTACTTTAGTTTCAACAACTTCTTCTTTAGTAGCTGTTTCATCAGTAGCAGGTTTCGTAGATTTTTTCCTACGACTACGTCTTGTAGTTTTTGCTTTTTTAGCATTAGGATTATAGATTTCATTATAATCTACAAATTCAACCATCGCCATATCAGCATTATCACCTAAACGATTTCCCAGTTTAATGATACGAAGATAACCTCCCGGTCTATCTGCAATCTTTACAGATACATTCTTAAACAATTCAGTAACAGCATATTTATTTCTTAAATATCTAAATGCCATACGTCTGTTATGAGTAGTATCTTCTTTCGATTTTGTAATAATTGGCTCAATAAATTGGCGTAGTGCTTTTGCTTTTGCCAGTGTCGTATTTATACGCTTATGCTCAATTAAGGAACTTGCCATATTTGACAACATTGCTTTTCTGTGAGCAGTTTTTCTTCCTAAGTGATTAAATTTCTTTCCGTGTCTCATCTTACTATCTATTAGTTCCGCATAAAGCGGTTTAATCTATTTTTTATTAGTCCTTATCTAATTTATACTTACTTAAATCCATACCAAAGCTCAGGTTCTTTTGATCGACTAACTCTGATAATTCCGTCAAAGATTTTTTACCAAAATTTCTAAACTTCATCAAATCACTTTTATGATAAGAGACTAAGTCGCCTAAAGTATCAACTTCTGCCGCTTTTAAGCAATTAAGTGCTCTGACTGATAAATCTAACTCCATCAGCTTTGTTTTTAATAACTGTCGCATGTGCAATGATTCTTCATCGTATATTTCTGTCTGTGCAATTTCATCAGCTTCCATCGTGATACGTTCTTCAGAAAACAACATAAAGTGTTGAATTAAAATCTTAGCTGCTTCTGTCAAAGCATCTTGTGGATTTATTGATCCATCTGTTTTAATTTCAATAATCAGCTTTTCGTAG
This sequence comes from Flavobacteriaceae bacterium, assembly GCA_029942185.1. Lineage (GTDB taxonomy): Bacteria > Bacteroidota > Bacteroidia > Flavobacteriales > Flavobacteriaceae > DQTL01. The sequence continues at coordinate 19,245 of JAOZTK010000018.1, forward strand.
TCTGTTTTTTGCTCTACACGATAATTTTCAATTTCATACTTTACTAATTTTATAGGTGTAAAAATTGAATCTGTAAATATGGTTCCCAGGGGCATCCCGGAATTTTTATTTTCTTCAGCAGGAACAAAACCTCTACCTTTTTCTATAGTAATATCCATATTAAGCTTTACGCTTTTTTCCATATTACAAATTACCAAATCAGGGTTTAACACTTGAAATCCTGATATAAATGACTGTAAATCACCTGCTGTAAATTGTTGATTCTTAGTAATTGTTACAGAGACTGTTTCATCTTCTACATCGTCTATCTGTCTTTTAAAACGAACTTGTTTTAGATTTAAAATAATCTCCGTTACATCCTCTACTACTCCTGAGATTGTAGAAAACTCATGTTCCACGCCCTCTATACGTATAGACGTAATAGCAAACCCTTCAAGTGATGAGAGTAAAACTCTTCTTAAAGCATTTCCAACTGTTAATCCAAAACCCGGTTCGAGGGGTCTGAATTCAAACTTCCCAATAAATTCACTGGAATCTATCTTTACTACCTTATCCGGTTTTTGAAAATTTAATATAGCCATAATTGGTTAATTATCTTTATTATTTAGAGTACAATTCAACGATAAATTGTTCGTTTATATTTTCAGGAATCTGAGTTCTTTCCGGTATGGACACATAAGTACCTTCCTTTTTATCATCATTCCAAGTCATCCACTCATATACTTCGTTTTTGTTAGCTAAAGAGTTTTCAATAATCTCTAAGGATTTTGATTTTTCTCTCACTCCTATCACATCACCCGGATTCACATTGTATGAAGGGATGTTTAATAAAGAGCCATTAACTGTAATATGACGATGCGACACTAATTGACGGGCTGCACTACGTGTAGGTGCAACACCTAATCTGTAAACGACATTGTCTAACCTCGATTCACAAAATTGCAACAATATTTCACCAGTTACCCCACTTTTACGTTGGGCTCTCTTAAATAAATTACGAAATTGTTTTTCTAAAATACCGTAGGTATATTTAGCTTTTTGCTTTTCTTGTAATTGAACAGCATACTCTGATTTTTTTCCACGTCGTCGGTTGTTACCGTGTTGTCCAGGTGGATATTTTTTCTTTTCAAAACTCTTGTCCGGGCCAAAGATTGGCTCGCCAAATTTTCTAGCAATTTTTGTTTTTGGTCCTGTATATCTAGCCATTTCTGTTGATTTATGTAAAAACGATTATGAATTAAGGTCTAGAAATTGATCCTTCGATAATCTTTTGCGTTTTTACGGTTAATTAAAGTTTTATTTATAGTTTAGATTTAAGCTAATAAAAATCTAAAATTATCCAATTCTATTATACTCTTCTACGTTTAGCAGGGCGACATCCATTATGTGGTAATGGTGTAACGTCTATTATTTCAGTAATAAGAATTCCGCTATTATGCAAAGCACGCATTGCAGATTCTCTACCATTCCCTGGGCCTTTTACATAGGCTTTAACTTTTCTTAAGCCTTCTTCAAAAGCTACTTTTGCACAGTCTTCTGCTGCTAATTGTGCTGCATAAGGAGTGTTCTTTTTAGATCCTCTAAACCCTAATTTTCCGGCAGAAGACCAAGAAATAACATCACCTCTTTTATTGGTTAAGGAAATGATAATATTATTGAAAGAAGCGTGGATATGTGCTTCTCCTATTGCTTCTACAAGTACTTTACGTTTTTTTGCTGTGGTCTTTTTTTTGGCCATAATTCACTTATTATTTAGTTGCGATTTTTTTGTTAGCAACTGTTTTACGTTTACCTTTCCTGGTTCTTGCATTATTCTTTGTCCTTTGTCCTCTTAAAGGAAGACCGGTTCTATGACGTATACCTCGATAACTACCGATATCCATAAGACGTTTAATATTTAAACGTGTTTCAGATCGCAATTCACCTTCTATTGTATAATTTCCGGCTTGCTCACGTACATGGGCAATTTGATCATCAGTCCAATCCTGTACTTTTATATTTTCATCGACTTTTGCATTTGCTAAAATCTCTAAAGCTCTATTTCTTCCAATACCATAAATATAAGTAAGCGCAATTGCACCTCTTTTATTATTTGGAATATCTATACCTGCTATTCTTGCCATAATTACCCTTGTCTTTGTTTATGTTTTGGATTCTTTTTGTTTATTACGTATAATCTTCCTTTACGACGGACAATAATATCGTCCTCAGATCTTTTTTTCAGGGATGCTCTTACCTTCATAATACTGTATCTTTAATATCTGTATGTTATTCTTGCTTTACTCAAATCGTATGGACTCATTTCTAATTTTACCTTGTCACCCGGTAAAAGTTTGATATAATGCATTCGCATCTTTCCCGAAATATGAGCTGTAACAATGTGTCCATTTTCTAATTCTACACGAAACATCGCATTTGACAATGCTTCTGTTATTGTTCCATCTTGTTGTATTGCGGGTTGTTTAGCCATACTATTATTTATTACTATTCTTCTATTTTGCTCTTCGTCCTGTACTTGTTTTCATCAATCCATCGTAATGGTGACTTAACAAATAGGCATTTATTTGTTGAATTGAATCTATTGCCACTCCTACCATAATGATTAGAGATGTTCCTCCATAAAACAATGCCCAGTTTTGTTGGATTCCAAATTTAGCCACAAAAGCCGGAAATACAGCTAATAATGCTAAAAATATAGAACCAGGGAATGTTATTCTTGATAGTATTGTATCCAATAATTCAGCTGTATCATGACCCGGTTTTACTCCCGGAATAAACCCATTTCCTCTTTTTAAATCATCTGCCATTTTATTAGTAGGTATGGTAATTGCTGTATAGAAATAACTGAAAATTATTATTAATACAGCAAATAAAACATTGTACCATAATCCAAACATATCTTGAAATTGAATCCCAATATTTTTGATTGTATCATTATTTGATTGTGTCAAAAACGCTGGTACAAACATCAATGCTTGTGCAAAGATAATTGGCATTACTCCTGCAGAATTTAATCGCAAAGGTATATAGTCTCTGGCGCTTCCAATGGACTTAATATTTCCTATTACGGATCTTTTAGCATATTGTACTGTAACTCTTCTCACTGCTGTGACCAAATAAACAGATGCTAAAACCACTAAGAACCAAATTACTATTTCAATTAATATCATGATTCCTGCTCCACCTCCGGCTGACATTTTTGAAGTAAACTCATTCATAAATGATCCTGGGAACCTGGCGATAATACCTATCATAATTAAGAGAGATATTCCATTTCCAATTCCTTTGTCCGTTATTTTCTCTCCCAACCACATAGCAAAAATAGAACCTGTCATCAATAGAATTAACGATGAAATAAAGAACAATCCACCATGTCCCATTGTAAAAGCACTTTCAGGAATTCCTATTCTACCCATATTTGCAATATAAGTAGGTGCTTGAACTAGTGTTATTAAAATTGTTAGCCAACGCGTAATTTGTGTTTTTTTATTACGACCGCTTTCTCCATCTTTATCTAATTTTTGCAGATATGGAACGGCAATTCCCATTAATTGCACAACAATAGAAGCAGAAATATATGGCATTACACCCAGTGCCATTATCGAGGCGCTTGAAAACGCACCTCCGGTAAAAGCATTGATTATTCCTAATAATCCACCTTGTACATTATTGGAATCAACTCCCAATTGTGTCATATCGATTCCCGGTAAAGACACCTGAGCCATAAAACGGTAAACCGCCATAAAACCTAGTGTTAGAATCAACTTATTTCTAAGTTCTTCTATCGTCCAAATATCTTTTATGGTCTGTATAATTTTCTTCATCGATTGCTTATAATTCCGTTGCTGAACCGCCGGCTTTTTCTATTGCTTCTTTAGCAGTTGCAGTAAATTTATGTATGGTGATCTTTAATTTTGCTTTTAATTCACCTCTACCTAATATTTTAACCATTTCATTCTTACGTGCTAATCTATTTTTTATCAAGATTTGCATATCAACTGTATCTTTTATTTTTCCGGCATCAACTAATGCTTGGAGTGTATCTAAATTTACACCTTGATATTCTTTTCGATTGATATTGGTAAATCCAAATTTAGGCACACGTCTTTGCAAAGGCATTTGACCTCCTTCAAATCCAATTTTTCTTGAATATCCTGAACGAGATTTTTG
>JAOZTK010000019.1 GCA_029942185.1 Flavobacteriaceae bacterium
TGGATAAAGTTCTTGGACAAGATGCTGAAGATTTATCCGGTTATGTCGCAGCTAGATCTGTTAAAATACCCACTTTGGTTATCCATGATACTGAAGATTATGATGTCCCCGTAAATTGTGCTTATGATGTTCGTCAAAATTTATTAAACAGTGAGCTAATGATTACGGAAGGTTTAGGACATAGAAGGATTTTATCAGATGCAAAAGTGATTAATAGATTAATTGCTTTTTTTGAAAAGTAATAATTACTAACTCAGGTTACTAAAACCCGATTATGTTTAGATATACGATAGTATCATTTATACTCCTGTTAGCAATGGCTTGCCAAAGTCAAGTGCAACAAACAGATAAATCAAATAACACGAAAGATATGAGTTATAAAATACAGAAGAAAGATACAGAATGGCGAAGCGAATTAAGTCCGGCACAGTTTAATATTTTACGAGAGAAAGGAACTGAACGACCTGGAACCGGTGCCTATAATTTGCATTATAAAAAAGGGGTTTATACTTGCGCAGGCTGCGGAACACCACTTTTCGAATCGAATAATAAATACGAATCGCATTGTGGTTGGCCATCGTTTGATGAGGCTATCGAAGGAAAAATCAGATATCAAAAAGACACTTCTTTGGGTAGGACACGTACAGAAATACTCTGTGCCAATTGTGGAGGACATTTAGGGCATATTTTTGATGATGGTCCTCAGGAGACTACAGGTAAAAGGTATTGTGTAAATTCGTTGTCTTTAGACTTTACAAAGGAAGAGGATGCTAAATAGAAATATTTGGTGTAGTTTTTACATTATTTGGGTTCAGAATGACATAATAAAAAACCCTTGCACAAATAAGGCAAGGGCTTTTTATTTATAAAAAAATTAATTATTAAATTGAAGGATCAGAATCAGGAATGTTACCATTATTCGCTCTTTCTTCAAAAGGATACGGATAAAAGTTTCTATTTCTTTCACTGAAATAATCTACAGATTGTGAAGGAGTAAAATCAGAATGAATTCTTCTGGAATCTTCCAAACGCATACCACTCATAAATAATTCAATACTACGATTTTTAAATATTTCATCCAGTATGGCAGCTTGGTTAGAAGCATCACCGGTCCAAGCATCTAAGCCTGCATTAACACCAAAAACGTCATCCGTTTTTTCACGGATTAAATTAATTTGAATAACGGCATTTGATAAGCTCCCTAACATCGCATAAGCTTCTGCTTTAATTAGGGTCATTTCACCCGGTAAATAAACGGGAATAGAAGTATTTGCCGCATAAAAGAATCCGACTGCATTTTCCACAGCGTGCTCACCATAATCAGATTCAACCTCTTCGGATTCACTTAAATAAAATGCAATTCTACCGTCATTGGCTTCTGGAGCAAAATCACCTAACAAACCAAAATCATCTTGAGGTTTTGTGTCAGGTTCACTATTTACTGCAAAATTAAAAACAGGATTTTGATTATTAGAGCCATCATATTGCCATTCAGACATCGCATTTAAGTCGACTGTATTAGCTGCATTAATTGCAGCATTATAATTCCCTGCAAACAGATTATACCTTGCTAAATAAGCTTTAATCATGTTTGGTAAATCCATTCCGGGAATAGTCGCTTCAAACTCACCAGATATTGCATTTGCTGCTAAATCAGCTTTGGCACTTTCTAATAAATAGATACATTCAGCTAGTACAGTTGCTCTATTGCTAAAAGGAGCTTGGCCATCAACTTGATTGTTGATTGTTGTTTGTTCAAAACTTTGAATTAGATAACCCAAAGTCATCGCTTTAAAGAACTTGGCATAGGCTTTTAATCCGGATTTAGTTCCGGGATCCATCGTTATGTCATCTGCATTTGCCAAAATTGTTTCAGCGACTCCTTTATCTCTTAACAACCGACTCCATAGACGTGTAATGCCCGCGTTATCATTGGGTAAACCACCACCTCCGGCTACCAATTCGGAAGGAGTTAGATAGGTGCTTAAGTTTCCAAATTCACGTGTAGAAAGCCCTGGGACTTCTACGATAGGAGCTAATGAACCAGTAGCGAAATGTTGTGTCATACCTACGGCTGCTGCCAGTATCGCATCTTTTGATGCAAATACTTGATCTTCGTTAGCTTGATTTATATTGGTGAAATCCCTCTCACAGGAGCTGAACACAACAATAAAAGCTAAGCTTAAAATTAGTTTATATTTGAATAATTTCATGTTGTTTTATTTTAAAAGTTAAATTTAATTCCAAATTTGTAAACACGTGGAATTGGTACACTTGCCATTTGTTGACCGGTTACTCCATTTATCTGTCCGCCTGTGTTAACTTCAGGGTCAAATCCCCAATGATCATCCCAAGAAATCAGGTTATTACCACTTAATGTAAAGCGTATATTTTTTATGTAGGATGTGTTAAGTTTTAAATTGTATGATAAGGAAACCTCACGTAATTTAACATAAGATCCATCTTCGACAAAAGATTCCCAAATTCCAAATTTTGGAGAAGAAGATCCGCGAGGTATTTCTCCGGATAATTCTAAACCTGTTGCTTCACCACCGGCAAAAAGGTAGTTCATACGTTTATCCCAACTCAAAACATCATTTCCTTGTACCATGTCAAATTGAACTCTTAGAGATACACCTTTGTAGTTAAATGTATTTGTTAAGGAAGCTATAAAATCCGGATTGGGATCTCCAACAACTTTTTTTAATGTCTCACCACTAGGTTGTCCGTCGACATAATCTTCTACAGCTACTAATATTCCTTCCCCATCGCTTAAAATCTCTTCTTCATAGTGTCCTTTCGCTTTTTGAACAAATCCGTTAGCATCTAACAGGATGTTACCGTCTGCATCTCTTGCGAGGAAAGTTCCATAAAACACCCCTAAAGCTTGGTCTGTAATCGCTACTGATGAGCCCCAGAAACCAATACTCATTTTACCACCTTCTACATGTGTTAATCTATTTTCATTTTTACTAAAAGTTCCCGATAAATCCCATCCAAATTTTCCTTTTACAGGTTTGGCTTTTACCATAACTTCAAAACCTTTATTAGTCATGCTACCAATATTTTCAAATCGACTGGCATAACCTGTTGATGGACTTAAGTCGCGTTGTAACAATAAATCAGTTACATCCTGGTTGTAATAGGTAAATTCAACACCAAGTCTATCATTTAGCAAGGCCATATCAAAACCAAATTCTAGTTCAGTTTGACGTTCAGGTGATAGATCAAGATTTCCTTGTAAAGAGGAAGGATAATAACCAATATTCCCGCCATAATCGGCACGATTGAAATTAGAAAAACGAGAATAGGCACCAAGTGCAGTTAGGTTTCCTGATTCTCCCCATGCCGCTCTTAATTTTAAAGAATTGATGATATCTTTAATACCCTCTTCCCAAAAAGAAGCATCTGAGATACTAAGGGATAGCCCTACTTTCGGATAAAATTGATTTCTGAAATCTGCTCCAAATGTAGATGCTCCATCAAATCTTCCGGCAAGTGTTAAGAATAATAGATTGTTATAAGCAAAACTTTGTTGGATAAAACTTCCCCACATGGACATTTGATTTCTACGATCATAACTCCCATTTGCAGAACCAAAGTCTGTAACCAAAACTGATTCAATGGTTCCAACGGCATTGTTTCCTAAGTTAAAATATTTACTTTCATCGTATTGATAGCTATAACCAATTCCGGTAGTAGATTTTAAATTTTCTAGCAGATTAAAATGGTAGCTCAAGTTTATATCACTGTTATAAAGCAGACTGTTTATCGTATTTTTTTCAGCAACTCCATTCGGTTTTGTGTTAAATCCGTTTGGAATAAATAACAATCCTTCACCATTCGATTTATCTAAACCAAAAGTATAATTGACTGAAAAACCTTCAAAAGGTCTTAATTTTACTTGAACATCACTGATTGTTCGATAATACTCTTGAGTTGCCTTTACACGATCTATGGCTTCGTTAGGATTTGCCATCCAACCAATATTTGCGTAGTTGCCAAATTCATCCGGAGTAGCATCGTTTAAGTTATCAGCAAATAATAAACTGGTAATGGGTCCATAATTCATTCCGTTAGGCATATCATTACTTTTACTATTTGAAAAGTAGGTTCCGATACTAACGTCCATCCAATCAAATACTTTTTGATCTAAACGAATACGTCCTGATTTTCTATTGAAGTCAGTATTTTTTACAACACCTTGATTGTTATATTGTGAAAGAGAAAAAGAATAACCTGTTTTCTCAGTACTACCACTGACATTTAAATCATTTTGGAATCCGGTTGATGCTTGAAAAATATAATCTTGATAGTTGTATCTAGTGGCAGCTACTGCATTATCCCCATCCCATTCTAATTGGGAATCGTTATAAGGTAAATACTCTCTAACATTATTAAAATTAACGCTAGCGGTATAACTGATGTTTGGTTTTCCTGTTTTCCCTCTTTTCGTAAAGATTTGAACAACTCCATTACTCGCTCTTGAACCGTAAATAGCGGCAGCGGCGGCTCCTTTTAATACTTCTATTCTTTCGATATCATCTGGATTGATGTCTACTAATCGATTCTGTGTATTTCCTCCTAAATTTAATAGCGAAGAAGAAGAGTTATTGATAATAACACCATCGATGATGTAGAGTGGTTCAGAAGAACCGGCAACGGTACTATTTCCCCTTAACACAATTGATATACCTCCGGAAGGATCACCAGAACTTCGGTTTATTCGTGCACCGGCAATTTGACCTTGTAAAGCTTCACCAATACTTACGTTTGCTTTAGAAGCGCTTAGATTTTTAGCGCTAATTGATGAAATTGAGGAACCGAGTTGTCTCTTAGTTGCAATACCGGCTCTACCCGTAACTATAACTTCATCTAAACCTAACATGTCTTCAGTAAGAACGATGTCTAGTTGATTGCTGACAACTTCTCTTGTTTTTGTTTTCATACCTACGTATGAAAATTGTAATTTCTCGGCCATTTCTGTATGAATGGAATATTTTCCATTAAAGTCAGATTGTGTACCTACTTTCGTTCCGACTACTTGTACACTAACTCCGGGCATTACTTCGCCCGATTCATCTGTAATAATACCCGAAACTTCGATTTGTTGTGAAAAAACTGAAATGCTACCCATCAAAAGCGCAACAATCAGTAAGCTGAACTGTTTCATATAATTATTGATTTGGTTAATAAAATTGAATTAAGAGCACAATGTACTACATATACATATGAAATACTAATAAAAAGTTAAAAAAGACAGACTGTCGGTTAAAAAAGTCCAACAGAAATGATATTTGTCATTTATTGATGGATTAAGCTTCCTCCAATACCTTTTTTATCCGAAAAAGTAATAATTCCTTTTTCTATAGCTATACCGGTTGCAGGGTTGTTTGATAGTAGTAACGCACCATCCATATCGACGTAATCTAGTAAGGGGAGTAGGTGTGCAATGGCAGAGATCCCAATAGAAGATTCTGTCATACAACCTGCCATAGTTTTAAGGCCGAGAAGTTTTGCTTTTTCAAGCATTTTCTTTGCAGGGGTTAAGCCTCCACATTTCATCAGTTTAACATTAACACCGTGAAAATAGCCATAACACTTATCGATATCCTCTTCCTTTTCACAACTTTCATCTGCAATTATAGGTAAAACAGATTTTTGGAAAACTTGTTTAGCACCTTGCCAATCAGAAGCAGGTAGGGGTTGTTCGATAAACTCAACTCCTAAACTTTTCATTTCTATTGCGTTTTTTAGGGTTTCTTCAACAGTCCATCCTCCGTTTGCATCGACCCTAAATATCGATTGAGTCTCTTTGCGTAAAGCTTGAATTATTTGGACATCATTTTTGCTGCCTAATTTAATTTTATAAATAGGCCAAGGCTTTTCCTTTATCTTAGCCAGCATCTTTGAAACTTTATCAATACCTATTGTGTAACTCGTCATGGGTATAGATTCAATTTTAAAATTCCAATATTCGTAAAGTTTTACTCCTAAATTTTGAGTGTATAAGTCCTGATAAGCTTCATCAATAGCGCAGAGTAAAAAGGTGTTATTTTTAAAAAGAGGTGCTATGCGATTCCAAAAATTTTTCGGTTTGGTTTTAATATTGATTTCTTCTATTAAAGGTCGATGTTTTTCTATAGCTGTTTTAAAACTTTTGACGGAAGCACCGTAGTATTTATTCTCAGTAGCTTCTCCAAATCCCGATTTTCCATCGTATTGTAATTCGACGATTATATTTGGAATCACGGTACGAGTACCCCTAGAGATGGTAAAGGGATGTGTTAGTTTTAGGTTAAAGCTATGAACTGTCAGTTTGATCATGGGTGTTTAAAAATGATAACGTTTAAATGCTTCTAAAGCTTCGTAATCTGCCAGACCCAATTTGTTGTATATTTGGGCTGTTTCTTTGTTTCTGTCTTCAGCTCGAAGCCAGAATTCTCGGAGATCATTTCCTCGATACACCACATGATCTTTTTGTGTTTGATGATGAAAAATTGCTTTTCGTTTTCGTAATACTTGATCCGGACTTAAAGGTACTGCCATTTCAATTTCATCAATAGCCCATTCTTCCCAAGCTCCTCTATACAGCCAAACTCTGCATGTTTTCATATAATCATTCCCTTTAATTTCATCAACAGCCTGATATATTGCGTCTAAGCATATTTTGTGTGTTCCATGTGGATCTGCTAAGTCGCCGGCAGCGTATATTTGATGGGGCTGTATCTTTTCTATTAATTCACGAGTCAAAGTAATATCAGTGTTTGTTATGGGTAGCTTTTTAGTCTTGCCTGTTTCGTAAAAAGGTAACTGAAGAAAATAGACATTTTTGTCTTCTACACCGAGATACCTAACGGCTGCCAAAGCTTCTTTTTGACGGATAAGCCCTTTTAAATTCCAAATAGCTTTAGTTGATTTATCTTGCTTAAGATTCGTTAGCATGTCAGTTGAAAAACCATTTGTTTCTGTTGCATAAAGAGAGCTTACAACTTCAGCATATTTTAAAGCATCGATATTTGACACGGCAGTACTACCTGAAGTTTGATAAGCTATATAAACATCATGCCCTTGAGAAACGAGTCTGTCTAGTGTTCCACCCATTGATATTACATCATCATCAGGATGTGGACTAAATATCAGGATTCTCTTTTTGTGTGGATATTCGCGTTCCGGACGATAAGTATCATCGGCATTAGGTTTTCCACCGGGCCAACCGGTAATGGTATGTTGAAAATGATTAAACATGGCAATATTAATATCGTATGCTGCCCCACTTTGTGCTAGCAAACTAGACATACCATGTGTATTGTAATCATTATCTGTTAGTTTCAAAATTGATTTACCGGTTTGATTGCTGAGCCAAACTATTGCTTTTTGTATTAATTTAGGGGACCACTCACAGGATCGAACTAACCAAGGAGTTTTATTTCTAGTAAGCAATGAAGCCGCTTCAATATCTAAAATAAAGCTTGTATTGTTATGCTTTTGCAAGTAGGTGGCAGGAACATTTGAAGTAATGTTGCCTTCTATTGTTTTAGCAAGAATAGTTGCTTTTTTATTACCCCATGCTAAAAGAACAATTCTTTTAGATTTTAAAACACTTCCGATTCCCATAGTAATTGCTTTTTTAGGGACAGCATCCAGTCCGTGAAAATCAGATGCCGCATCAGATCTCGTGAGAAAATCTAGTGTAATACTTCGTGTAATTGAATTGACATGAGATCCGGGCTCATTAAAACCGATGTGTCCGGTTCTTCCTATTCCTAATAGTTGGTAATCTAAACCTCCACAAGATTCAATTAATTTTTCATAATTGAGACAATAATCACGTAGTTTATCTTTGGATATCATTCCATCCGGAATATGAATATTCTCTGGTTTAATATCGATAAATTGAAAAAGATGAATATGCATAAAGTAGTGATAACTTTGAAGATGCTCTTTAGGCATGGCGTAATATTCGTCCAGATTGAAAGTAATCACATTTTTAAAGCTTAAATTTTCTTCTTGATATAGTCTTACCAATTCAGCATAGACCAAAATAGGAGAAGATCCTGTAGCAAGTCCTAAAATACATGTTTTGTTTTCCTTTTGTTTTGCACGAATTAATTCAGCGATTTCTTCAGCTACTAATTTTGAAGCTATTTTAGAATTGTCAAAAGTTATATTGTGAATTTTTTCAAAACGAGTTTCTTCAAATTGACCGGCTTTATGGAAACGAATATCTTGATTTTCTATCATGGATGTTGATTTAAAATTAAAAGAGTCAGTAAAAATATACAGACTAAAAATAGTGACTTTTTCTTTTAAACATTGACAGGAATATGATTACTTGTCTATTAGTATTTTTCTTTATCTTGTTTTTCACCCCAAGCTTTAAAAACTGTAAGTCCTTCTTTTCTGTATTGTTGTTCGGTTTTTATAGAACGTTTGTTAATTGGCAACTCAATTTCTTTATAGATAAACGCATCATCGAAGCCTATAGTAGCCGCATCTTTTTTTGTACACGCAAAAACGATTCTTTTAGGACGTGCCCAATAAATGGCACCGAGACACATGGGACAAGGTTCACAAGAAGTATATATGGTACAATCGTCTAATTGAAAAGTGTTTAAGTTTTTACAAGCATCTCTTATGGCTATAATCTCAGCATGTGCTGTTGGGTCATTTGTCGAGGTTACTTTATTATTGCCTCTTCCGACTATTTTGCCATTTTTAACAACCACTGCACCGAAGGGACCACCTTCATTAGTGTCCATGCCTTCTTGTGCCATTTCAATTGCTTTCAGCATGAATTTTTTGTCCTTACCAATAAGTGTTGTTCGCTTTGTATTTTTGTTGTGCATCTCTATTTTTGTTTTCGGGAATCAAAATTACTTAATCTCCGGATAAAAAGCTATTAATTGCTATTTTTTAATTTTGTACATTTATCGCCGAAAATTTATAAATTTTTTATTTGGAGAGCTAGATGGCCGGTATTGTTAAATTATACGAAGAAAACCCCAACGAAAGACGTGTACATGATATCGTACAAAGATTACGTAACGGATCTCTAATAATTATTCCTACTGATACAGTATACAGCTTAGTTTGTGATTTGCATAATCCCAAAGCTCTTAAAAATTTGGCAAAACTCAAAGGGGTTAAAATTGAAAAAGCAAACTTTTCATTTATCACGGATTCTTTGAGTAATTTATCAGAATATGTTCGTTCGATGGATACGTCTATCTATAAAATATTAAAACGTACTTTACCGGGACCTTTTACATTTATTTTGGAAGGGTCCAATACGTTACCCAAGCCTTTTAAAAACAAAAAGACAGTTGGAATTCGGATTCCAGACAACAATATTGTCAGGGCAATTATTAAAGAATTGGGAAATCCTTTGGCAGCAAGTTCTATTAAAGATTCTGATGAGATTATTGAATATACAACTGATCCGAAAATAATATTTGAAAATTGGCGAAATAAGGTCGATATAGTTATTGATGGTGGTTTTGGGGGAAATATTCCTTCAACTGTAGTTGATGTAACACAAGGTTATCCAGAAATTATCAGAGAAGGAAAAGGAAATATAGATTTGTTATAAACCATATTCAGGTTTATAAGTGTTCTTTAATCGAGTGTATTAAACTCTAAATCGTTATTCAAAGCAATCATTAAAACACTTTTATTAAAATACCCACCATTTTTAGGCACGTAATTGAACTGTTGGGATAAACGGTTTGATTTTCCCAATTCCAGACCCGTAGTATAATCCTCGGAAGAAGCCAATCGAATTATAACATCGTAAGTTAAATCAAAACCTGTAAAAGCTTCCAAACTAGGATAGGTGTGATTTAGTTGGTAATACTCTCTTTTAAATTTTGCAACGGCTTTTGTGTCAAGGTGGTCAAATTGTTTGGCGGGGAAACTCCACAAGAGTTGCCCTAAATATTGATAATCTAAGTGCTTAAAACTTTTAAAATTTTCAGGAGTAAAAAGACGAATGTTATGCTCAATCGACAGTACTCCGTATGTGTTGACCGTATCTGATAACACAATTTCGTCATCACTAATCAGGATTACCCATGTCTCTTTTAGTTCTTCAATACTATTTTGTAGTTTTTCTTTATTCATATAGATTTCCTTCGGTCGTTTTTTATTTCGAGAAGGTTCAATCAACGTGATACTTGAAATGGAATCATGTTGTTTTAACAGATGTGTAATTTTTTTAGCTTTGTTTATATTTTCTTTATTTGTATCCGTTACAATGATTATTTTTTGTTGCTTGTAATTACTGAGAAGATAATTGGTTAGCACAGTGAGCATCTCTTTTTTGTCAACGGCAGATTTTATTAAATTTTTAGTATAATCTGTACTTTGTTTCTTAGAATATAAAGGTGCATAAACGGGAATGTTAGGGAATTTTTTCGCCACTTTTTGCGTGTTTTCAAAAAAGAAAGGTCCTATAATCGCATCAGAGTTTTTGAGATCCTCATTTTTAAGTAAGTAGTATAATTGAGATAAATTATTTTTTGTGTCATATACATGATAATTTATCGTTAATCCTAAATTTTTCAAGGAATCTATTGCCATCTCTGCACCCATAAAAAAATCCGTACAAATAGTGCGTAACTGACTGTCTTTTTTGGAGCTATAATCAACTTTCAAATCAGTCTTTAAGGGCATCAAAAAACTGAGATGGATGGGTTTGCTCAGTGAAATATTATAATCGTTTAATAGCAGTTTGTTTAGTTGAAAAATTGGAATACTATCGGTGTTAGAGACTTGATTTGGAAGTGGTTTGATTACAATGTACATTCCTATTTTTAGACCTTCATCCAATTCAGGATTAAGAGATAGCAGTTCCTTTTTGCTAATGCCATATCTACGAGTTAAATTGTAGAAGGTGTCTCCTTTGACTATTTTATGTGTAAAATCACTGGTTGGTTTTTCTCCGGGAATTTTCAACAACATACCCGGGCGTAATTTTTTGGTAGCTTCAGGATTTAATTTTCTAATTTCTTCTTGAGTAGTATTGTATAAAACAGCAATTCTAAAAAGCCCTTCCCCTTCTTTGATAACATGATAGATATAGGGTGGATTTTGATTTTGCTTATAGGTGTCTTTAATCTCTTCCGGAATTTCATTGGAAGCCGGTACCCAAATAGTATCGTTTTCACGCAATTTACCCTGTAAATTAGGATTCATTTGATTAAGCTCTGCCACTGTAATATCGTACATAGTAGCAATATGCCATTTCGTGTCATTTTTTTTTACTCTGTAAAATTCTACTTTAGACTTTTTAGGATGGACAGTATATTCGCTTTTTGAGGGAATACGAAGTTTTTGACCGGTTTTAAGTCCGTTTGCTACGATTGGATTAGCATCTTTTATAGATTGAATAGTAACGTTGTATTTTTTTGCAATACCATAAAAAGTGTTTTTTGGTTCGACGATGTGAATAACGACTGTTTTTGGCTCTACAAGCTCCTTGATTATAGGTTTTCCGTAATTTTTATTAGGGACCACTAAGGTTGTATTTACAGGAGGATTTTTCCTGTCTACATCTGGATTTAGGTTTCTGATCTCTTTAGTTTTACAGTCGATTTTTTTTGCGATACTCCTTATCGTCTCACCGGATTTTACCACGTAAGTTGTGTATTTTTTTGCATTTTGGGCAAAGAATTGTGATGTAATTAAAAAAAATACAACTAGTATGAGGTGTTTTTTGCTATTCATAGTTATTCATTAATTCAAGACAAATATATTAAAATTTTCTTGTACGTTATCCTAGTGTTTGTGAGCTACTTATTTTTTTAAAATTATTCCCATTCAATAGTCGCAGGAGGCTTGGAGCTAATATCGTAGACTACTCTATTAACGCCTTTAACGTTATTTATTATTCTATTAGATACTTCTTGTAAAAATTTGTAAGGTAAATCTACCCAGTCAGCTGTCATGGCATCCGTAGAACTTACGGCGCGAAGTGCTACCACTTGCTCATAGGTTCGTTCATCTCCCATTACACCAACAGATTGTACGGGAAGCAACATCACGCCTGCTTGCCACACCTTATCATATAAATGCCATTTTTTAAGTGCATCAATAAATACGGCATCTGCTTTTTGTAAGAGTATTACCTTTTCTTCTGTAATCTCTCCTAAAATTCGTATCCCTAGACCGGGGCCCGGGAAAGGATGTTTTTGTAACAATTCACTTCTTATTCCCAAAGTTTCACCCAAACGTCTCACTTCGTCTTTAAATAGCAAACGTAAAGGTTCTACGATTTTTAAGTGCATTTTCTCAGGTAAGCCACCTACATTGTGGTGTGATTTGATAGTGGCAGTAGGACCGTCAACCGTTGCAGACTCAATTACGTCAGAATAGATAGTTCCTTGAGCAAGCCATTTTACATTTTTAATTTTGTGTGCTTCTTCATCAAAAACAGCTATAAACTCTTTTCCGATAATTTTACGCTTGGTTTCGGGTTCAGAATGTCCTTTCAAAGCTTCTAGAAAGCGTTTTGAAGCTTTTACACCCCGAACTTGTAATCCCATACCCTCATATTGTTGTAGTACAGTATCAAATTCATCAAGACGCAATAGACCATTATTAACAAAGATACAATGCAAATTTTTTCCGATTGCTTTGTGCAATAAAATAGCAGCAACAGTAGAATCAACACCTCCGGATAAACCTAAAATAACTTTGTCATTTCCAAGTTTTTCTTTTAAATTTTCTATAATTTCTTCTGCTAAAGCTCTAGGAGTCCAATCTTTACTCACATTGGCAATCTTTGATAAAAAATTATCCAAGATTCTTTGTCCGTCTTTTGTATGGTAAACTTCAGGATGAAATTGAATTGCATAAGTTTTTTCACCTAAAATTTTAAAAGCGGCATGTGCAACATGTTCGGTGCTTGCAATACATTTGAAATTAGCTGGCAAATCAATAATCGTATCTCCATGGCTCATCCAAACTTGAGTTCCGTTTTCTATTCGATCGAACAATAAATCTTCAGAGTCTATGTTTTGTAGATTTGCACGTCCGTATTCTCTTACTTCGGATGCTTCAATCTTTCCTCCTTCGTGATGTGCCATATATTGTGCTCCATAACAAACACCTAAAATGGGT
The DNA here is from genome assembly GCA_029942185.1 of Flavobacteriaceae bacterium. Lineage (GTDB taxonomy): Bacteria > Bacteroidota > Bacteroidia > Flavobacteriales > Flavobacteriaceae > DQTL01. Next base: position 13,123 of record JAOZTK010000019.1, read on the forward strand.
AGTTTGCCACGAATCGCAGCTATATCAATTTTTGGGGCTTTTTCATAGTAAACAGAGTAAGGACTACCGGAAAGAATTACTGCTTGATACTGGTCAAATTTTTCGGGTAATGCATTAAAAGGAAGTATTTCGCTGTAAACAAAAAGTTCTCTTACTTTACGTGCAATAAGTTGTGTGTATTGCGAACCAAAATCTATGATTAAAACTCGTGGTTTCATGAGTATAGGCTTTTTTTAAAGTTATCTTTTATATAGTGTTGATCGATCCTTGAAGCCGTCAATAAATACTTTGGGCGTACCGTAAAGGTATATTTCTGATAACTCTTCAGCTTCGATAATAATCTCTTTCGCAACATTAATATAGACATTGGATTTGCCGGTTGTATTAATAGCTGCATAATCTGCTAATAAATCTTTAGCTCTAACACGAGAATTTGTATTTGTAGTTGCGATGAGTTCTTTACAATTTCCACTTAATTCTATTGCGGAATTGCCGGTAAGCGAAAGTTTTAGTTTTTTTGTAGCTGTGTTCATTTTTACAAAACTTTTTTGATCTAAAATCACAAATAGATCCTCGTTGCTATTCACAGATAGTTCCATAGAAGATTTGTCCGCTCCTTTAAGTGTAAGTTTGCTAGCGATTAAAGTTAGTTCGATGGAAGCGTAATCTTTTGCTATAAGTTCGATAGAATCTGCATAAATGTCATTTTTTCCAATAATTTTCACTCTGTCTTGCGCTTTAATACTTCGGATAGATTTTGTAACACCTACATAGATGTTAAGTGCTTTTTTTCTTATAATTTCTTGAGACAAGGATATTTCTAAAACCCCATCAATAAGGTTTGTTTCAATTGCAGGAAGTAAGTTTTCATCCGCTTCAATGCGTAGGCTGTTTGTATTGCTTTTTTCGAGAAATAGGTTGCATTTATTCTTAACGACTATTGCAGAGAAACTCGTTATTTCTCTTTCTTCTGTAATCACATTTTTATTGCCTTTTAATTTTTGAGCATTTGAAATGTGTATCGCAAATAAACTGATTATTAAAGGCAGTAGGATTTTGTTCATAGATTTAAAATAAATATTTTAGCAATTCGTCTGTGTTCATTGTTGTCAATTGAGGCTTAATAACTGTAAATTTTGTTTTTTTTGAAAGTCTTCTCTACTTATAATTATAGGAGTGTCTGTATAATTCTCGGGATTATTAATACTGTCAATTAACTGCTTTTCACTGACCTGATAGTCATTTGGTATATAATAGATTTCGGTGTCATTAATATCGATAATTTTCCATGTAGTTAAACCTGTGTCGTGTACAATATATACTTCTCCAACAACCGGATTCGGGATGTTTTTTATACAAGAAACACCTGTAATGACGAGCATTGAAATTAGTACTATTTTAAAAATACAATTGATTTTATTAGTGGGTTTAATGATAAATGAATATAATTATTTTTTTGCTCTTATTCAGTTATGCCATACTGTGATAGACTTCTTGAACATCGTCTAATTCTTCTAATTTTTCTAAAAGTTTTTCGACAGCTTCTTTTTGCACTTCATTTAATTTGGTTGTTGTTGTAGGGATGCGTTCAAAACCGGATGAAAGAATTTCAAGTTCAGTGGCTTCCAAATATTTTTGTATTGCACCAAATTGTTCAAATGGGGCATAGATTAAAATACCATCGTCATCTTCAAAGACCTCTTCCACCTCAAAGTCGATAAGTTCTAATTCAAGTTCTTCTTTATCGATATCTTTGCCTTCCGGATTGATTCTGAAATTACAGGTATGTTCAAACATAAAAACAACGGAACCTGAAGTCCCGAGATTTCCATCATATTTATTGAAAGCCGCTCGAACATCTGCAACAGTTCTGTTATTATTGTCTGTTGCTGTTTCTACCAAAATAGCAATCCCATGTGCTGCATATCCTTCAAAAAGTTTTTCTTCATAATTAACTGTGCTCTTGTCAGAAGCTTTTTTTATTGCCCTTTCTACATTTGCTAGGGGCATATTAGCGGCTTTGGCATTTTGAATAACAGATCGTAAACGCGCATTGGTGTCTGGATTAGAGCCACCGTCTTTAACGGCCATCACAATGTCCTTTCCAATTCTTGTAAAAGTCTTGGCCATGGCTGACCATCGTTTCATCTTTCGCGCTTTTCTAAATTCAAATGCTCTTCCCATGGTTTTTAATAATTTTTTGCCTGTTTATTAATAACTTTATAAATACTAAAGACTAATTTCTAGTATCCTTTCCCCAAAGCAATTTTTCACGTAATGTTTTTAAGAAGCTTTGGTTTTCTAGTTCAATCATGTGCAATTTAAAATTTGTTTTTTTTATAAAAATCGCTGTGTCTGTATCCAAACTGACTATTCGAGAGTCCATGGAAAGTAAAAACTTATTTTCCCGGCTGCTTATACGTATTTTAATAGTTGCGTTGTCTCTAATAATTAAAGGTCGAATGCTCAAATTATGAGGTGCAATAGGGGTTATGGTCAAGGCTTTTACTTGAGGTGTGATTATGGGGCCATTACAACTCAAGGAATAACCTGTAGAACCGGTAGGAGTTGCTATAATCAATCCATCTGCCCAATAGGTGTTTAAAAATTCATTGTCTAAATAGGTGTCAATCATGATCATTGTTGTCGTATTCTTACGACTTACACTAATTTCATTTAAAGCAAAATTAATTCCTAAATCAATATTTTTTTCAGCGGTACTCGCTTCTAATAAACTGCGTTTGTCAATATGAAATTCACCTGCAAATAGTTGGTTTATGGCTTTCTGCATGTCTTCTTTGGGGACGTTTGCCAAAAATCCCAAACGACCGGTATTAATCCCAATTATTGGAATATTTGAGTTACGAATAATCGTAGCAGCCCTTAAGATGGTACCATCACCACCAATACTTATTACATAGTCAAAAGTGGGATTGAGAATTTTGCTTGAATCAAAAGTTTTATAAACAGATTTAACCTGATTCTCAATAAGTCTATAAACTTCGTCAACAATATATACCTCACAATTTTTTTTATCTAACAGTCCTAATAATTGTAGGATATATTTTAAACTATCTGTTTTATATGCTTGTCCAAATACTGCTATTTTCATGTTTTCTGCGCTAAGTCGATTAAACAAAATGCTTAGATATTCAAATATTTATGTAGGTAATCTGCCCTGCTTTTAAATTGTTCAATTAACAAATCATTTTTGTTATGTGTCAGTACTTTATAATTGTAACGTCTAAAGCTTTGAATGACTTCGTTGACATCTTCAGTATCTAATCTCAGTGTAACCTGCGTGTGATTATTTGTTATATTGGATATATAGAGTCCCAAGAGTGTAATATTGTTTGATTCAACAATTTGCACAATTTCACTCATGGAATAATTTTCGCTATCTTTTTCAATTAAGAGCGTCGTACTGTTTTGTTTAAAAAAGGGTGATTTGTAAAACAATCTCAGGATTTCATCCAATTCAAAGTAACCCAAATAAACGTTATTTTTGTCTGTGATGGGTAAAATATCTGTGTCGTGTTGGGCAAACAAACGAATAAGATCGATACAGCTATCGGGAATATCTGTTTTATAAAACCGAAAAAAATACTGCATTTCACTTAAGAGGCTTTCGTTCTTTGTCAGATGAATAATGTCTGCCTGAGCTAACATTCCGATCAATTTTCCATCATCAATAATGGGAAAATGCGTAAAAGGTAAATCTTTAAAGGTCTCTTTTACCTCAGCTATCGAATCTTCTAATCTTAATACATTAAAATCCTCGTTTATGTAATCCATTATTTTCATACGTTGCGAATATACTGCATTTATGTCAATATTCGTACCATAAGTTATTTAGAATTTAGAATTCAGAATTAGGTATTTTCCTTCAACAGAACGTATGGCTTCTAGTAGAAACTAGTTTTAAAATATAAGGATTCTTGGTTAGCTCACGAATCCTTTCGTTTGTAAGTTGCGTTAGATTCTAAATCTTCCGATAATACTTGTATTTAGAATAACTGTTTTTAATAACTTTGCAAATATAACACTTCGACTCCGCTCAGTGTACAATAACGATTAAATATAAAACAATGACTAAACTAAGTGTAAACATTAATAAAATAGCCACTTTAAGAAATGCTCGTGGGGGCGATTTTCCCAATGTAGTCAAGTCGGCTATTGATATACAAAATTTTGGTGCTCAAGGTATAACAGTACATCCAAGACCTGATGAAAGACATATTAGATATCAAGATGCCAGAGACTTAAAACCCATTATTTCAACAGAATTTAATATTGAAGGGAATCCGATTCCTAAATTTATTGATTTGGTTTTAGAAGTAAAACCCCATCAAGTTACCTTGGTGCCAGATTCTGTTGATGCCATTACATCAAATGCCGGATGGGACACAGTGACAAATCAAGATTTTTTAAAAGAAGTAATCGCTGAATTTAAACGAAATAATATTAGAACTTCCATTTTTATAGATACAGATTTTAAGCTAATTGAAGCAGCTGCTGAGACCGGTGCTGATAGAGTAGAGCTATATACGGAAGAGTTTGCATTGCAATATGACAAGGGTAATAAAAAAGCTGTTTTGCCTTATGTAGAAAGTGCAAAGTTAGCACATAAACTTGGTCTTGGTATTAATGCAGGACATGATTTAAGTTTGCATAACATCCTATATTTTTCAAAAAAAATTCCCTTTTTAGATGAAGTATCCATAGGTCATGCACTCATTGCCGAATCGCTATATTTGGGTTTGGAAAATGTAATCAATCAGTATTTGTATAAACTGAGTTTATAGGTTTTAAACTTTTGTCTGTTTTCCGATGCTGTACAAAATCGCTGTTCGAAGTCTCCTGACTCATATCTTTGCAAAGTTAAACAAATGATAGACCGCTGTGCGAAGTCCCCTGACTTTGCACACTATCTCGCCTGACTTCGCACGCTCTTCTACCTAACTTTGTGTCTCGTCCTGATTTTAGGTTACACTTTTTAAAGCACCTATATTAACAAAAAACACTATTTATCAACAATACCCTCTTATTTTAGGGGGTATTATTGTTTGTAAGTCATTTATTGCTACTTTTACCCCTTTATAAATTATAAATATTACCAAAAATGCCAACTATTAGATTTAGAACCCTCGAAAAAACAATGGATCGTAAGCCGGTTGAAGTAAAAGAATTAACGGCTAAAAGATCCGAATTATTCGGTATAAATGTGTTTAATAATGATTCCATGCGTCAAACAATGACAAAAGAAGCTTTTATAAGTGTTCAAGATGCTGTTTTACTTGGAAAAAAGATGGATAGGAAAGTTGCAGATCAAGTAGCAAGTGCCATGAAAGATTGGGCTTTGTCAAAAGGAGCTACGCATTATACGCATTGGTTTCAACCCTTAACCGGTGCAACTGCTGAAAAACACGATGCTTTTTTTGAACCTATTGGAGATGGAAAAGCAATGGAAAAATTTGATGGAGGGCAATTGGTGCAACAAGAACCGGATGCGTCGAGTTTTCCAAACGGTGGTATTCGCAATACTTTTGAAGCGAGAGGTTACACGGCTTGGGATCCTTCGTCTCCAGCATTTATCTATGAAACTACCTTGTGTATTCCTACGATTTTCGTAGCTTATACAGGTGAAGCATTGGATAACAAAACACCTCTTTTAAAGGCGCTTCAAGCTATTGATGATGCGGCTACAGCTGTTGCCAAGTATTTTGATAAAAAGGTCAATAAAGTACATGCTACTTTAGGTGTAGAACAAGAGTATTTTCTTATTGATAGTGCTTTTGCTGACAGTCGACCTGATATACGATTAACAGGTAGAACTTTGTTGGGACATACTGCTGCTAAAGGACAACAATTAGACGATCATTATTTTGGTTCCATATCAGATCGTGTGATCGCATTTATGCGTGAATTAGAAATAGAATCTTTAAAATTAGGAATTCCGGCTAAAACACGTCATAATGAGGTGGCTCCCAATCAATTTGAGTTAGCACCTTTATTTGAAGAAGCTAATTTAGCAGTTGATCACAACTCGTTGATGATGGACATTATGATGAAAATTGGGATAAGACACAACTTTGAAGTTTTGTTGCACGAAAAGCCCTTTGCGGGTGTAAACGGATCCGGAAAACACAATAATTGGAGTTTAGCGACTAACACAGGTGTTAATCTTTTAAGTCCGGGACGTACTCCGATGAATAATCTTCAATTTTTAACATTTTTTGTCAATACTATAAAAGCTGTTCACGATTATGAAGAATTGATTCGTGCTTCGATTGCTTCGGCAAGTAATGATCACCGATTGGGAGCAAATGAAGCACCACCGGCAATTATTTCGGTATTTATTGGAGAGCATTTAACGAATGTTTTAGATGAATTGGAAAAAGTTACCAAAGGAAAATTATCACCTCAGGAAAAAACAGATTTAAAATTGAATATCGTCGGTAAAATACCGGAGATTATGCTGGACAATACCGATCGTAATCGTACCTCTCCTTTTGCTTTTACAGGGAATAGGTTTGAGTTTAGAGCCGTGGGTTCCAGAGCTAATTCTGCGATGCCCATGATGATTATAAATACAATTGTCGCAAAGCAACTTAGAGATTTTAAAATAGAGGTAGATGCCTTGATTAAAAATAAGGCGATGAAAAAAGACGATGCCATTTTCAATGTGTTGAGAGAGTATATTAAAAAATCCAAAAGGATAAGATTTGAAGGTGATGGCTACAGTGAAGCATGGGAAAAAGAAGCAGCCAAAAGAGGTTTGAGTAATAATAAAACCACACCCACTGCTTTGCGTGCACAGATTACACCAAAATCTATTGAGCTGTTTGAGGATATGAATATAATGACAAAAATAGAAGTTGAAGCAAGGCATGACATAGAAGTAGAGGAATATGTTTTACGACTTCAAATTGAAGCGAGAGTATTGGGAGATATTGCGCGAAACCATGTGGTTCCAACAGCAGTTCGTTATCAAAATACTCTGATAGAAAATGTACAAGGGATTAAAGATATCTTTGGGACGTCTTATAAGGAAACGGCAAAAGAACAAATGAAATTGATACAATCCATCTCAAATCATATCAACGAGATAATAGCTATGATAGATGACATGGTTGAAGCCCGTAAAAAAGCAAATAAGATTAAGAATATTGAAAAGAAAGCCGATGCTTATTGCAAAAAGATTAAACCCTATTTCGATAAGATTCGGTATCACTGTGACAAATTAGAGTTAAAAATTGATGATGAACTCTGGCCTTTGAGTAAATATCGTGAAATGTTGTTTACAAAGTAAATATTAAATATACATTGTGCTTAAATCTCGATAATTTATGACAATTATCGGGATTTTTTTATAAAGAGAAGTTCAATTTAGGTTACTTTTGCATTTAAACAAAATCTATAATTGTCAGGACTCTACCTACATATCCCATTTTGTAAACAAAAATGCAACTATTGTGATTTTCATTTTTCTGTTTCTTTACGCAACAAAGAGGCATTAGTCAATGCGATTGAAAAGGAACTCGTTTTAAGAAAAAATGAATTCAATGAACAAATTCATACAATATACTTAGGTGGCGGAACGCCTTCAATTCTTACTATTGATGAGTTAAAAGGTATTTTTAAGTGTATTCATTCCAATTATTCCGTCGCTAAAAATGCAGAGATCAGCTTAGAAGCAAATCCCGATGATTTGTCAAAGTCCTATATAAAAGGCTTGAAAAAATTGGGGATTAATCGATTGAGTATCGGTGTGCAATCTTTCTTTGACTCCGATTTGCATTTTATGAATCGTGCGCATACTTCTTATGAAGCCATAAAAGCAATTAAGGACGCTCAAGATGTAGGTGTTGAAAATATTACAATTGATTTGATTTATGGAATTCCTGGATTATCACAGGCTAAATGGCAAAAAAATTTAGATACTTTTTTAGCACTTGACATTCCTCATTTGTCGTCTTATGCCTTAACAGTCGAACCAAAAACTGTACTTGCGCATCAAATTAAATCTAAAAAAATTGAAGCTTTGGACGACGAGTTGGCAAAAGCTCATTTTGATGTCCTATTAAGTTTTATGAAGGGAAATGAGTATTTGCATTATGAGTTGTCAAATTTTGCAAAAGAAGGTTTTTTATCAAAACACAATACTTCATATTGGCAAGGAAAATCGTATTTGGGTATAGGTCCTTCGGCGCATTCCTACAATCAAAAAAGTAGAAGTTGGAATGTGGCAAACAATGTAGCTTATATCAATACCCTCAAAGAAGGCATTCGGCCGAATAAAGTAGAGTATTTGACAATGAGCATGCGGTATAATGAATATATTATGACGGGTTTAAGGACTATGTGGGGAATTAGTTTAGATACAATTAAAAAGAACTTTGGACAAAAATATTCATCCTACCTCGTTAAAAATATACAGAAATATTTACAAAAAGGTGCTTTAGAATTAGTGAACAAGAATAGGGTAGTGGTAAAAACCGAAAAATTCTTTTTGGTAGATGGTATTATTTCGGATCTTTTTTGGGTGGAATAAAAAAGTACTTAACTTGCTGTATTGAGTTCGATTTAAGGTAATAATTACTGTTTCACGCAAAGATCACAAAATTTTTACGCAAAGACCGCAAAAAAATTATATTAGTGGCAATAGAGTAGCAGATGGTTTTTTGTAAGACTGTCAATCCCGTATGATACTTGTGCAGGGTTGATGTGCGAAGTCGGAAGACTTCGCACAGCTGACTGTAGGTGAGGGCAGTTCGCAGAGCTGATAATTGATTTGTGAGACTCTAAAAAATTATTCCAATTTTTTAGTTAGTCGAACCAATCCCGCTTTTTCAGCGGGTTATTGGTTAATACCTCGACCTTTCCTGTCACGACAAAGGCGTGATAGGTCGATTCCTTTTATTGGGTTCAGTCCCGATAGCTATCGGGATACCCTGAGGTTTAATACCTTTTA